>JAPPIT010000192.1 GCA_028820505.1 Defluviicoccus sp.
TTTCACGGTCCGCCCTAGAGCTTCTTGGGCCAGGCCGGAGCGGAGCGGAGGACCCCGCAGGGGTTGCTGGCCCGAGCACGTGTGGGACAATGAGACAGCACAGCGGCCAGCCCCTCCCTCTCCACCTGCACGGACCCCATCGGCCTCTCGGCCTGCACGGCCCTGGAAACGATCCCCGGACCTGCCGGGCGCATTGGCAAGCGGAGCGCGCAGCCCGCGCCAGCGGGCGGAGGCGACAGGGATCGCAGCGGTTTCGGCGCGAGCGCCAGCGAGTGACGATATGAGCGGAGAGCCCGGCCCCGAAGGGGGTCGCCCAACCCTCCCGTCCGCCTGCGCGACCGGCCCGGCATCACGCCACGTCCCGGACGGGCTTGAGATGATCGAAATCGTCGGAGTTGGCGACGATGCGGCGCTGGTGCCCGGAGATGTCGAAGATGAAGACCAGCTCGTCGGCGGAGGCCGCAACCGCGTCGTAGAAGGCGGTCCAGGCGTCGTCCTTCTCCTTGTGCTCGGACAGCACCTCAATGGGGAAATCGATATCGTCGACGGCGTATACGAAGGTCCTGTCGGCGGTGGCGACGCGGTAGCGCGGCGGGATGGCGGGATCGCTCTGCCAGAGGATCGCGCCGTTGTCGCGATTGATGACGACGGTCTTCAGATCGGGATCGGCGGCGATGCGGCGCCGGACCTCGGCCCAGGCGGCGCGGCGGTCGTCGATGCGGACGGGTTCGTCGACAAGATCGATCCAGTCCTCGTCGACGGTGCGGATGACGTAGCGGATGGCCATGGCCTCCTCCCTCTCTCTTCAGTCGGCTTGCCCGACCCTCCGCTTTTCTCCACTCCCGGCGCGGCGGCGGACACCGGACCCACGGCAGAAAAAAAGGCGACCGCCGAAGCAGCCGCCCGAGTTGGAGGAAGGGGAACCGGCTCAGAAGGGGATACGATCCGATCCGAGGTCGTCGACCTGCGCCGGATCACCGCCGGCCGGCATCGCCTCGCCGTTCGCCGGAGCGGGCTCGGCCTGGGCGCCGTTGGCGCGGTTCGGCTTGTCGTAGAACTGGACCCGATCGCCCGGCACGACGAGGATCTCGGTCGAGTAGCGCCAGGAGTCGTCGCCGTCCTTCTTCCAGCGCCGCGTCCGCAGCTTGCCCTCGACGCTGATAAGCCGGCCCTTCCTGGCGTGCCGCTCCAGCATGTCGATCAGGCCGTCCTGGAAGGTGACGACGCGATGCCACTCGGTCTGGTCGACCTTCTGGCCGGCGCGGTCGAAATAGGACTCGTCGGTCGCCACGCTCAAGTTCGCGACGCGCCCGCCCGAGGCGAGATGGTTGATGACGACATCGCCGCCGAGGTGTCCGACGATTTCCGCGTAGTTCTTTCCGAAAGCCATTGCTATCTCCTTGTGGCTCAGGGTTCTGACGATGGTTTGCGAACGACGGGAAGCCGGGACGATCGCTCCCCCCGGCCCCCCGCCGCTCACCTTCTCCAAGCCCTCCTCCACCTCCATCACGCCGGAGGGAGCGACGACGCCGGGTCCCAGGGCTCGTCCGGCGCCGCTTCGCCGAAACCGCCTACCGCCGGTTCCGGGAAGAGGCCGGCGAAACCGTGCTCGGGATAGATCGCCGGTCGCTCGGGGCACCGCATCGCGCGCTCGTCCTCGATCGCCTCGCGGACGGCGGCCGGGTCGATCCCCAACTCGGCCAGCAGCAGGCTGCCGGCGGGAAGGTCGGGGGAATGGTCGGACAGGAACATGGCGAAAACCTCCTTCGCGTTGCCGCGCCAGGCATCGAGGCGACCGGACTCCCTCCCGCCGCCCTGCCGGACACGCCCCCGCGAAAGCTCCTCTCCAACTCCCGGCCGAACCCAGCGCCAGCGCCGTCACGCCCCGCGCCCGCCGTAACCGGCGCGGCGGTCGGCGAGCCGGAAAGCGCGGCGGCGTTCCCGCCCGTCTTCAGTGCACGGTGCTGCCGTTCATGCCGCCGGCGCTGGCGCGCAGGCAGCGCGTGGCGAGCGCGGTCCAGGCGGCGCGGTCGAGACCGAGCGCCCGGTTCAACCGGTCGCACAAGTCGAGCCCCTGCTCGCGGTCGAGGGCGACCAGCGCGGTGGGGATGGCGAAGATGAGACCTTCCACCAAAATGCGAATCTGCGGCGGTTCGCCGTCCTCTTCCGCAATCGGACAGAAGCAATAGGCGGGATCGTCGGGGATGCAGGCGGTCATGGTGAAAGCTCCTTCGGTTGGGGTCGGGCCGGCGGGCGCCCGGCCGGCTATACGCATGTCGAGAAGGCCGGCGCGTCGATTACCGGCGGACGGCGGGCCGGCAGCGCAGCGGGGAGACCCCGCCGCGCCCGTTCCCCGGCTCGGCGGCCGGGGCCGGCGGTCCGGTCAGGTCCAGCTCGTGTGCATCGCCATCGGGCTGATGTCGGCGATTACCTCGACCTGGTCGCGCGCCAGCTTCTCGAAGGCGAGGCAGAGCGCCACGTCGGCCTCGCTGTCGAAGGTGCCGAGCGCCTCGCCGGTGGCGATCTCGATCACCGTCCAGCTCGGGTCCCAGATCGGGATGCCCTTGAAGTATGTCGAGCGGTGGTGCGAGCGTTCCGCGCACGGCACGCAGCGCGATGCCCCCTGGGACGGCGCGCCGCAATCGGTGCACCGGTCGCGGGCGCGCCGTTCGGCGTATCGCCGCCGGGACTGGGCGTTCTTGACCTCCGGCGGCCGCTGGACCTCGCGGATGGCGGCGCAGGCGCCGCAATAGGCGAGGCCGTCGAAGGCGGGGCTTCCGCACTTGGTGCAGAGCCCGGCGGCGCGCCGTTCGGCGTATTTGCGGCGGCCCCTCGCCCGGCTTTTCGCCTTGCAGGAGTCGCAGTTCGTGCTGCCCTCGATCTCCGGGGTCGCGCCGCAGCGGACGCAGAGCCCGGCCTCGATCCAGGCTTTCCTCCGCCGCCGGCTGCGGGCGCGGGCGGCCTTGCGGCAAGCCTCGGGATCGGCCCCGCCGTAGAGCTTGCCCGCCGCCTTGCCGGCCGCGTATTTCGCGCGACCCTGCACGCGGCGCTTCTCCATGCACGGCTCGCAGGACACGCGGCCGGGCGCCGGCGGGGACTTGCCGCAGGCGGCGCACAGCCCCCTGGCGCGGCGGTCCCCGGCCCGGCGGCGGTTGCGCCCGCGCTCGTAATCGGCGGCCTT
>JAPPIT010000179.1 GCA_028820505.1 Defluviicoccus sp.
CTTAAAAACTCGTGGATGGTCGGCCTTCGCCGACCATGACGGTGAGGAGCCGGGGGTAAAGGCGCTTCTATCTGAAACGGACAGGCTCTAGTCCCGCAGGTCCTGGAAGCGGGGCGCCTTGACGCTCGCCTCGAAATCGCGGGCCAGGGTGCCGAGAGGCAGCACGTCCACGTCGGGCCGGACTTCGAACGCACCCCTCACCGAGCCGGCGACTTCCCGCGATACCGAGTCGCCGTCCATTCCCCGCTTGACCTCGATCGACAGCCGCAGGACCTCCCGGTCGTCCGTCGTGACGAGCGCCACCCGGAAATCGGTGACCGCGGGCTGGCGGAACATGAAATCCTCGAATTCGGCGTGGTTCACGTTGATCCCGCGGATCTTGAAGAAGCCGACCGTCCGGTGGGCATGACGCATCACCGGGAACACCGAGAACGGACCGTCGAGCGACGTCTGGTTTCGAATGCTGACGATGTCGCCGGAACTCCAGCGCAGGAACGGCGTCGCGTTGTTGACGAAGAGCGGCGTGATCACCATCAGGCCGTCTTCGCCCTCCGGCAGAGCCTCGCCGGTGTCGGGATCGACGACTTCGAAGACCGCCTGGTCGGTCCAGATGTGGAACCCTTCCTCGACCCTGCTGTCGGCGCCCAGGATGCCGATCTCGGTCATGCCGAAGAGGTCGCGCACTTCGTCCACCCCCCACATGCGCTCGAGCTTCTCCCGCTTGGCCGCCGACAACGCCTCCGCCCCGACCAGCAGCTTGCGCACCGGCCCGTCCGCGAGATCGATACCCCCGGCTTCCGCCAGATTGGCGAGATGGAGGCCGTAGCTCGGCATGCCCATCCACAGCGTCGGCCGCAGCCGGGACAGCAGGTCGAGCTGGACTTCCGACGGGGTCGTGTTGCCGGCGCCTACCCAGACGATGCCTATACCCGCGTCGTTGGCGGTACGGGACCACAACTGTCCCGCCGGATGCACGCCGAAGGGAAAGGACATGTGGCACAGATCGCCCCGCTCGACGCCCGCGCAAACCCAGCAGCGGACGAGCTGAAGGAAGCTGTAGCGCATGTCTTCCGCCGTCCGCGGGTAGTAGATCGGAACGCCGGTCGCGCCGCCCGAGCGCCAGTATTCGGCGATTTCGCGCCGCTCGCAGACGACCATCCGGTCCTCGAACGCATCCGCCGGGATCTCGCGCAGGGTTTCCTTGTCGATAATCGGGATCTTTGCCCATTCGTCGGGATCGTCGAGCCGGTCGGGATCGATGCCGTCCAGCCTGCCGGCGTAGAACGGCGCCCGCTTCGCCCGCTCGAAGGCAACGCGCTTGCGGCGGCTCTGGATCGCGTCGATTTCGTCCTTCGACGAAGGCAGCTGGAGGTCCATCGGTCGTCTCCGCCCTTTGCGGCGGCGATCCTAGAAGAAGTCCGGCGCAAATCGAATATCGGGATTGCGGTCCGGGCGCCCGATGTGATTCCCTAGGCGCGGCATGACGGCAAATTCTCTTACCTGGCACGACGGCGCGTGGCACGAGGGCAACCCTCCGCTTCTCGGACCGATGGATCACAGCTGGTGGATGGCCTCCAGCGTGTTCGACGGCGCCCGGGCGTTCGGAGGCCTCGCGCCCGACCTCGATCTCCACTGCGCGCGCGTGGTGCGTTCGGCCGAGACTTTCGGGATCGCGCCGGCTATCGACGGCCCCGCCATCGAGGCGCTGTGCTGGGAGGGGATCGGCCGCTTTCACGCCGACGCGGAACTCTATATCCGCCCCATGTTCTACTTCACCGGCGGTTTCGTCGTGCCGGATTACGACGCGGCAAGGTTCCTGCTCACGATATTCGAATCGCCCCTGCCCCCCTGGCGCGGTTTGACGGCCTGCCTGGTGCCGTTCCGGCGCCCCGCTCCCGAAACGGCGCCGACCCACGCGAAGGCGTCCTGCCTCTACCCCAACGTGGTGCGCTGCATGACCGCGGCGCGGGACAAGGGCTACGACACCGCGATGGTGCTCGATCCGGACGGCAACGTGGCGGAGTTCGCCACCAACAACCTCTTCATGGCGAAGGACGGGACGGTGAAGACGCCGGCCGCGAACGGCTGCTTCCTCGCGGGCATCACCCGTTCCCGGGTCATGGGGCTCCTGCGCGGCGCGGGCGTGCAGGTGGAGGAGACGACGCTGTCGGTCGAGGACGTGATGGGCGCCGACGAGGTGTTTCTGACCGGCAACTATTCCAAGATCCTGCCGATCTCGAAGGTCGAGGAGTGCGAGTATCCCGAGGGACCGATGGCCCGGCTCGCCCGCAAGCTCTATTTCGAGTTCGCCGAACGCGAGGGCCGCCGCCGCGCCGCCTGACGCTCGGAGCGTATCCGTTCTTGCTTGAAATCCATCTGTCCTCGCGTCCGCATCCCCTCCACCTCGTCATGCCCCGAACAAGTCCGGGCATGACGGCGGGGGAAAGCGACCGGGCCGGGCCACCGCGCCTGACCCGCGTTTCTCACCAAGGGTCGACGCAGAGCCCGCACCGCGGCCGACCTCAAAGCTGTCACCCCGGCCTTGAGCCGGGGTCCAGGCTTGTCCCGGACACCGATCCGGGGGCCACAAGCACCGCCCTCGCCCAGCTTCCCTGGACCCCGGATCAAGTCCGGGGTGACAACCGGGGGGCGGAGACGGCCTCTCTCATGGGCCCGGAACCCGCGCTGAAAAACTAAACCGGACAGCGGTGGAACAAGTCCGGGCATGACGGGATGGGGCCAGGGCACGTTTGTTCTAGTTGGAACCGCTTCTTCCGTTCTCTTTCGTCATGGTCGGCGAAGGCCGACCATCCACGTTTTGTTTTTGTTTCCAGTGCCTTAAAAACTCGTGGATGGTCGGCCTTCGCCGACCATGACGGTGAGGGTCGGGGTAAAGCGCTTCTATCTGGAACGGACAGGCTCTAGGTGTCGGAGAACGCGCGCACCGCCCGACCTTGTCCCCGCCTCTCGGCGCAGAGCCCGCCGAACGCCGAACCCGACAGCAAAGGGACGAGTCCGGGCATGACGGCGGGGGGACAGCCGCGTCCTACCACCCCGCCCTGTCGATCACCTTCTGCGCGGCGGGGGCGAGGTCGGCGATGCGGGCGATGGGGAGCTTGTCCTCGCGGAAGCCGCTGCCGGCCTTCACCGCGTCGGGCGGGGCGACGGCGGGGTTGACCGGGTATTCGAAGTTGACCGTGCCGTAGAGCTTCTGCGCCGCCTCCGAGGTCAGGAATTCGAGGAAGCCGACCGCGCCCGCCTTGTTGCGCGAGTGCCTGGCCACCCCGCCGCCCGAAATGTTGACATGGGTGCCGCGGCCCGCCTGATTGGGGAAGATCAGGCGCACCGCCTTCGCCCATTCGCGGTGCGCCGGCACCGGCGACGCCGCCAGCTTGCCGTAATAGTAGTTGTTGACGATCGAGACGTCGCAGACGCCCTCGAAGATCGCCTTCACCTGCGCCCGGTCGTTGCCCTGCGGCCGGCGCGCGAGGTTGGCGACCACGCCGCGCGCCCAGGCGAGCGCGCCGGCCTCGCCATGCGCGGCGATCATCGAGGCGACCAGAGCCCGGTTGTAGACGTGGCTGCCGGGCCGCGCGCAGATGCGGCCCTTCCAGCGCGCGTCCGTCAGGTCCTCGTAGCGCTTTATCAGGTCCGTGTCCTTCGCCTTGCGGGAGACCACGACCACCCGGGCGCGTTTCGAGAACGCGAACCAGCGGTCGCCGGGATCGCGCAGATGGGCGGGGATGTTCTTCTTGAGCACCGCGGAGTCCACCGCCGCCAGCAGGTCCTTGTCGGCGTAGACGTGGAGCCGGGCGATGTCGACGGTCAGCACCACGTCGGCCGGGCTCCGCCGGCCCTCGGCCTGCAGGCGCTGCGCGAGACCCTTCCTGGCGTAGACGGTATTGACCTTGACCCCCGTCTTCTTCTCGTAAGCCGCGATGAACGGGTTTATCAGGAAGGGCTGGCGGTGGGAGTAGATGTTGAGCTCCTGCGCGAGGGCGCCGGGCGCGCCGAGGAGCGCGGGCAGCGCCGCCAGCGCCGCGATACCGCCCCGAAAGGACGGGCTGAAGCGGTGTGTCGACATGGTCGTGGGTCTCCCGAACAGGGATTTGTAGAGCATCGCGGCGGCGTCCCGAAAGGGGGCGAGGTAGACGTTGGCGAGGCGGTGGCTGGCCGCGCCCGCGCCGGGCAGGCCGAAGCGGAGGTCGGGGCCGCGTTCGGCGAGGCGGAGGCTGCCGCCGATCCAGTCCCACACCGCGAGCACGGCGCCGAAATTGCGGCCGGCGTGCCGCGCCGCGGCGGAATGGTGGATCTGGTGCTGGGCGGGCGAGATCAGCACCCGCTCGACGATCCGCCCGTAGGAGATCCGGACATGGCTGTGGCGCAGGTTCGACCCCGCGACGTTGAACGCGAAGATTATCGCGTTGGCGCCGAGCACGGTCACCAGCTCCGCCCGGTCGCCGAAGAAGAACACGAAGCCGGCGACGCTGACGGCCTGCACCAGCGTCGCGCGGAGCGCGAACAGGACGCCCTCGACCGGGTGGGTGCGGTAGACCGTGAACGGCGTCAGCGTCTCGGCGGTGTGATGCACCCGGTGGAAGCACCAGAGGACGGGCCATGCGTGCAGCCAGCGGTGCAGCAGATACCGGGTCGCGTCGTCGAGCAGGAACAGGGCGAGGGTGAAGCCCGCCGCCACCGCCCAGCCGGGCGCGTCGGCGAGCAGGACGGGGCGCCCGTCGAACCAGACATGCATCCCCTCGAAGAGCAGCGTCGCCAGGCCGAGCGTGGAGACCAGCCGGGGCGCCACCCCCATCATCGCCGCCTGGTTGACGACCGCGATCCGGTAATCCGCCCGCGCCGAGCGCGACCACCAGATCTTCGGGTCGAACAGGCGGGGATGCGCGCCCCCCGCGATCCGCCGGACCGCGATGGCGATGACGAGCGCGCTCAGGAGATAGCCGAGGAAGACCCGCTTCTTCGGGTTCAGAAGCTGGTCGGCGAGGCGCTCGGCGAATTCGACGACGAAACCGTCCATGACCGGCCGATCTACGGTGGGCCCGTCTTACAGGGAACCGACGCGGCGCGGCGTCCCTCGATACGCGGCTTCGCCGCTACTCGGGACGAGGGGTTTTCCTGTGGCATGCCGCCTCTCCTCATCCTGAGTAGCGCCCGAAGGGGGTGTATCGAAGGACGGCCCGAACCGCCCCCAAGCCTGTCACCCCGGCCTTGAGCCGGGGTCCAGAGACACGGGCACCGCCTTCGCCCGGCCTCCCTGGACCCCGGCTCAAGGCCGGGGCGACAGCGGGACGGACGACAGGCTGCGGGCTTCCCTGGAACCGCCGGGGAGCGGCCAAGTCCGTGTCGCGCAACCGTTCCCGCGCGTTCGACACAAGAAGCGCCCGCCGCTCGTGAGAACCCCCCTAGTCGTTCTCCGCCGAGGCCTTGCCGCCGAGCGCGTCGGAGAGCGCCTTCATGTCCCCGGTCACGTCGTTGTTGCGGGCCTTGACCCCGAACCTGTCGATCAGGAGCTTCTGCACCTTGGCCATGTGCAGCATGTACTCGCCCCATTCCGGGCCCTGGTCGCGCACGTAGTTGCCCTTGGAGTCGATGTCGACCACCTGGCTCGCGTTCAAGAGCAGCGGGCCGGCGCCGATCATCCGGTTGAGCCGGGTCGCGGTCTCGCCGAGATTGTTCTTGCCCGCCTGCAGCGCGAGCGAGAAGCCCTTGAGCTCGCCCCAGTGCTTGGCGTAGGCGCGGAACGCCTTGGCGGGATCGCCCTTGGCGTCGGTGATGGTCTTCAGCTTGACCATGTCCTTGTAGACCGATCCGGCGTATTTGAACGTCGCCTCGGCCAGCACCTTCTCCCAATTGTCCGAGATCGTCTTGGCGTGGCCCATCAGCGTGGCGCGCTGGGCGTCGGTCAGCTTCTCGCCCTTCGCGGCGGCGAGCAGCTTGCGCCCGTCGAGGAACGCCTTCGCGATGGTGTGCAGGTACGACGTGCTGTTGCCCTTGTCGTAGACCGAGGCGTCGAACCCGGCCGCGTAATAGGCCGGACCGAAGGTCATCTCGGTCTTGAGGTCGACCTTGCCGTCCCTGTTCATGTCGGCCGCGGCAACGTCCCTCTGCTTGGCGATGTCGTAGACCTGCTTCGGGGTCAGCTTCAGCGTGTGCGCCGGCGTCCCGAAATAGCCGAACGCCTCGTCCCAGGCGTGCTCCTTGCCGGTATAGGCCGCGCCCTTCGAGTAGGGCTTGTCGTTGGGCTTTTTGGTTGCGCTCAGATACTCGTCGAGATAGCCGTCGACCGCCTGGTTGTAGGACACCGCCCCCATGATGAACTTGGAGATCAGCTGGCCGTAATCGTAGCCGTTGGCGGCGTCGAACCCCTTCTTCGCCGACGACGCCTTGTCGATCCAGAAGGCGACCAGCTCGGGGCCGGTCATGCCGTTCGGCATCCCGGCGACGGCGGCCTTGTAGGTCTTGCCGGCGAGGTTCTTGCCCTTGCTCAGCGAATCGACTTCGGTCTGCTTGACGGCGAACTTGCCCTTGGTCGCGGGCGCGACGATCTTCCGCCCGGCGTCCTTGCCGGAGAAGTAGGCCATCATCTGCGCCTTGAGCGCCGGGTTGGGCTTGCCGTTCCCCTTGCCGACCAGCTTCTTCAGCGAATCGTGCAGCGCATGCCGCGCGATCTGCCCGCCATAGGACACCGACGTGGTCTTCTTGCCGGAATACCCCTTCACCGTCACCGGAAACCCGGAATAGACCATCCCGTCCGCCGCGGCGGCGCCCGAGAGCAACACAAGCGACAGTGCCGCCGTCCCTGCGATAATCGTCTTCTTCATCCTGACTCCTCCTCCAGTTGTCGATCCCAAGGGATCGGTTTCGGTTATTGAAAACTCAGTGGCGCGCCGCACCGGCACCTCCCTCCCCGGCCGGGCCCCCGTCGCCGCAGGCGTGGTGCAGCCCGGCGGCGAGCGCCGACAGGCTGGCGCTCCTCAGCGGCACGAACGTCTTGGCGGCCCGCTTGCAGAACTTCTTGGCCCGCAGGCAGGCGCTGTGGCTGACGCAGTCGATCGGGCAGAGCACCACGTCGGCCTGGCTGAGCACCCGGTCGAGGCGCTGCGCCCCGTCCTCGACGCCGCCGTCGTGATGGGCGAACCGCCCGTTCGCGCTCTCGACCAGGGCGCGGAAATGGCGCACCGCCGCGTCCCGCCCGCCGACATAGGCGATCCGGCGGCCGCAGAGGTCGATCGCGGGGGCATCCGCGCGGTGGTCTTCGCCGACGGCGATCCCCGATCGCAGCATCGCCTCCAACGCCGAGCGCTCCGCTTCCGCGGCCTCCAGCCTGGCGGCGTGGTCGCTCCTCTCCCGGCGCAGTTCGGCGAGCTCCCGCTCCAGGGCCTGGCTGCGCCGCGCCTCGGCGTCGCGGTCCCGCCGCGTCTCCTCCAGCGCCGCCTCGGCCCCGTCCTTCCCGCTCCGCAGCCCGCGATAGAGGTCGCCGCTCTCGAACGCGCGCAGCCGGGCCTCGGCCGCCTCCAGCGCCGCCGCCCCGGCTTCGGCGGTCCGGAGCCGGTCCCGCAGCGCCTCGTTCTCCCGCGCACGGCGTTCGAGGCGCCGCGCGGCGTCCGAAAGCCTGCGGTCGAGCGCGTCGCGCTCCGCCTCCGCCGCGCGCAGGCGCTGGGAGGCGTCCCGGTTGGCGCTGCCCATGCGGTGCGACAGCATGTGCACCACGCCATAGGCCTCCGCCCGCAGATCCTCGGTCGCGGCGGGGTGGGTCATCACCGCCCAGAACGGCCCGGGAATGTCGCCCTTTGCCACCGCGCGCGACCAGAACGAAGCGAGCGCCGCCTCGTCCCGCGCCGCGCGGGCGGCGCCGATGGCGGCGTGCCAGCGCCGGTCGAGGCGCTTGTGCAGCAGCCGCGTCAGCGGGGTGGGCTCGCCGCAATTCTGCACGAACCAGGCGTGGACCTCGTAATCGGTGGCGTCGGGCTCGGGCACGATCCCCGCCTTACGCCCGGTCTTGACCAGATCGGCGAAGCTCATGCAGGTGCCGAGCACCGCGCAGTGCAGGCCGGGCGTCAGCTCCCACAGCCGCAGGCGCCTGCGCGCGGCGGGCGGCGGCGCGGCCTCGACCTCAGCGCGCGACACGCACATGACGCACTTTCCCCTCGCCCGTCACGGCGGGCCCGCGGGCGGGGCGGGCAGGGGCTTTCCCCGCCGCCGCGCGCCGCCCCCGGCCCGGCTTCGGCTTGCCGCGCGCCCGTGCCGCCTCGACGAGCAGCTCGCCGAGCAGCCTGCGGTCTATGTTGAGCACGATCAGCACGACTCGAACGACGCCGCCGGGTCACCGCCAGTCGATCTTCAGCTCTTCCCGGAAGGCGAAGCGTTCCAGATGGGAGGCAAGAACGCTTGTGAGCCTCGTCAGGTCTTCCTCGTTCCCGGCCAGGGCCGTCATCTTCAGACCGTCCGGCCCCGCCTGCAGCGCCGCCCGGCCGAATTCGAAGGCGATCGACCCCCTTTCCGGGGTGAATTCGACCTCGAGCTTGTGGCCGAAATGCTTGCACAGGCGCTGCAGGTAGCCGCTGGCGTTCCCGGTTTCGACGAGGATGCTCGAAGAGGCGTTCACGGTTTCCTCCGTTGCTGAGTCCGAACCGTCCACCCCGCATTTTAGATGCGATTGCCTATCACTTGCAATAGTAATAAGAATTAGTCGCAATTAAAATGTCGAGTCGGCGCGATCGGGCGATGAGGTGGCGGTTGCCGCGCCGGCCCGCCCTCGTCCCGATCCGGCTCAAGCGCCTCCAGGGCAAGGATCGAGGGGCGGGTGCCCGCCGTTTCTTCTTCTCCCGTCATGGTCGACGGAGGCCGACCATGACGGTGAGGGTCCGACGGGAGGCGGACTCGCTAATGTTTCACGTGAAACATTAGCCGCCCCGATCCAGCCGCGACAGCGCCCATGCGGCGGCGAGGCCTGTGAGGATCATCGGGACCGTCAGCCAGTTGGCGCGTTCCCACGAGGCGAGGCCGGCGACCAGGGCGGCGAGGATCGGCGGGCCGATCAGCTGGTTCAGCATCAGCATCTGGCTCACCAGCCCGACGCAGGTCGAGGCGAGACCCGGCCCCGCCGCGAGCGCGCCGGTGCGGGCGAGGACGGCGGGCGGGATCATGCCGCCGATGAACGGCATGAAGATCGCGCAGGCGAGGCGGAGGCCCGGGTCGATCCCGTCGGCGAAGATGCCGGGCGTCGAGATCAGCATCCCGAGATAGGCGAGCGCGATCACCCGCGCCGCCGGCCAGCCGCGCCTGAGCAGCCAGCCGCCCAGCACGCAGCCCGGCGCGTTGACGACCATCGCCACCGCGACCCAGTAGGACGCCGCGTGGTGCGGGTAGCCCTGGCGTTCGATCAGGAAGGTCGGCAGGAACACCGAGACCGAGATGTAGACCAGCGAATAGGCGGCGAAGCAGGTCGCGAGGGTGGGCGGGCCGGGGCTGGTAACGGTCTTCCATATGGCGGTCCGCATGGGCGTCGCGATGCCGCTTCCCGTGGCCGCCCGCGCCCCCCGCGTCGCCCACGCCGCCCCGCCGATGGCGGCGAGCGCCAGCGCGCCGTTGATCTGCCACAGCCCGCGCCACGACGCGGCCTCGATCACGGCGGGCGAGACCGCCACCATGCCGGCGAGCCCGACCGGCATGTAGAACGCCCAGAGGCCCAGCGCCATCGGCCGGTCGCGCTCGCGGCAGAAGGCGCCGATCGCGGTCGGCCCGGCGGTGAGCACCGTGACGTAGCCGCAGCCCTCGACCAGGCGGGTCAGGAACAGCTCCGTCCCCGACCCGGCGAAGCTGCCGAGGACGGTGCCGGCGACGATCACGCCGAGCCCCGAGAGCAGCATCCGGCGGTGGCCGAACCGGTCGGCGACGAAGCCCCAGACCATCCCCGTCGCCACGCCCACCGCGGCGAGCGCCGAGACGATCCACCCCGCCTCGACCAGGCTGAGGCCCAGCTCGGCGCGGAGCGCGGGGAGCGCCGCCGGCAGCTTGCCGATCTGGAACGCGGCCACGATGCCGGCGACCGCGATCGCCGCGACCGCGAGCCACGAGGTGGCGGGCGCGCGGTCCCCGGTCATCCGCGCCGGGGGCTCAGGCGCCGAAGACCGGCTCGGGCAGGCCGCGCACGCCGGGATCGGCGGCGAACAGCGCGCCGGCGAGCGGTTGTTCGGCGAGCGCCGCGCGGTCCATGCGGAGCGAGGCGGTGGTGACGTAGAGCGTCGCGAGCTCCGGCCCGCCGAAGGCGCACGACGTGACCTGCGGCACCGGCAGGGCGATGGTGCGGTCGACCGTGCCGTCGGGCGCGAAGCGGCTCACCCTGCCGCCGAACATGTGGGCGCACCAGACGAACCCCTCTTCGTCCACCGTCGCGCCGTCCGGCACGCCCTCGTCCTCGGGGATCGAGGCGAAGACCCGCTTGTTTTCGAACGTCCCGGCCTCGAGGTCGAAGTCGAACGCCCAGATCCGGTGCGAGTAGCTGTCGGTGAAGTACATCGTGGCGGAGTCCGGGCTCCAGCAGAGCG
Organism: Defluviicoccus sp.; assembly: GCA_028820505.1. Classification (GTDB taxonomy): domain Bacteria; phylum Pseudomonadota; class Alphaproteobacteria; order MPNO01; family MPNO01; genus MPNO01. The sequence continues at coordinate 10,566 of JAPPIT010000179.1, forward strand.
CGTTGGGGATCCGGATATCGCCCATCGTCGACTCCGCCTTGCCGTCCGCGCCGATCCGCCAGAGCGTCCCCTGCGGCTTGTGGCCGGGGTCGTTCATCGTCCCCACCCAGAACCGCCCGGCGCGGTCGACCTTGCCGTCGTTCATCCGGTTCTCGTTGAAGCGGCCCTCGCCCTCGGGGTCGCAGATCTTCTCGATCCCGCCGGTTTCGAGGTCGAAATAGTGGAGCCCGGTGCGGAGCCCCGCCACCAGCCGCCCCGGCCCGGCGAGCCCGATCGAGCCGATCTCGGTCTCGACGAACCAGCGCTTGCGCCCGCCGGTCGCCGGATCCAGCCGGTGCACCGTCGGGTTGTTTATGTCGACCCAGTAGAGCGCCGCCTCGCCGGGCGACCAGACCGGGCTCTCGCCCAGAACCGCGTTGCCGTCCGCGGCGACTTCGACCTCGCCCATGCCGTTCCTCCTCCGGGCCAGTATCGCACCGGGGCGCGGCTTGCGGTATCCTCCCGCGCCTTCGCGGAACCGTATCGACAGGGGGATGACGGATGGGACGTCTCGACGGCCGGGTAGCGATCGTCACCGGCGCGGCGCAGGGGATCGGCGCGGCCTACGCCAAGCGCTTCGCCGAGGAGGGCGCGAAGGTCGCGATCTGCGACGTGCTCGACTGCACCAACGTCGTCAACACCATTACCCAGTCGGGCGGCGAGGCGTTCGGCATGGAGGTCGACGTCTCCGACGAGGCGCAGGTGGGGGCGCTGGTCGCGAGGACGGTCGAGACCTTCGGCCGGGTCGACGTGATGGTGCCCAACGCGGCGATCTTCGCCGCGCTGAACCGCCGCTCCTTCCTCGACATCGGGGTCGAGGAGTGGGACCGGGTGATGGCGGTCAACGTCCGCGGCGTGTTCGTCTGCATCAAGGCGGTCGTGCCGCCGATGAAGGAGCAGGGCTACGGCAAGATCGTCAACATCTCGTCCTCCACCGTGCAGGCGGGCGTGCCGTGGTTCCTCCACTACGTCTCGTCCAAGGGCGCGGTCGACGCGATGACCCGGGCGGCGGCGCGCGAGCTCGGCGATTTCGGCATAAGGGTGAATTCCATCGCCCCCGGCTTCACCATGAGCGAGCAGATCGAGAGCCAGCGCGAGGCGCTCCAGTTCAACCTCGACATGAACCTCGCCGGGCGCGCCTTCAAGCGCGAGGAGATGCCCGAGGATCTGCTCGGCACGATGGTCTTTCTCGCCTCCGCCGAGAGCGACTTCATGAGCGGCCAGACCGTGGTGGTCGACGGCGGGCTGGTGATGCACTGACCGCGGGCCGCCGATGGCCCGGCGTCCGCCCGAGCCCGGCGCCGTCCTGTTCGCGGCGCTGGTCGGCGTCACGCTGATCGGGCCGCTCTCGGTCCATCTGTTCTTCCCGGCGGTCCCCTTCGTCCGGCGCGCCTTCGCGGTCGAGGCCGGCGCGGCGCAGCTCGCCTTCAGCCTGTCGATGCTGGCGATGGCGGCCGGGACGCTGGTCTACGGCACGCTCGCCGACCGCATCGGGCGCTTGCCGACGCTGATCGGCGGACTGGCGCTATTCTCCGGCGGGGCGGCGATCGGCGCGGCGGCGCCCACCATCGAGCTGCTGATCGGGGGCCGGATACTCCAGGGGCTCGGCGCCGCCTGCGGGGTGGTGCTGGCGCGCACCATGGTGAGCGACGTCTACGGCAAGGACCGGCTGCCGCAGATGATCGCGTATCTCACGACCGCCTACGTGCTCGGGCCGATGATCGCGCCGGTCATCGGCGGCGGGCTCGCGGATACGCTCGGCTGGCAGTCGATCATGGTGGTCCCGGCCGCCTTCGGGCTCGCGACGATCCTGCTTGCCGTCTTCGTCATCGGCGAGACCCGGCCGCGCGCCGCGCCGGGGCCCGGCGCCGGGCTCGCCCAGGGCTATGCGCGGCTGCTCGGGCTGCGGCGCTTCGTCTTCCACATGGCCAACCCCGCCTTCGGCTCGGCCACCTTCATGTCGGCCAACGCGGGCGCGGCCTATCTGATGGTCGAGGTGCTGGAGCGCCCGGCGACCGAGTACGGGCTCTGGTTCACCCTCGGCCCGGTCGGCTTCATGCTCGGCAACTTCCTGTCGGGGCGGGCGAGCGGGCGGCTTTCGGCGGCGTTCCTGATCGTCTCCGGCACCGGGCTCACCTTCGCCGGCGCGCTCGCCCTCGCGGCGCCGGTCGTGGGCCTCGCGCTGAGCCCCGCAGCGCTGTTCGTCCCCATCGGCATCTTCTCGGTCGGCCAGGGCCTCTCGATGCCGCAGGCCCAGGCCGCCGCGATGTCGGCCGTGCCCGAGCTCACCGGCACCGCGTCCGGCATCGTCGTCTTCGCCCAGTTCCTGATGTCCGCCCTGCTGACCCAGACGGTGGCGGTGTTCTACGACGGCACCCCGCTCCCGATGGTGCTCACCGTCGTCGGCGCCGCCGCCGCCTCGCTCCTGTTCGGCGTCCTGTCGGTGCTACCGGCGCGGCGCTGATGTTTCACGTGAAACAAAGGTCAGCCTTGTTGACTTATCTATCGCGTGAAGAACTTGCCGTAAGTCGTTAATCCGTTCCCGCGCGGCCCGGCGGAGCGGGTCGGGAACCGCCCAACGCATGCCCGCCGCGTCCCCCGGGGACGCAAATCGCCCGAATCGGCTTGCCGGCGGGGCCGCGCGGCGCCAATATTCGTCCCCCTTCAGGGAAGAATTATGGCCCTGTCCCCCGACCTGACCGTCCGCGAGACCGCCCTCCTCGCGGGGGTTTCGGCAAAGACCGTCGAGAAGGCGCTGGAGGCCGGCGTGCTCAAGGCCGTGCCCGCGCCGGCCCGGTTCCGCGGCGGGGCGGCGCGGTTCCTGCCGATCCGGGCGGTGGCCTTCTTCCACGCGCTGGACGCCGCCGACCTCGCCGACCTGCCGCTGCGCCACAGGCGGGCGCTGTGGGACCAGCTGACGACCCTCAAGCCGGGCCCGCTCCAGGCGATCGAGTTCGCCCCAGGTGCTGCCCTCGACCTCGAACGCCTCGCCGCCCCCGCGCTCCGCTACGCCGAGCGCTACCGGGACGCCCGCGACCGCCACATCGCCCCCGCCCCCGACGGCGGCGCGCCGGTGGTCGCGGGGACGGGGCTGACGGTCCACGCCGTGCTCGCGCGGCTGGAGGGCGGGGCGACGCTCGAAGACCTCGCGGCGGAGTATCCAGCGGTGCTGCCGAGGGCTTTCGCCGCCGCGCAGGTCTACGCGACGACGCATCCGTTGCGCGGGCGGCCGAAGGGGCGGGGTGGAGGGTGATGTGGGAGTGTGCCGACGTCGACTTCTCCCTTTCCGTCATGCCCGGACTTGTTCCACTGCTGTCCGGTTTAACTTCGGCGGACCGGGTGCAAGGCGTTGGTACAGGCGGGTTTCCGGCCTTTCCACCGGATCGGGACACGGATTGCGGGACGCTCGCACCGCCCGTCCGTATCTCCCGCTGTCACCCCGGACTTGTTCCGGGGTGACAGCGGGGGGCAGAGACGACCCCGAATTCTAAACCGGACAACAGTGGAACGAGCCCGGGCATGACGGCTTGGTGCGATGGTCCGGTCGGATTACACGGCGCACGCGCCGGAAGCACTTCAACCGTCCTGAGAGTCTCAACTGAGGTTCCCATTGTGAAACTCACCTCCTGCTCACATCTCAGCAGTGAAATCTCAAACCAGGGTCTCAGCCGGAAGGTGGGACGTCCGCGACGCTTACGAAAAACTATTTCCATTTATGATCTTCTTGCATTAAGTAGACGATGATTTTACCTTTGTCCACCATCGCAACTGAAGGCCACGACCATGACAGACGTGACAGGCCACATCGATGCGACTACTAGAATTAAAGAGTTTCTGTGTGGCATCGTCCCTGGCAGCAAGACCGTCCTGATTACGCGCGGGCGAGACGTCAAAACCTCACGCGCGTCGGCTGAGTCTGGTGCCGACTTGACACTCGTTGCGCGGACGACAGGAAAATTCGCCGCCATTGATGGATCAAATCCAAAATCTTCCGGAATCAGGTATGAAAAAAGGAGAAGTCTTATGCGCTTGATGTCGGCTCTGTGGACTGCTGCGTTTGTGTTTTCATTCACACCAGCTGGCGCAGAAGAAATTAAATCCCTGGGAACTCCCATAACGTCAGAAAACCTCGTAGATGTTCTGGAGATACAACGGGTTGTTACCAATCTGACGGATGCCGTCGATAGCCAACACTGGTCTGTGGTACGTGATATCCTGGAAGACAAAGTAGACACGACGATCGGCGAGACGGAACCCGGCGTGTCTCGCGTGAAATCTGAGGATGAAATCGCAACTCGGTGGAAGAATTTCTACGACAATGCAGAGATACTTGTAATCCATCATGTGACGTCAAACGAGCGTGTTTTCTTCGACGATCCGAATAACGCAACGGTGTTTAGCAAAGGTGTTATCGTGGTTGAGAACACCCCCGCTGGTGCATATGCCAAGAGTGGTGGAACGCTGCGTATGTATCGCTGGGTCAACTATGAGTTCGGTCTGATCAGAACCAACAACGGCTGGAAGGTGAACAAGGTTCTGGTGGATTACCTCGTCCAGGAAGCGAATTCGCTGAAAGCTAAGAAATAACAGATCGACAAATGACGGGGCTCAGGGCCAGTTGGGGCAGCATAGGGTCGTTAGGACAGTGAGACCTCATGGTCCTATGTGAAAGCGAAGATTTCCTCTCAGGGTAAGCTCTGGCATTTTTCAAGCTTAGTGCCTGCTAAAAGTCATGAGATATTCGTCGGATGACAGGTTGACCGAGACGCGGTGTTTTGAAGGCATGGTCAAAGAGGCAAGCTTGGCCTCAATAGCGGCACGGTGCAGCACTATTGTGCACCATCGCAATTGTGAACGCAGCCCGTCAATCGGCTGTAACCGCCCCGTGCAGCTTGCGTTGGACCGCCACGGTCACTCTATCAGCAGCCTGGCTCAGTGTAGCGTCGTCGAGCAAGCGGCGCGGTCTCATCACACCCCACTCCCACCGGACCCCGTCGAAGGGAAACGGAGCGGCCTGCCCCTATCTCCCCACCGCCCCCGCCAGTGCCGCCTTCGCGTCCGCGCCCAGCCGCCGTGCTCCCCGGTCCACCGCCTCGCGCCACGCCGGCCCGCGCGCCCGCGCCTCGGCGTAGGCGTCCTCGAGCTCGTCGGGGCGATCCTCGGCCAGCACGCGGATCAGCGCGGCCGATTGCTCGATGTCCTTCCTCGCCTTGGCCGGCGCCGAGGCCGTCCGCCGGGTCGCGACGATGAGCTTGTGGACCGCGTAGCGGGCGGGGTCGGGAACGTTCGCGAGGACCCCCGACCGGTAGAGGATCGCCGCCTGCGCCGGGTCGCGGATCAGGTAGTCCAGGAACCGCAGCGGGAGAGCATGGGCGCCGAGCGCCGGGAGCTCCAGCGGCTCGTCCCGGTCCGGCCCCTCGTTGGGCGTAAGCAGCTCGACGAGCGCGCCGCTGCCGGCGTCGCGCCACGCGGTGGGCTCTCGATGGAGACCGGGCCGGGCGACGAACGGTCCGATCCGGTTCAGCGCCTCGCCGAGGGACGGATCGAGGCGGTCGTCAAGCGCGACCGAGACCGAACGGAACGCCGCGATGTCGATATCCTCGGTGACGGCGCGGGCCTCCGGGATCTCGACGCCGAGAAGCGCGGGATAGCAGCGAAAGGCGTGGGTGCCGACGAGGACGCCGCGGAGCCGGAACACCCCCGCCTTCGACAAGGCGAGCAGCACCTTCCCGGTCTGCGCATCCGCCGCCGGCAGCCCGCCCGCGCGGCACATGCGGGCGAGCCGGCCGCGCTGTCTCTGGCGCTCCCTCGCATCCTCGTTCGCCTGACGGGCGCGTTCGACCCGCTCCCGGATTTCCGCCGTATCGGGTCCCAGATAGCGCTCGACGGCGCGACCGGCGAGCCGCTGCACCGAGTACCAGTATTTGCGATTGCCGCGCTGGCGAAGAACCGGCGTCCCCCCGAGCTCCAGCACCGCGTCCTCCTGGAGGCGCGCGAGCAGGTCGGAATAGGCCGTCTGCGCCGTCAGGGGCAGGCGCCGGTTTCGCGCGTCTTCGGTCACTTGTGTCTTGCCCAACAAAAATTATTTTCGTTGGGCAATTGTGTCCCGAAGATGGACCGAAGGCAAGCGCGGCGGGACCCGGAAGCCCGAACGGCGAGATCTTGCCCAACCAACCAGAATTTGTCGGGCAAACTCAGACCACTCCCCGGCTAGCCCCTTCGGCCCCGCCGAACTATATTCGTTCCAGCAAGGGAACGAATAATGCCTCTCACCGCCGAACTGACCGTTCGCGAGACCGCCGCGCTGTCGGGGGTCTCGAAGACGACGGTAGAAAAGGCCCTGGAAGCCGGGATATTGCGGAGCGCGACCGCCTCGCCCCGGTTTCGCGGCGGGGCGACGCGCTACCTCCCGATCCGGGCGGTCGCCTACTTTCGCGCCCTCGACGCCGCGAAGCTCACGGACCTCTCCCCGCGCCACAAGCGGGCCATCTGGGCGCATCTGGCTCGACTCGAACCCGTGCGGCTCGGAACCGTCGAATTCGCTCAGGCCACGACGATCGATCTGCGGCGCCTTGCCGCCGATTCGTTGCGCGCCGCCGAGCGATACCGCGACGCCCGCGACCGATACATCGTTTCCGACCCGGCGATCCTGGGCGGGACACCGGTCATCGCGGGAACCCGGTTGACGGTCTATGCGATCCTCGGGCGGATGCAGGACGGCGAGACCGTGGACGACCTCGCCGCCGACTATCCGGAAGTTCCGCGCGAGGCCTTCGCCGCGGCCGAACTCTACGCCAGAACCCACCCGCTGCGGGGTCGCCCCTCCGGCAGGCCCTGGCGCAGCGCAGCCTGACCGGCCGCCAAGGCAGCGCGTGCGTCTGTTTCTCGACGAGTGCCTGTCGCCGGCGATCGGCCGGGCACTCAATGCCGAGGGCGCGCACGCCGTCACCCATCCGCGCGACGTCGGAGGCCTGGGGGCGCCCGACCGCGAAGTCCTCGCCCGATGCGTCGGGCTCGACCTCGTTCTGGTGACGGCAAACGCGCGGGATTTTCGTGCCCTGGTCGCCGCCGAGGACATTCACCCCGGCCTGATCGTCCTGCCATCGGTCGGCCGCGCGCGTTCGGAAACGCTGCTGCGCGCCGCCATCGACTATCTTTCAGTGCGCGGCGACCCGATGGGGGTCATGGTCAACCATGTGCTCGAGGTGTCAGAAGACGCGGAAATGACGCTCTATCCGCTGCCGGCCGGGGAGACGTAAAGGGCCGGCCGGATGCGCGCCGTCATCGCCGTCGATACGCCCGCAGACGTCACCCCGGCCAGAGCGCAGCGGAGAGCCGGGGTCCAGCCGCACCGACTTCGCCCGCCTTCCCCCCTGCCTTCTCACCGTCATGGTCGGCGAAGGCCGACCATGACGGACGAGAACAGATGAAGCGGTTCCAACTAAACCGGACGCGCGCCGGTGATTTCCTCTTCTTCACCCAGTCTCCCAGCCAGTAGCACCGAAGACCCGGTGCCATTCAACCACCATCTGGGCAACAAGTTAGCGCTTATGGGATCAAGTCCGGGGTGACAGCTGTGGCCGTGCCGAGAGGGGCCGCCTACCCCTCCACGACCTCCGGCGGCCGGTGCACCGCCACCGGCTCCGCCGCCCCCTCCCACCGCTCCACCTCGACCAGCGCGGAGTGCGCCGCCGTCGCCTGGCTCAGGCGGGAGGTGCCGCGGTCGTGGGTCAGCACGTTCGGGTTGCCGTGGCGGTCGAGGGCGCCGATTTGGCCGGGCTCGGCCGGGTCGTACCAGGCGCCGGTGGGCAGCACGACGACGCCCGGGCGGACGGCGTCGGTGACGCGCGCGCCGGCGAGGCACTGGCCGCGGTCGTTGAAGAGCCTGACGATTTCGCCGTCCCGGATGCCGCGCGCCGCCGCGTCGGCGGGGTGGAGCGTCGCCGCCTCGCGCCCGGCGACCTTGGCGGCCGTGCTGACCGGGGACGGGTCGAGCTGGCTGTGGAGCCGCGCCGCCGGCTGGTTGGAGACGAGGTGGAGCGGGAAGCGTGCGGCAAGCGGGGCGCCCAGCCACTCGCGCGGCTCGATCCAGACCGGGTGGCCCGGGCAGTCGTCGTAGCCGAAATTCGCGACGGTCGCGGAGTAGAGCTCGATTTTACCCGAGGGCGTGTTGAGCGGGTTCGCCTCGGGATCGGCGCGGAAGTCGGCGAACAGCACGAAATCCTCTTCGGGCTCCGGCGCCCGCGCGCGGCCCTCGCGCCAGAAATCCTCGAAGCCCGGCAGCGTCGCGCCCTCCCGTTCCATGCGCGCGGCGAAGGCTTCGTACGATTCGCGGATCCAGCCGAGCTCGTCCCTGCCGCCGGTGAAGTCCTCGGCGAGCCCCATCCGCCCGGCGAGCGCGGCCACGATGTCGTAGTCGCTCCTGGCCTCGCCCCTCGGCTCGACCGCCTTCCGCATGGCGTAGATCGTCGAATCGCGGCTGCCGGCGCCGAGATCGTTGCGCTCCAGCGCCGTCGCCGCCGGCAGCACGATGTCGGCGTGGCGCGCGGCGGGGGTCCAGAACGGGTCCTGCACGACGACCGTCTCCGGCCTGCGCCAGGCGCGCAGCAGCCGGTTGAGGTCCTGGTGGTGGTGGAACGGGTTGCCGCCCGCCCACCACACCATGCGGATGTCGGGATAGGTGCGGCGCTCGCCGTCGAAATCGTAGTCGCCGCCCGGGTTCAGCAGCATGTCGGCGATGCGCGCGACCGGGATGAAGCTCCCCGTCGGGTCCCGGCCGGTGGGGAGCCCGCGCGGCCCGGCGGCGATCTTCTCGTTCCCGATCGAGGCCATCGCGCCGTAGCCGATGCCGAACCCGCCGCCCGGCAGGCCGATCTGGCCCAGCATGGCCGCCAGCGCGATGCCCGCCCAGATCGGCTGCTCGCCGCGGTCGGCGCGCTGCAGGGAATAGCTCAGCGTTATCATCGTCCGCGTGGCGGCCATGCGGCGGGCGAGAGCGCGGATCTCGTCCGCCGAGATGTCGCAGCGCGGGGCGGCCCATTCCGCGTCCTTGACCGCGCCGTCCGCCCGGCCGTCGAGATAGGCGGCGAAGCGGTCGAAGCCGGTGCAGTAGCGCTCGAGGAACGCGGCGTCGTGCAGCCCCTCTTCCATCAGCGTGCGGGCGAGGCCCAGCATCAGCGCGGTGTCGGCGTTGGGCCGGATCGGCAGCCAGCGCGCGCCGAGCTCGTCGACCGTGTCGTCGCGCAGCGGGCTGATCGAGACCGTCTCCACGCCGGCCGCGCCGAGCCGCGCCATCCAGCCGCGCGTGCGGTGCGGCCCCGGCCCGCCGAAGGAGATCTGGAGGTTCTTGGGCGCCATGCCGCCGAAGCTCACGATCGTCTTGGTGTGCCTGGCGATGTTGCGCCACTCGGTCGCCTGCATGCCGACCGGCGCGGCGGTGCCGACGATGTAGGGGGCGACGACCAGCGCCGCGCCGCAACTGTAGTTGCCGACCGCGTCGGTCGCGCCGCCGCAAAGGTTGAGCAGGCGGCGGATCAGGGTGCGCGGGTGGTGGATCTTTCCCGAGCTCGCCCAGCCGTAGCTGCCGGCGAAGATCGCCGCGTTGCCGTGCTCACGCGCGACGCGCCCGATCTCGCCCGCGACGAGGTCGAGCGCGCGCTCCCACGACACCGGCACGAACGGCTCCGCCCCGCGCCCGGCGGTGTCGGACTCCGGCCCCGCGTTGTGATAGCCCGCGCGCACCATCGGCCGGGCGATGCGGGTCGGGTGGTCCACCGTCGCCGGCAGCGCGGCATGGAGCGGCGCCGGGTCGGGGTCCTCCGCCCACGGCCGCGAACCGACCACGCGCCCGTCCCTCACCAGCACGTCGTAAATCCCCCAATGTGCGCCGGTGGGGATGGCCCGGGTCGCGTCAGTCATCCGTGCCCCCTCCCGTCACGGTCGGCGCAGGCCGACCATCCACGTTTTGCTTTTTTTGTTTTTCCGGCGCCACAGAAAAAAACTCGTGGATGGTCGGCCTGCGCCGACCGTGACGGGCAGGGGTGTATCCCTACACCGCGTACTCGATCCCCGCCTCGTCGAGCTGGCGGAGCAGCGCCGGCCATTCGTTGCGGCCGCATTCGGACTGGGTGGACTGGCGCGCGGTGTGCTCGCAGACCTCCCGGGTCGGGTGGTGGATCCGCCCGCCCGCCGCGGCCGCCGCCTGCAGCTTGAGCTGGGCCGAGCAGACCTTCTCCAGGAAGTACATCAGCACCCACGCCTCGGCGACCGTCCCGCCGGTGGTCAAGAGCCCGTGGTTCCTCAGGATCATCACCTTCTTGTCGCCGATGTCGTCGACCAGCCGCTCGCGCTCGTCGATGTCGAGCGAGATGCCCTCGAACTCGTGATAGGCGACCCGGCCGTAGAACAGCATCGCGTCGAGATTGGTGAAGATCAGCCCGTCCTCCAGCGAGGACACCGCCATGCCCGCCTCGGTGTGGGTGTGGACGATACAGTGCGCGTCCTCGCGGGCGCCGTGGATCGCGCTGTGGATGACGTAGCCCGCGTCGTTGATCGAGTACGGCGTGTCGTCGAGGATGTTGCCGTCGAGGTCGATCTTGACCAGGTTCGACGCCGTCACCTCGTCCCAGCGGAGCGGGAACGGGTTGAGCAGGAAGTGCCGCTCCGGCCCCGGGATGCGCGCCGAGATGTGGTTGTAGATCAGCGTCGTCGTCCAGCCGTACATGTGCGACAGCCGGTAGGCCGCGGCGAGGTCGACCCGGGTGCGCCATTCCTCCTCGCTGACGCTTTCTCTGAGCGAGCGGCCGGCGATGTCGCGAAGCGCGGTGGCGTTCATGGCGGGTCTCCTGCGAAGCGGTGGGGTGCCGGGAGTGTAGGGGTTTTTCGGGGCGGGCGGAACGGTTGGAGTCGTGCCGTCCGCGCGGCTAATCTGCGCGCAAGACCCCGACAACGAAGGAGGCTTCATCCCATGCGCAAGATTCTCACGGCGGGCCTGATGGCTGCCGCCCTGGCCGCGGCGCCGGCCGCCTCGGGCAGCGCCAAGGAGCTCCTGTTCAGCATCATCGGCGCGCCCAAGCACGTCATGAACGCGGACATGTTCCCCGAATGGACCAGGGGCGTGGAGCAGGCGACCGGCGGCACGGTCAAGCTCAAGATCCTGCTCAAGGCGGTCGCGCCGCCGCCCCGGCTCTACGACGCGACGACGCAGGGCGTGACGGATTCCGCCGTCATCATGAACGCCTTCATCCAGCGCCGGGCGCCGCTGATCCAGATCTCCATGCTGCCGTTCATGTTCACCGACGCCGAGGCGCACGCGGTGGCGCTGTGGCGGACCCAGAAGAAGTTCTTCGACAAGGCGAAGACCAACGAATATGCCGACGTCCAGCTTCTCGGCTTTACCTCCGGCATGGGCGGCCAGATCTGCAGCCTCAAGGATCCCATCCGGAGCCTCGACGGCCTCAGGAAGCTGAAGCTCTGGTCGCTCCCCGGCGGGGCCGCCAAGACGCTCTCGGCGCTGAAGGTGGCCGTGGTGCCGGGGCCCGCCGTCCGCATGTATCCCATCGTCTCCAAGGGCACGGTGGACGGCTGGGCGTCGCTCCCGGTGATGGACGCCTACACGTTCAACATCCTCGACGTCACCAAATCCTGCACGCTGCTCGAGGGCGGGCTCGGCCAGGCGACGTTCTCGATCATGATGAACAAGGACGTCTGGAACGGGCTGAAGCGAGAGCAGCAGGAGCAGATCATGGGGGCCTCGGGCGAGAAGCTAGCCCGCACCTCGCGGCTCTGGCAGGCGATCGCCGTGAAGCAGCGCGCGGACTTCGCGAAGACCGGAAGGGCGCTGGTCGAGGCGCCGGCCGACTTCCTCGCCGCGCTGCGCCGGGCCGCGCAGCCCCAGCACGACGCGTGGATCGCGATGGCCAACGGCAAGGGAATCGACGGCAAGGCGGCCTACGACTACTTCGTCGAGCAGTCGCGCACCGCGCACAAATAGGCCGGACGCCGGGCCATGGCCGGCGACGGCGCGCGGCCCGCCCTGATGGTCCGGCGGTCGCTGGGCTGGATGGTCGCGGCCGTGCTCGCCTTCATGATGGCGCTCACGGTGGTCGACGTGACCGGGCGGTTCGTGTTCAACCGCCCGGTTCCGGGCAGCTTCGAGGTGATGGAGTTCTGCCTCGCCATCGTGGTGTTCTCGGCCCTGCCGCTGGTCACCTGGGACCGCAGGCACATCACCGTCAGCCTGTTCGATTCCTTCTTCCGGAGGACGGGCTACCGGGCGCAGCAGGCGCTGATACAGGCCGCCAGCCTGCTCGCCATGGGGATCGTCTGCTGGCGCATGTGGGACCAGGGGGAGCGGCTGGAGCGGACCCAGGCGATCACCGGCTACCTCGAATGGCCGGTCGCGCCGATCGCCTATTTCATGTCCGTCCTGGCCGGCCTGTCGACCCTCCTGATCGCCATGCTGCTCTGGCGCGCGGTCGCCGGAAGGCCCTACCCCGCCTACGACGACCATGACGGCGACGCGGAGGGCTAGTCCCGGGCATGGTCGAATCGCTCATCGGGTTCGGCGCCATACTGGGGCTCGCCTTTCTCGGCATCCCGCTCGGCGTCTCGATGCTCCTGGTGGGCATCGTCGGCTTCGTCTTCGTCCGCAACATGACGGCGGCGCTGTCGATGGCCGGCCAGCAGGTGCTCGACCTCTCGACCACCTACGGCTTCACCGTGCTTCCCCTGTTCGTCCTGATGGGGACGTTCATCCACCGCGCCCGGCTCTCGGAGGAGCTCTACGACGCCACCAACGCGTGGCTCGGGCACCGCCGCGGCGGTCTCGCCATGGCCACCGTCGGCGCCTGCGCCGGGTTCGCGGCGGTCTCGGGCTCGTCGCTCGCCACCGCGGCGACCATGAGCAAGGTCGCGATGGCGCCGATGCGCCGGTTCCGCTACGCCGACAGCCTCGCCGCCGGGACCATCGCCGCCGGCGGGACCCTCGGCATCCTGATCCCGCCGAGCGTGCCGATGGTGATCTACGGCATCCTGACGGAGAGCGATATCGGCAAGCTGTTCGTCGCCGGGGTGCTCCCGGGGATCCTCCTGGTGGCGCTCTATTTCGGCGCCATCGCGCTGTTGACCGCGCTGAGGCCGGAGATGGGGCCGCCCGGCGAGCGGTACGCGTGGTCGGCGCGCTGGCGCGCGCTGGGCAAGGTCTGGGGCGTCGTCGTGCTCTTCCTGCTGGTCCTCGGCGGGATCTATCTCGGCATATTCACGCCCACCGAGGCGGCCGCGATCGGCGCCGCCGGGGCCATGCTCTTCGCGCTGGGGCGGCGGAGGCTCGCGCTCGCCTCCATGGTGGGCGCGCTGATCGACGCCGGGCGGACTACGGCGATGATCTTCATGGTGGGGTTCGGCGCGCTGGTGTTCTCGAACTTCATCAACCTCGCCGGGCTGCCCGACGCCATGGTCGCGCTGATCCAGGCCTTCGACGTGCCGACGATCGGCGTGGTGCTGATCATCTGCGCGATCTACGTCGTGCTGGGCTGCGTGTTCGACAGCCTCGCCATGCTGCTGCTGACGGTCCCGGTGTTCTTCCCGATCGTCGATTCGCTGGGTGTGGACCCGATCTGGTTCGGCATCGTGATCATCATCGTGGTGGAGATCGGGTTGATCACCCCGCCGATCGGGATGAACGTCTTCATGGTCAAGACGGTGCTTCAGGACGTCGAGATCTGGACCATCTTCAACGGGGTGTGGCCGTTCCTCGCGGCCACGCTGATCGGCCTCGCGGCGATCCTCGTCTTCCCCGAAATCGCGCTCGTGCTGCCCGACCTGATGCTGGACCTGCGGTAGGGCCGCGGGCTCAGCAGGACTCCCGCCCCCGCTCGAACGCCGCGAGGCCGATCCGGGCGTTGACCCGCTGCGCCCCCGGGGCCGCCGCGAACCAGGCCCGTGCGTCGCGCAGACCGTCGCTGACCTTGCCCGGGACCGCCTCCAGATATGGGGGCATCTCGGATGCCCGGTAGAGCCCGCCCAGGGACGGGGGCGGCATCGGCCTCTTTTGCAGGGCCTGCCGGCTCACCTTGAGCCGCGCCGCCACGTCCGCCAGGCTCACCAGGTCCGGCCGGACCTCGCGGAGCCGCGTTCCCGCCGGGAGGCCTTGAATGAGCCGCGCCGCCGTCTCCGAGATGACGGTCTCGGGATCGCGGCCGGAACGCGTGAGGCCCACCCCGACGAGCCCCGACGCGCCGAGACCGACGACGGCGTCCCCGCACCCCGCCTCGTAGAGCGCGTCCAGAACGGCATCCTCGTTCGCCGGGCCGTCCGGCAGCGCGAACACCAGGTCGAACTCGAACGCCGACTCAGCTGCCATGGCCGTCGGTCCCATTACGCGGTTGAAGGCTGCATCGCCCTTCTCTTACGAAAATACCCGAGAGTTGTCAAACGACAACTCCACAATTGCGGAACATGTCCACTTCGATCGGTAATTTTCCCCGCACTCTTCCCCCGTCATGGTCGGCGGAGGCCGACCATCCACGTTTTGTTTTATCCGGCCGTCCGTGCAAAAAACTCGTGGATGGTCGGCCTCCGCCGACCATGACGGGAAGCAAGGCGGCGGTAGCCCTAAGCCCGGTTCGTCGGGAACGGGCTGCGGTCGACGAGGTCCATCTGCCGGCGGGCGAGGCGTTCCAGGCATTCGGCCTTCGCCGCGCCGGCGGCCGGATCGTCCCAGAGGTTGACCAGCTCCGAGGGGTCGTTCTCGAGGTCGTAGAGCTCGCCCCATTCGGTGCGGTCGTAGAGCGTCATGCGCCAGCGTTGCGTCACCAGCGTCCGCACGCGGGGCGCCGCGTCGAAGCCGAGGATGGTGCGCTGCTGGTCGTCCTCGATGAGGATGTCCGCGTCCGGATCGTCCGGCGCGCCGTCGATCGTCGGCATCAGCGACCGGCCCTGGATGCCGTTATAGGGGGCGATCGCGGCGCGATCGAGGACGGTGCGGGCGATGTCGAGCGTGCCGGCGAGCGTCTCGCTCGTGCCGGCCGGCGCGGCGCGGCCGGCGGTGTCCTTCCACAGGAACGGCACCCGGATCAGGCTCTGATAGTGGACCGGGCCCTTGAGCATGATCCGGTGATCGCCGAGATAGTCGCCGTGGTCGGCGGTGAAGATCACCACCGTGTCGTCGGAAAGATCCAGCCTCTCCAGCGTCGACAGGATCTCCCCCACCGCGTCGTCGATCATCGCGATCATCCCGCAGGTGAGCGCGCAGGCCTCCCTAGCCTCCCGCTCGGAGACCGCGAAGAGCGACTGGCTGTTGGTCACCGCGTCGCCGGCCTCGCGGCGTTCGCGCGCCCAGCGGACATGCGGCGGCGGCTCGGCGTTGGCCGCGAACGAGGCGTCCAGCGTCATGTCGTCCGGGTCGTACATGCCCCAGTACCTGCCGGGCGGGGTGAAGGGGTGGTGCGGGTCGGGGAACGACGCCATCGCGAAGAACGGCGCGCCGCCGCCCTCTCTCGCATGAGCCTCCAGGAAATCCACCGTGCGCTCGGCGACGTAGCGGGTGGGATAAAGCTCTTCCGGCACCGCCGTCCGCCAGGCCTGCGGCATCGTGTAGTCGTGCGGCAGCGCGTTGGCGGGTCCGCGCAGGCTGGCCGGGTCGGCGTGGCGCTCCTTGAGCCACTGCCAGTAATGCCCGCCCACCTTGTCGCCGTGCTCGGTGCAGAGGTCGACGCGCTCGAAGCCGTAGAACGGGTAGAACAGGTCCCAGTCCGGATCGTCGTGCCAGCCGTGCGGCGATTCCACGTCGACCGGCCCGTCCGCCTCGGTCCGCCGCATTGCCTCCGCGAAGTCGGGGGGCGGCGGCAGATGGCCCTCGGGCGGGTCCCTGCGTTCGAGGAGCGCCGGCATGCCGGTCATGTTCTGCAGGTGGCTCTTGCCCAGGAGCGCCGTCCGGTAGCCGTGCACCCGCATCAGGTCGACGAAGGTGTTGGCGCGCAGATTGAGCGCCGTGCCGTTCGAGCGCACGCCGTGCAGCGAGGGCATCCGCCCGGTCATCAGGGTCGAGCGGTTCGGCATGCAGACCGGGGTCGCGACATAGAACCGGTCGAAGCGCCGGCCGCCCTCCGCGATGGAATCGATATGGGGCGTCCGCAGCACCGGATGCCCCGCGCAGGCGAGGTAATCCGCGCGCTGCTGGTCGGTGATGACGAGAAGGAAGTTCGGGCGATCGGCCATTTCGCTGTCCTTGTCTCATGCCGTCATGGTCGGCGGAGGCCGACCATCCACGAGTTTTCCTGCCGCGACGGAAAAACAAAAAAGCGTGGATGGTCGGCCTCCGCCGACCATGACGGTTTAGGGCATGGGTGAGGGCGTTTCAATCCGACCCGGACCCTATGGAGGTCCGTCCGTCGAACCTCTCGGTCGCGTCGACGTCGAACTTGCGCGGCTCCACGTCGACGCGCTCGTTCCTGACGCTCCGGTCGAAGGCGACGACCTGGAGGAGCTCCAGCGTGTCCTCGCCGACGGATTCGAACCAGTATTGCGAATTGCGCGGCATCACGATTCCCTCGTGCGCGCCGAACTCGCCGATGACGCCGTCCGGGCCGTGCCAGCGCACCCGACCCTTGAGCACCATCCAGAACCCGTCCATCCCCTTGTGCGAATGGAGGTTGTTGTCGCCGCCCTCGCGCACCACCTGGACCGCGCCACGGACGATGTCGGTCTGGCAGAGCGAGACGATCGCCTTGTCGGCGGTCTGCGCCTCCGGCTTCTCGTAGCGGAAGGTCTGCGGCGGGCGGGTTCGGGTCGCGGTTCCGTCCATCCTGTATCTCCTCAGGCGCCGGCGGCGGTTTGCCGGCTCTCGCGCCATTCCTCGACGAGGGCGTTGCGGTCCATCTTGCCGCGTTCGGTCTTGGGGAGCGACTCGCGGAAGATCGCCTCCTTGGGCCGCTTGGCGTGCGGCAGCGCGGACTCGCAATGGGCGAGCACGGCGGCCTCGTCGAGCGCCGCGTCCGGCCTGGCGACGACATAGACCACGACTTCCTCGCCGTAGATCCGGTCGGGGACGCCGACGGTGGCGGCCTCGGCGACGCCCGGCATCTGCAAGACCAGATTGTCGATCTCGGTCGGCGCAATGTTGATCCCGCCCCGGATGATCAGGTCCCTGGCCCGGCCGGTGATGTAGAGATAGCCGTCGGCATCGAGATAGCCGAGGTCGCCGGTCCGCGCGCGGCCCTTGGAATTGACCCGGTAGCCGCCGTCCTCGGCGAGATAGCGGAACTCGTTGTCCGGATGGCGGCCCATCTCGATCGCGCCGATCTCGCCCGCCGGAAGCGGATTGCCCGCCTCGTCGACGATCGTGAGGTTCTGGTAGGCGTGCGGCCGGCCGACCGAACCCATGCGTCGGGTGCGTTCGTTGGAGCCCGCGATCCAGCCGGTCTCGCTGGTGCCGCAGCCCTGGGCCACGGGGATCCCGTACATCTCCTCGAACGCCTTCCAGTCGGCCACCATGAGGGCGGCCGAGCTCGACGTGATGTAGCGGAGATGCGGGAGGTCGGCGCCCGAGACCGGAATCGGCCGGTTGACCAGCATGTTGATCGCCGTCGGGTTGCAGGCGGCGACGGTGATGCCGAACTCGCGGATCCAGTCGAAATAGCGGCTCTGCGAGAACCGGCGCGCCATGTAGAGCGTGGCGCCGCGCGCGAGCGGGCCGAGGAAGCTCAGCACCTGCGCCGACATCCAGTTGTAGGAGCGGAAATCGAGCACCCGGTCGTCCTCGCCGATCCCGAACGCGTCCGCGGTCGGCTCGACGTTCTCCAGCAATTCGGCGAAGGTGCAGACGACGCCCTTGGGCTTCGAGGCGGTGCCCGAGGTGTAGAAGATCGAGGCTACGTCGCCATAGGCGTTGAGCGGGGTTCGCGGCGCGCTCGGACCCTGGGCGAGCTCGGCGAAGAAGCCCTCGCCCGCGCCGCCGTCCCAGCGCCCGAGCGGCTGCCACTCCCCGGGCGCCGTCCCCGCCAGGTCGCCGAGACCGAGCTCGTCCTCGTGCAGGGTGAGCGCCGGGTCGAGCGCGCGCAGGATCTCGTCCAGATGGGCCCGGTTTGTATCGGCCTGCACGGTGCAGATCGTGGCGCCGTGGCACATCGTGCCGAGATAGACGATCAGATGCTCCAGCGCGTTGCCGGACAGGAGCGCCACGCGGTCGTTCGCCCCCAGCCCCCGGGCGCGCAGCGCGGCGCCGACCCGCCCGACCATGTCGTGCATCCCGGCATAGGTGATCGCGCGGCCCCGGTCGATGCCGTGCACCAGCGCCTTGTCGGGCAGCCGCGCCGCGCCATCCTCCAGCCAGGCGAGAAGCACATGCTCCCTCGGCCGCGCCGAGGCGTGCGCGGGGTGCGGTCCTGCTTGCGGCATTTTCCCGGTGTGTCTTAGGTTACGCCTCGCGCCAAGGGTATATCGCGCGGGGCCGGGTCCCCTCAAGAGCGGTTCGTCGCCAAATCAATTGTTGACAAGTCAACAATTGATGACTAAATCATCTTCGCGAGAGCCCGAAGCGGCGAAGTTTCGATCGGGAGAAGGGGGCAATGGCCGAAACCGCTGGCGATCTCCGTACCGAGGAAGGCACCGGGCGCATCGACATCCAGACGCGCCCCGACGCCTACCGCCACTGGAAGCTGACGATCGAGGGCAACGTCGCCCGGCTGGCGATGGACGTCGACGAGAACGCGACCCTGGCGCCGGGCTACGCGCTCAAGCTCAACTCCTACGACCTCGGCGTCGACATCGAGCTCTACGACGCGATCCAGCGGCTGCGCTTCGAGCATCCCGAGGTGGGCTGCGTCGTCGTGACCTCCGACAAGCCGCGGGTGTTCTGCGCCGGCGCCAACATCAACATGCTCGGCCGGTCCTCGCACGCCCACAAGGTCAATTTCTGCAAGTTCACCAACGAGACCCGAAACGGGATCGAGGACGCCACCGGCAACTCGCACCAGATCTATATCTGCGCGATCAACGGCACGGCGGCGGGCGGCGGCTACGAGCTCGCGCTCGCCTGCGACTACATCATGCTGATCGACGACGGCTCCTCGACGGTCTCGCTGCCCGAACTCCCGCTGCTCGCCGTCCTCCCCGGCACCGGCGGGCTCACCCGGCTGGTCGACAAGCGGAAGGTCCGCCACGACCACGCCGATTTCTTCTGCACCACGTCGGAAGGCATGCGCGGCAAGCGGGCTGTCGACTGGAACCTGATCGACGAGCTCGTCCCCGGCGCGCGCTTCCGAGAAATCGTCTCCGAGCGCGCCCGCGAGTTCGCCGACAGGTCGGACCGGCCGAAGAATGCCACGGGCGTCGCGCTGACCCCGCTGAAGCGCGAAATCGGCGGCGGCCGCATCGTCTACGACCACGTCACGGTCGTCCTCGACCGCGCGGATTCGACCGCGACGATCACGATCCGCGCGCCGGAAACCGCGCCGCCTGCCACGGCCGCCGAAATCCACGAGGCCGACACCGCATTCTGGCCGTTTGCGCTCGCCCGCGAGCTCGACGACGCGATCATGGAGCTCAGGCTGAACGAGCAGGAGATCGGCACCTGGGTGTTCCGGACCGAGGGCGACGCCGCCATGGTCGCCGCAGCCGACAAGGCGCTGCTCGACAACGCCGGTGACTGGCTGGTGCGCGAGATAATGCTCTATCTCAAGCGCGTGCTCAAACGGATCGACGTGAGCTCGCGCAGCCTGATCGCGCTCGTCGAGCCCGGCAGCTGCTTCGCCGGCACGCTCCTGGAGCTCGTGCTTGCGAGCGACCGCTCCTACATGCTGGACGGCGTGTTCGAGGGCGGCAACGAGCCGCCCGCGGCGGTGCTCCTGACGGGCATGAATTTCGGCCCCTACACGATGTCGAGCGGCCTCACCCGGCTGGAGAGCCGCTTCCTCGCCGCGCCGGAGAGGGTCGGGGAGGCCAGGGAACGCCAGGGCGAGCCGCTCGAGGCGGAGGACGCCGAGGCGCTCGGGCTGATCACCTTCATCCCCGACGACATCGACTGGGAGGACGAGATCCGCATCGCCATCGAGGAGCGCGCGAGCTTCTCCCCCGATGCGCTGACCGGCATGGAGGCGAGCCTCCGCTTCGCCGGCCCCGAGACCCTGGAGACCAAGATCTTCGGGCGGCTGAGCGCGTGGCAGAACTGGATCTTCCAGCGGCCCAACGCCGCCGGCGAGCACGGCGCGCTCAAGCTCTACGGCACCGGCCGCAAGAGCCAATACGACAGACGGAGGGTGTGACCATGGCGATCAACTACAACGAGCGGATCCCCAACAATGTCGACCTGGCCGACAACCGGCGCCTCCAGCGCGCGCTGGAGGCGTGGCAGCCCGAGTTCCTGAGCTGGTGGCACGAGCTCGGCCCCGAGGGGACGAAGAATTTCGACATCTATCTGCGCACCGCGATCAGCGTCGAGCCGGACGGCTGGGCGCATTACGACTTCGTCAAGATGCCCGACTACCGCTGGGGAATCTTCGTCAACCCGGAAGAGGCCGGGAAGAAAATCTCCTTCGGCGAGCACAAGGGCGAGGATGTCTGGCAGGAGGTGCCGGGCGAGTACCGCTCCACGCTCCGCCGGCTGATCGTCACCCAGGGCGACACCGAGCCCGCCTCGGTCGAGCAGCAGCGCATGCTGGGCCTCACCTGCCCTTCGCTCTACGACCTCCGCAACATCTTCCAGGTCAATGTCGAGGAGGGGCGGCATCTCTGGGCGATGGTCTATCTGCTGCACGCCCATTTCGGCCGCGACGGGCGCGAGGAGGCGGAGGCCATGCTGGAGCGCCATTCGGGCGATCCCGACAAGCCCCGCATCCTCGGCGCGTTCAACGAGAAGACGCCCGACTGGCTCTCGTTCTTCATGTTCACCTACTTCACCGACCGCGACGGCAAGTACCAGCTCGCCTCGCTTGCCGAATCCGGCTTCGATCCGCTGGCGCGGACCTGTCAGTTCATGCTGACCGAGGAAGGCCATCACATGTTCATCGGGGAGACCGGGGTGGGCCGCGTCATCCAGCGCACCTGCGAGGTGATGGACGAGCTCAAGACCGACGATCCCGGGCGCGTCCGCGCGGCCGGCGCGGTCGACATGCCGACGCTGCAGAAGTTCATGAACTTCCATTTCAGCGTATCGGTCGACCTGTTCGGCCAGGAGACGTCCACCAACGCGGCGAGCTACTTCAATCAGAGCCTGAAGGGCCGCTTCCAGGAGACCATGATCGAGGACGACCACCGCCTGCTGGAAGGCGCCTGGCCGGTCCATGTCGTGAAGGGGGACGAGATCGTCCTCGAGGAGCAGCCCGCGCTCAACACGGTCAACGAACGGCTGCGCGAGGAGTACATCAAGGACTGCCAGCGCGGCTTGACGCGGTGGAACCGCAACATCAAGCGGGTCGGAATCGACTTCCAGTTCAAACTGCCGCACCGCGCGTTCAATCGCCGCATCGGCAACTTCGCCGATCTCCGGGTCTCGCCGAAGGGCAAGGTCCTGTCCGAGGCGGAATGGACCCGAAGGCACGGCGACTGGCTGCCCAACGAAGACGACCGCGCCTTCGTCCAGTCGCTGATGAAGCGCGTCGTCGAGCCCGGCAAGATCGCGAGCTGGGTCGCGCCGCCGACCCGCGGCATCAACCACGAGGACCCGTCGAGCTTCGAGTACGTGCGGTTCAACTAGGGGCGGGTCCGGGCCGGAGGGAACCGATCTCCCGGTTTCCTCGCGTCATGGTCGGCGGAGGCCGACCATCCACGTTTTCTTTTCTTTTCCAACCGCTATAAAAACTCGTGAATGGTCGGCCTCCGCCGACCATGACGAAATCGGGTTGGCCATGACCGAAGCACTCAACGAACTCGACGCCACCGAAGCCGCGGCCCGGCTCGCCGACGGGCGCATCAGCTCGCGGGATCTGGTCTTTTCCTGCCTCGACCGCGTCGCGCTCCGCGACGGGGAGATCGGCGCCTGGGCGCATGTCGAGCCCGCCCATGCGCTCGGCCAGGCCTGCATGTCGGATGCCGCCGGGCGGGGGCCGCTCAGGGGCATTCCGGTCGGGATCAAGGACATCTTCGATACCGCCGATCTCCCGACCGAATACGGCTCGCCGATCCACGAAGGCCACCGCCCGGCGCGCGACTCGGCGTGTGTCGCGGCGCTGCGGCGGGCGGGCGCGGTGATCCTCGGCAAGGCGACCACCACCGAGTTCGCGAGCCCGGTCCCGGTCGGCGTCCGCAACCCGCGCGATTTTGCGCGGAGCCCCGGCGTGTCGTCCTCCGGCTCCGCCGCGGCGGTCGCCGATTTCATGGTCCCGGTCACGCTCGGCAGCCAGACCGGCGGATCGATGATCATGCCGGCCGCCTCCTGCGGTGTGGTCGGCTACAAGGCGAGCCTCGACGGGATCGACCGGGGCGGGCTCCGGCATGTCCGGCCGGGTCTGGATACGATCGGCATCTTCGCCCGCTCGGTTCGCGACATCGCGCTGGTCCGGGCGGCGATGGCCGACACGCCCGCCGTGTCCCTGGACGACACCCCGCCGCCCCGCGTCGGCGTCTGCCGCGCCCCCAACTGGGAGGACGCCCTGCCCGAGACGGTCGATGCCGTCGACGCCGCCGCTGCGGCGCTGGAACGGGCGGGAGCGACCGTCGGCGACGTGGACCTGCCGGCGGTCTTCGGCGGCGCCGAAGACGCGTTCAGCGTCATCACCGCGGTCGAGGGCGGGCGGGCGCTCGCCTGGGAAATCGCCAATCGGCGCGACCGACTGAACCATTGGATCCAGGACCAGGTGGCGCTCGGCGAGCGCTGTTCGGAGGCCGACTACGAGTCCGCGTGCGAAACCGCCGCGAAGTGCCGCGAGGCGCTGGCGGGGATCTTTCAGGGGTTCGACGCGATCCTCACGGCCAGCGCGCCGGGCGAGCCGACGGACGACCTGACGGGGATCCAGAAATCCTCGTTCAACCGGGTGTGGACGATGATGCACGGCCCCTGCATCACCCTGCCCGCCTTCTCCGGCCCCAAAGGGCTGCCCGTCGGCGTCCAGCTGGTCGGCCCGGCGGGCGGCGACGACCGGCTGATCCGGCTCGCGGACTGGGCCTGGAAGGCGATCGGGACGCGTTAGCGCGGCTGCAACAGGCTCAGGCCGCGCTCTGCTTCCGCATCAGATACGCCGCCGTCAGGTGCTCGGCGCAGAACTGGCGGCCCGGCTGCACCGTCTTGCCGCAGATATGGAGCCCGCAGCGGCCCGGCTGGTCGATCTGCCAGCGGCACATCCAGCTCTTGACCTCCGGCATCGGCGTGATCGGGTAGTCGATCCGGGGCGGCGGCGGTTCGGGCACGGGCTCGGGCGCGGGCGCGCCGCGCTGGAGGTTGAGGCGGTGCGCCTTGCCGATGACGGCGTTGCGTGTGACCCCGCCGAGCTTCTCCGCGATCTGGCGCGCCGACAACCCGTCCGACCAAAGCCGCACCAGGCTGTCGACCCTCTCCGGTGTCCAGGTCATCGATCTTTCCCTTTGAGCACGCTACATCTCGTGTCTTATGCGAATGTTACAACTATATGTCGGGTTTTGGCGCTTGGGAAGAGGATTTCTTCCAATTCTCCACAACGCGGTCGCAACGACTTCCGCGCCGCTTCCCGGCGCGGGTCCGACGGAGTAGGGTCCGCGCGACCCAGGCGGAGGATTTCAGGCCATGCACGACCGCATCGTTTCCAAGACCGGGGCGCTCGCCGGGCGGCTGCGTTCGGGCGAATTCATCGCCGCGCCCGGCGTCTACGACATGATTTCGGCGCGGGTGGCGGACTCGATGGGGTTCTCCGCGATCTACATGACGGGGTCCGGCGTGGTCGCCTCCCATCTCGGCCTGCCGGATGCCGGGATCGCGACCTACACCGAGATGGTGTCGCGCGCCGGCCAGATCGCCGCCGGCACGAGGACGCCGCTGATCGCCGACGCCGACACCGGCTACGGGGGGACGGTCAACGTCCGCCACACGGTGCAGGGCTACGAGCGGGCCGGCGTCGCGGCGATCCAGATCGAGGACCAGGCCTTTCCCAAGAAATGCGGCCACACCGAGGGCCAGCGCCTGATCCCGCTCGAAGACATGGTGCGCAAGATCAAGGTCGCGCTCGATTCCAGGCTCGACGACGATTTCCTTGTCATCGCGCGCACCGACGCCCGCAAGGCCGACAGCAAGGACGAGGCGCTGCGCCGGCTGGAAGCCTTCCAGGAGGCCGGCGCCGACATCCTGTTCTACGAGGCGCCGGCCTCGGTCGAGGAGATGGAGGAGGCCGCGCGGCTGCTCGACGGGCCGCTGATGGCCAACATGGTCGAGGGCGGGCTGACGCCGGTGCTGACGCCCGGCGAGCTCGCCGCGATCGGCTTTCGCGTCGCGATCTTCCCCGCCGCCGGTTTCCTCGCCGCCACCGAGGCGCTGAGCCGGGTCTACCGCGCGCTGCGCGACCACGGGTCCTCCGGCGCCGCCGATACCGCGCTGCACCCGTTCGGCGATTTCAACGAGCTGATGGGATTCCGCGAAGTGATCGCGTTCGAGGACCGTTTCGAGGGTCCGTGAAGGCCGGTCAGCTCAGGCGGCGGCGGGCCAGCACGCTCGCCTGCTCCACCAGCACCACCATCGCCAGCACCACGAGGGTGAGCGTCGCGACCTTCTCGTAGTGGAAGGAACGCGCGTAGAGCTGGATGTAGAAGCCGATTCCGCCGGCCCCGACCAGGCCGAGGACAAGGGATTCGCGCAGGTTGAGCTCGAAGCGGAACAGCGTGTCCCGGGCGAGCTCGGGCGCGATCTGCGGCAGGACGGCGAACCGGACGATCTGCGGCCACGCCGCCCCGGCGGTGCGCAGCGCCTCGATCGGGCCGGGCCGGGCGGCCTCGAAGGCCTCGGCGTAGAATTTCCCGAGCATTCCCGCGGAGTGGAGCGCGATCGCCGCGACCCCGGGCAGCGGGCCCAGCCCGTACGCGCTGACGAACATCAGGGCGAGCAGGATGACGGGCACGCCGCGGATCGCGCCAAGGGTCCACTTGACCGGCTGGTGGATGTAAGCCGGCGTCAGGTTGGCCGCGGCCAGCAGGCCGAACCCGACCGCCAGCACGGCACCCAGCACCGTGCCGAGCAGGGCGATCTGGACGGTCTCCAGCATCGCCCTGAAAACCACCCCCGCGATGGTGAGGTCGGGCGGCGCCATGCGGGCGAGGAATTCGCCGAGGCGCGGAAGGCCGAGGCCGAGCTTCGCCGGGTCGAACCCGGTCCCCGCCCAGGCCCAGGCGACGACCAGAACGATGCCGAGCAGAACCGCCGCGCGGGCGAGGCTGCTACGCCACGTTGCGAGGGGAGCGTCTCTGTTCATCGCCGCGCTCG
This sequence comes from Defluviicoccus sp., assembly GCA_028820505.1. Lineage (GTDB taxonomy): Bacteria > Pseudomonadota > Alphaproteobacteria > MPNO01 > MPNO01 > MPNO01. The sequence goes on from JAPPIT010000179.1 coordinate 35,980, forward strand.
CGGGCGTTGATGTCCTGAACGATCTGCGGCGGCAGGCTGCGGCCGTAGACCCGGCGCAGCGCGGGGGCGTCGAGCGGCGCGCCGTCGGCGCTGTCGTAGACGATGCGCCCCCCCGCGAGCCCTATGACCCGGTCCGCGTGCGCGGTCGCCAGCGCCGGGTGGTGGACCGCCGCCAGGACGGCGATTTTCCGGTCCCCCGCCGGTTCCATCACCGCCCGCAGGATGTCGTCGGCGACGACGGGATCGAGGTTGCTGACCGGTTCGTCCGCGGTGATCAGGTCCGGCGCCTGGGCGAGCGCGCGGGCCACCGCGACGCGTTGGCGCTGACCGCCCGACAGCGTATCGACGCGCCGGTACGCGAACTCCGAAAGTCCCGTCGCCTCGATCGCCGCGAAGGCCGCCGCGCGGTCGTCGGCGCCGAACCGTCCCAGAACGCTCGACAGCACCGGCGCGTGGCCCAGCCGCCCGCACAGCACGTTGCGCAGCACCGACGCGCGCTCGACCAGCTGGAATTCCTGGAAGACGGCGGCGTGGCGGCGCCGGAAGGCGCGGCGCCGCGCGGTCCTGGAGAGCGTCCGGATTCCGTCCACCGTCACGGTGCCCTCGCTCGGCGCGACCAGGCCCTGGACCGCGCGCAGCAGGGTGGTCTTGCCCGACCCGCTGGGGCCGATCACCGCCAGCCGTTCCCCCGCCGCCACCGAGAGCGCGTCGACGGTGAGCGCGGGGTTTTCGCCCGGCGCGTAACGGACCCTGAGGCCGGATATGCGGACCGCTTCCCGCGTCACCTGATCAACCCGTATTTCCTGGCCATCGCCGCGACACCGTCATAGGCGGCGCGGTCGGGCACGACATAACCCTCGGGCCCGTAGAGATGCTTCAGCAAATGGCGCTTCGCCGGCGCGTTGAGCGCCAGCATCGCCGCGAGGAAGGCGGCGCGCAACTCCGGATCGAGACCGCGCCGGGCGACCACGACGTGGGACGGGATCGGCGGCGTCCGCGCGATCGCCGCGACCTCTCCGCGCCGGCCGGCATCGAGGAGCAGCGTCGCGTAGACGCTCACCCCCGCCGCGTCCACCAGCCCGTTCGCCACCGCCTGGATCGCCTGCTGGTAGCCGCCGGCGAAATAGACCTCGCCGAAAAACGCCCTGGGGTCTCCGCGCGCCGCAAGCAGCCCCGCCTTCACGAACAGGTCCAGCGGGTAGAGGAACCCCGACTCCGAGATCGGATCGGCGAACGCGATGGACTTGCCCCTGAGGTCTTCCAGACTCGAGATCCCGCTTCCCCGCCGCACGAAGACGGCACCGCTGTAGCTCGGCTTGCCCCGGTAGACCTCCGACAGCAGCGCCGCCGCTCCGATCCGCTCCCGCGCCATGACATAGGGCAGGGCGCCCATGAAGGCGATGTCGGCCGCCCCCGCCGCCAGGCTCTCGACGGCGGCGGCGTGGTCGGCGGTCACGCGGGCCTCGACGCGCCGGCCCATCGCGGCCTCCAGATAGAGGTCGATCGCGCGAACGTCGCCGAGCAGTTTCTCCGGGTTCTCCTGGGGCACGAAGGCGAGCACGAGCGGCCTGTCCGCGGCCGCCGCCGGTCCGATGGCGAACGCGACCAGCGCGGCCGCGAGCCCCCTGCCCAGGCGTTCAGTAAATCTCGGCCGCATGGCGCGCCTCTGTCCGCTTGTATTGCGCCCATAACCGCTCGGCGGCCGGCCAGTCCTTCGCCGCGATCGCGTCCGAAATGGCGTCGATCCTCCCCGCGAGCTCGTTCACGCGGGCGAGCGCGGCGGTGTTGGCCATCCCCGCCGCATCGGCGCGCAGGTCGCGGCCGACCGTCTCGAGGAGAAGCAGCGCGTGCCGCCGGTCCCGCGCGGGGATCAGCGTCTCCAGCGTCGACAGGAAGGTCGACGCCTCGTCGAAGCCGAGCCTGAACCGCGTGTTCTTCCCGGCGAACGCCTCAAAAGGTTGCTCGCCGGTGCCGACCGCTTCGAGATAGGCGGTGAGGTCGGCCCGCTCTCCCGCATCGAGGCCGAGCCCGTACCGCCGGTCGAACCAGTCGACGACCGCGGCGAGGGTCGGCACCGAGCCGTCGTGGAAATAGGGCGCGGTGTAGAGGCTCCCCAGCAGCGTCGGCGTGTCGAGCGCGCCGTCCCTGGCGTGCGGCGAGGCCGGCGCGACCGAGCCGATGTCGTGGCGCCGTCCGTCGACGAAATTGCCGTCCGGGATGTGGCACGAAGCGCAGGACCGGCCCGCCATCGCGGCGAAGGGGCGGTTGAAGATCGCCTCCCCGCGCCTGGCGGCGGCGCTCGCGCGCTCGTTCAGGGTCCCGTCGCGCGCCAGCAGCGGCGCCGGCAGGAAGTCGAACTCGTTCATGTAGGCGACCAGCGCATCGAGCATCAGCGGCGACGGTTCCGGCCCGCCCAGCTCACCCACGATCACGTTGCGCGCGAATTCGCGGAGGCTTCCCATCCTGCCGTTCCGGCCGTAGGGCGCGGTGAAGCGGATGCCCCGCAGGCTCGGCACGTCCAGCGGGTCGAGCCGCCTGTCGTTGCCGCGCGGGTCGAAGAACCCGTTGTCGATATCGATCCCGCCCGCGCGGCGGCTGAGCCCCGGCACGAACAGCGCCCGGTTGACGTCGCCCCGGTTGTGGCAGGACGAGCAGGCGAAGCCGAGCGCGCGGGCGCGGGGGCCGAGGATCTCCGGCGAATCGAACAGCATGTCCCCGTAGGCGACGAGGAAGAGCCGCTTCTCGTCGACTCCCCGCTGCTCGAAGTTGAGCACCAGGCGGGGCAGGGGTTCCTGCTCGCGCAACGCGCCTCCGGGCGGAAGCCGGCCGGCGGGAGGCAAAGGCGGCTTTCCCCCCTCGAAGCGCGCGCGGACCGCCTCGCCCAGCATCCCGATCAGCCGTTCCGCCTCGCCCCCGTCGCCCGCGCGGGAGAGCACGGTGGTGAGCGAGAGCCAGGCGAGCCCCAGCCGGCGGTGGGCGTCGGGGTCGCTCGCCCGCAGCGCCGCCTCGAACCCCCGGTAGATGCCGCGCGCGGCGCCGAGCTCCGCCAGCGCGGCACGCGGCCGGTCGAGCAGGCCGCGGACGTTCTCCAGCCGGGCGCGCAGCGCAATCGCGTTGGCGCGGGCCGCCGCCGTCCTCAGCCGCTCCGCGTCGCGCGCCGCGATCGCCCGGCGGATCGCCGCGCCCGGATCGCCGCCGGCGAAATCCGACAGCCGCGCCAGGACGGTCAGCGCGGAGGCGGCGCCGACATGGAGGTAAACCGGGTCGGCGCTTCCATAGCGGCGGGCGATCCCCTCCCAGTCCACCGGGTCGAGGCGGCTCGCGAAGACCGCGTCGAGATAGGCGGCGGCCAGCGGATGCCACTGCTCGCGGCTCGCGACATGGGCGGTCGCCGGGTTCGCCGCCGTCAGGACGAGGCAAAGCGCGGCGGCGACCCAAACGGTCCGCCGGAACACTCCGGGATACAAGCGCCGTCCCCACATCGATCTTGCCCGATGCTGAACTATTTAACCTTGGCTAACTTATTTGGCTCTGGCCAAGAATTGTCAAGCCGCCCGGCATTCGGCATAGTCGGAAAGAGGCGGATCGAAGTGCCGCGAGGGGACCCGGTGGCGAAGAAGACGCGCAGGAGGCCGCCCACGGTGGCGCCGGTGCTCGTCGAGCCCGACGAGCAGGCGGATCATCACCGCCAGACCCGGCTCGCGCGCCAGACCGAGATCGCCGAGGACTATGTCGAGCTGATCGCCGACCTGATCGACTCGACCGGCGAGGCGCGGTCCGCCGATATCTCGCGCCGCCTCGGCGTGACCCATGCGAGCGTCACCAAGATGGTCGCCCGGCTGCAGCAGAGCGGCCTGGTCACCACGCAGCCCTATCGCGCGATCTTCCTGACCGACGAGGGGCGGCGCATCGCCGAGGAGTCCCGGCGGCGGCACCAGATCGTGGTCGCGTTCCTCCAGGCGATCGGCGTCAGCGAGGACGTCGCGCGCGCCGACGCGGAGGGCATCGAGCACCATGTCAGCGAGGAAACCCTCGCCGCGTTCGAGCGCGTGGTGACCGAGCGGGGGCGGAGCAGCTGACCGGCACGCTGATCGGCAAGCCGATCGCGCGGCTCGAGGATCCGGCGCTGCTGCGCGGCGTGGGGCGCTTCGTCGACGACATCCACCTGCCCGGCATGCTGCATGCCTGTTTCGTCAGGAGCCCGTTCGCGCATGCCGAAATCGCCGGCATCGACACGGAGGCGGCAAAGTCGGCCCCGGGCGTAACGGCGGTGCTGACCCATGCCGACCTCGCTCCGCATCTTGCCGTCAAGCGGCTGGTCACGGCGCTGCCGAGCGATGCCTACCGGCATATTCTCGACCGGCAGATCCTGGCCGAGGACGAGGTGTGCCATGTCGGCGAGCCGGTCGCCGTGGTCGTCGCCGCCGACCGCTACGCGGCCGAGGACGCCGCCGCTCTGGTAGACATCGACTACAGCGCCCTTCCCGCCGTGTCGGACTGCCGCGACGCGCTGGCGCCGGACGCCCCGGGCGCGCACCGCCGTCTCGACGACAATCTGCTGGCGGAATACGAGATCGGCTACGGCGACGTCGACGCCGCCTTCGCCGCCGCCGCGCACCGGGTCTCCGTGTCGCTCCGCCAGCACAAGGGGCTCGGGCTCGCGATCGAATGCCGCGGCGTCGTCGCCGCGCCCGATCCGCTCGACGACCGCCTGACGATCTGGCTGTCCTGCCAGGCGCCGCACGGCGCGCTCCGCGCCCTGGTGGCGGCGCTGGGGCTCGACGAGCGCCGGATCGTCGTCCGCGCCGCCGATCTCGGCGGCGGTTTCGGACCCAAGCTCGTCGTCTATCCCGAGGACATCGCGGTCGCGCACGCGGCGCGCCGGCTGGGGCGGCCCGTCAAGTGGATCGAGGACCGGCGCGAGCACTTCACCGCCACCACCCAGGAACGCGACCAGTATTGGGACATGGAAGCGGCGGTCGACGGGGACGGGCGGCTGCTCGCGGTCCGGGGGACGATGATCCACGACCACGGCGCCTATACCGCGCGCGGCCTCAACCTCTCCTACAACGCCGCGACCGTGGTTCCCGGACCGTATCGCCTGCCGGCCTATCGCCTCGCGGTGCGGGCGGCGGTGACCAACAAGGTGCCGACCACGCCGGTCCGCGGCGCCGGCCACCCGCAAGGCACGTTCGCGATGGAGCGGATCGTCGATCGCGTCGCCGCGACGCTCGGCCTGCCTCGCGAAGAGGTGCGGCGGAGGAATTTCATCGGGGCGGAAGAGATGCCCTATGCCCGCCCGCTCAAGGCGCGCAGCGGCACCGGGATCGTGCTCGACAGCGGCGACTACCCGGCCTGCCTGGAGGCCGCGCTCGACGCCGCCGGCATGGCGGATTTCCGCGCGCGGCAGGCGGCGGCGCGCGCGGAAGGGCGTCATCTCGGCATCGGGCTCGCCAACTACGTCAAGGGCACCGGGCGCGGCCCGTTCGAGGCGGTGACCGTGCGCGTCGCCCCGTCGGGACGGGTGAGCCTGATCACCGGCGCCACCGCCATCGGGCAGGGCACGCGCACCATGCTGGCCCAGATCTGCGCCGACCGCCTCGGCGTCGACCCCGGATCGATCGAGGTGGTCATGGGGGACACCGGCGCCATCGCCATGGGCATCGGCGCCTCGGCCAGCCGCCAGGCGGTCAACGCCGGCTCGTCCGCGCTGGTGGCGGCGCGCGAGGTCGCCGACAAGCTGAGAACCCTCGCCGCCGGACGGCTGGAAGCGGCGCCCGACGATATCGAGCTGGTGGACGGAAGCGCGCGGGTCCGGGGCGTCGCCGAGCTCTCGGTCGGCTTCCCGGAGCTCGCCAATGCGGTCTACGGCACCCCGGGCTACGCCCTGCCGGCCGGCGCGGCGCCCGGGCTGGAGGCGACCGCGGCGGTGCCGTTCGACGCGCTGAGCTACGCCAACGGCTGCCATGTCGCCGAGGTCGAGGCCGATCCCGAGACCGGCCGCGTGACGATCCTCCGCTATATCGTCGTCCATGACAGCGGTCGCATGATCAACCCGGCGATCGTCGACGGCCAGGTCCAGGGTGGCGTCGCGCACGGTCTCGGCAATGCGATCCTCGAGCGAATCGCGTTCGACCGCGATGCCCAGCCGCTCACGACGACGCTCGCGGACTACACGATCGCCGGCGCGTGCGAGCTGCCGTCCATCGCGATCGTCCACCTCGATTCGCCGACCGAACACAACCCGCTCGGCGTGAAGGGGGTGGGGGAGAGCGGCACGGTGCCGGCGACGGCCGCGCTGGCCGCGGCGGTCGAGGACGCGCTCGCGCCGTTTGCGGTCGAGGTGGATGAGGTTCCCTTGCGCCCCGACCGGCTGGCCCTGGCCGCCTCCGGCTGACGACAGGGCCGGTCGGCGGGAAGCCACCATATCTGGTGTCTATCCCCGTGATTCACACAATTCGAATCGCGAACGGACCGGGAACGGACGCTCGAGCCCACGAACGTAGCCGATACGATTGTCAAACGGAACGGGAACATTATATTGATGTGGGCGAATTTTTCCCCGGCCTCACCACCATCCTTGGTGGGTTTGTTCTTGCTAGACCACAATTTGTTGTGCAAGGTGAAGGTTCGTGGTGCTTCGGCAACCGATTCGCTGTCTGGGCCGTTTCCAGGGATTCGGCAGTAGACCGGATAAACGCGGGGGGTGACGGGTGCTAGATCTGGTTTCTTCGAAGCATGATCTGCTTCAGTCCAAGCGCGAGGTCACGGTCGAGATCGACCGCGGCCGGGACGACTTGCTGACCGAGTTCGGCAAGGCGGTGCTCGACGATCGCTATCTGTTGCCGGAGGAGGGGTACCAGGATCTGTTTGCCCGGGTCAGCTCCTATTACGGCGACGATTCGGCGCACGCGCAGCGACTCTACAACTACATGTCCCGGCTCTGGTTCATGCCGTCGACGCCGGTGCTGTCGAACGGCGGCACCGACCGCGGCCTGCCGATCTCATGCTTCCTCAACGAGGCGTCCGACAGCCTCGACGGCATCGTCGACCTGTGGAACGAGAACGTGTGGCTCGCCGCGCGCGGCGGCGGCATCGGCAGCTACTGGGGCAACCTCCGCTCGATCGGCGAGAAGGTCAGCGCCAACGGCAAGACCTCGGGCATCATCCCCTTCATCCGCGTGATGGATTCGCTCACGCTCGCGATCTCCCAAGGTTCGCTCCGGCGCGGCTCGGCCGCGGTCTATATCGGTATCGACCATCCCGAGATCGAGGAGTTCATCGAGATCCGCCGCCCGACCGGCGGCGACCCCAACCGCAAGGCGCTGAATTTGCACCACGGCGTGGTGATCACCGACGCCTTCATGCGCGCGGTCGAGAACGACGAGGAATGGGCGCTCATCAGCCCCAAGGACAAGACGGTGGTCCGCCGGCTCAAGGCGCGCTCGCTGTGGATCCGGCTCCTGACCAGCCGGATCGAGACCGGCGAGCCCTATTTCATCTTCATCGACCACGTGAACCGCGCCTCGCCCGAGCACCACAAGCTCGCCGGGCTCCAGGTGCGGATGTCCAACCTGTGCAGCGAGATCACCCTGCCGACCGGGCCCGACCATCACGGCAATGACCGGACCGCGGTCTGCTGCCTGTCCTCGCTCAACCTCGAGACCTACCTCGAATGGCGGTCCGACCCGCTCTTCATCGAGGACGTGATGCGCTTCCTCGACAACGTGCTCGACGACTTCATCGAAAAGGCGCCGGACAGCATGGAGAGGGCGCGCTACGCCGCCCTGCGCGAGCGCTCGGTCGGGCTCGGCGTGATGGGCTTCCACTCCTTCCTGCAGAGCCAGGGTGTGCCGATCGAATCGGCCTCGGCGAAGGCGTGGAACCGCAACATATTCCGCCACGTCAGGGGCCATGCCGACGCGGCGTCGCGGGCGCTCGCCGCCGAGCGCGGACCGTGCCCGGACGCGTCCGACTACGGGTTCGACGAGCGGTTCTCCAACAAGCTCGCGATCGCGCCGACCGCCTCGATCTCGATCATCTGCGGCGGCTCGTCGCCGGGCATCGAGCCCAACGTCGCCAACGCCTTCACCCACAAGACGCTGTCGGGCTCGTTCAGCGTGCGCAACAAGTACCTGAAGGCGCTTCTGGCCGAGAAGGGGCAGGACACCGACGACGTCTGGACCTCGATCACCGTCAACGAGGGCTCGGTCGCCCATCTCGACTTCCTGAGCGACGACGAGAAGGACATCTTCAAGACCGCGTTCGAGATCGACCAGCGCTGGCTGGTCGACTTCGCGGCCGACCGCGCGCCGTTCGTCTGCCAGTCGCAGTCGCTCAACGTCTTCCTGCCGGCCGACGTGCACAAGAAGACGCTGCACGACATTCATTTCCAAGCCTGGAAGAAGGGTGTGAAATCGCTCTACTATTGCCGCTCGCGCTCGATCCAGCGCGCCGACAAGGTGGCGAACAAGGTCGATGTCGCCCTGGTCGGCAACGGCGCGACGGCCGTGGCCGCCGCCGAGGCTCCGATCCCGCTCCACGCGGCCGACGGAGCCGCCGCGGAGACCGCGTCCAACGATTACGAAGAGTGCCTCGCCTGCCAGTAGGTCGCGTAGGAACGCCGATGTCGCTGCTCGATTCGAACGGGGTCTACAAGCCGTTTCGCTATCCTTGGGCCTACGATGCTTGGCTCACCCAGCAGCGCATCCACTGGCTGCCCGAGGAAGTGCCGCTCGCCGACGACGTCAAGGACTGGCACAACAAGCTGAGCGCGGAAGAGCGCCATACGCTCACCCAGATCTTCCGCTTCTTCACCCAGTCCGATATCGAGGTGAACAACTGCTACATGCGGCATTACGCCCGCGTGTTCGAGCCGACCGAGGTGCAGATGATGCTGTCGGCGTTCTCCAACATGGAGACCGTCCACATCGCCGCCTACTCGCATCTGCTCGACACGATCGGCATGCCGGAGACCGAGTACCAAGCCTTCCTCCGCTACAAGGAGATGAAGGACAAGTACGACTTCATGCAGCAGTTCGGCACCGACACCAAGGAGGACATCGCCAAGACGCTCGCCGTGTTCGGCGCCTTCACCGAGGGGCTGCAGCTGTTCGCGAGCTTCGCGATCCTGATGAACTTCCCGCGCGTCAACAAGATGAAGGGGATGGGCCAGATCGTCTCCTGGTCGGTGCGCGACGAGTCGCTCCACACGGATTCGATCATCCACCTGTTCCGCACCTTCATCGACGAGAACCCGGAGATCTGGACCGAGGAGTTCCAGCGCGAGCTCTACAAGATCTGCAACACCGTGGTGGACCACGAGGACGCCTTCATCGACCTCGCCTTCGAGCTCGGCGGCGTGGAGGGGCTGACCGGGGCGGAGGTCAAGCAGTACATCCGCTACATCGCCGACCGACGCCTCTCCCAGCTCGGCTTGCAGCCGATCTACCGTATCGAGCGCAATCCGCTGCCCTGGATGGACGAAATGCTGAACGGCATGGAGCACACCAACTTCTTCGAGAACCGGGCGACCGAGTACTCGAAGGCGGCGACCCAGGGCAGCTGGGACGAGGTCTGGGACGACTGAGCCCCGTCAGACGCCCGCGCCGGGCGAAATCTTCCTCGACCATGTCGGCTGGTTCGTCTCCGACATGGACGAGGCGGGCGCGGCGTTCGCCCGCCTCGGCTTCCCGCTTACCCCACTGACGGTCCACCGGAACGAGGACGAGGCCGGCAACCGGGTTCCGACCGGGACCGCGAACCGTTGCGCGATGCTGGGCCGCGGCTATCTCGAGATCCTGACCGACGTCGAGGGGCTCGATACGCCGTTCTCGCGTGCCCATCTGGCTGCGGTCGCCCGCTACGAAGGGCTCCATCTGATCGCCTTCTCCGTCGACGACGTCGCGGCCGAGGCGGGAAGGCTGGATGCCGAGGGGTTCGGGCCGCAGCCGGTGGCGAACTTGCGACGCCCCATGCCGGTCGACGGCGGCGGCGAGGAAGAGGCCGGGTTCTCGGTGCTCCGGGTCGCGCCCGGGACCATGGCGGAGGGCCGGATGCAGATCCTGTGCCACGAGACCCCGGACGTGGTATGGCAGCCTTCGACGATCGCACGCGAAAACGGCGTCTCCGGACTGTCCGGCGTGGTGATCTGCACCGACGACCCGGTCGAGGCCGCCGACCGCTACGCCCGTTTCACGGGACGCCGGCAAGAGGGCACCGCTATCGTTCTCGACCGTGGCCGACTCGACTTCGTCACCCCCGCCGAACTCGCGCGAGTCATCCCCGCGGCCCGCCCGCTAAGCCTCCCCTTCATCGCCGCCGCGGTCCTCGAAAGCGCCGACCTCACGGCGACGCGCCGGTTCTTCGAGGCGGCAGCCGTGCCCGTCGAAGCCCTGTCCGATGGCGCGATCGCGGTCGCTCCTGAATTTGCGATGGGCGCGTGGCTGGCGATACATGCAGCGGGAACGGACTGGCCGTAAGCCCGCCCCTCGACACGCGGCTTCGCCGCTACTCAGGGTGAGGAGCTAATGAGGCTAAAGGGGAACCCTCATCCCGAGTAGGCCGTCAGCGCCGTATCGAGGGACGCCCGCCCGCGGTTGTCCGGTGGGACCGCCCCGGGTAAGTTCCGCGCGCTTCCCGAAAGCCCGTGAAGGAGGAATGCGTGGCGGAGCCATTGGCCGGCAAGGTCGCGATCGTCACCGGCGGCGGCGGCGGCATGGGGAGCGCGATGTCGCTCGGCCTGATCGGCGACGGGGCCGACGTGCTCGCCGTCGACGTGCGCGCCGAACCGCTGGAGGCGCTGGCGGAGACCGCGCGGGCGCGGAACGGCCCAGGCCGGCTCGAAACCGTAGCGGCGGATATCACCGATCCCGCGGCCTGCGCCGACCTGATCGAGCGCGCGAGGAGCGCGTTCGGCGGGCTCCACATGACGGTCAACAACGCGGGCGTCGGCATGCAGACCATCCGCGAGACCTACATGAACGACCCGGTCCCGTTCTGGGAGACCGATATCGACCGCTGGCAGCGCATGATGGACGTCAACTTCAAGGCGCCCTTCATGATCGCCCGGTTCGCCGCGCCGCATCTGGTGGCTCAGGGCTGGGGCCGCATCGTCAACGTCACCACCAGCCTCGATACCATGCACCGCAAGGCCTACACCCCCTACGGCCAGTCCAAGGCGGCGCTGGAGGCGGCGACCTCTACCTGGGCCAAGGACCTGGAAGGCACCGGGGTGACCGCCAACGTACTGGTCCCCGGAGGGCCGACGAATACCGGGTTCATCCCCGCCAACGCCCCCTTCGACCGCGACGCCCTGGTGCAGCCGGACGTGATGGTGGCGCCGATCCTGTGGCTCGCCTCCGACGCCTCCGACGGGGTGACCGACTGCCGCTTCGTCGGCAACGACTGGGATCCCGCGCTGCCGCCGTCGGAGGCCGCCCAGGCCGCCCGGGCTCCCGCCGCGTGGCCCGGGGTCGGCACCGCGGCTGCGTGGCCCGGGGCGCGTTGAAACCCGATTCCGTCCTGCTCGATCGCATCGTCGCCATCGCGGAAGACGCGGGGCGGGCGATCCTCCGCCACTACCGGACCGATGTCGCCGTCGAGCGCAAGGCGGACTCCTCGCCCGTGACCGTCGCCGACCGGGAGGCGGAGGCGCTGATCGTGGAGGCGCTCGGGACGATCGACCCGGATGTCCCGGTCGTCGCCGAGGAAGCGGTCGCCGCGGGCACCGCGCCGCGCGAGGGCGGCGAACGGTTCTGGCTGGTCGATCCGCTGGACGGCACCAGAGAGTTCATCGGCGGGACCGACGAGTTCACCGTCAATATCGGCCTGATCCGGGACGGGATACCGGTCCTGGGCGTGGTCCACGCGCCCGCGCTCGACGAGACCTATGGCGGGCTCGTGCCCGGCGCCGCGTGGCGGTCGCGGCCGGGCGCTGCGAGAAAGGCAATCGCGGCGCGGTCCGTGCCAACGGAAGGCCCGGTGGTGCTCTCGAGCCGCAGGCACGGCGACCGCGTCCGACTCGATGAAATGCTGGCGCGCATGGAGGTCGCGGCGCACCGCACCGTCGGAAGCTCGCTCAAGTTCTGCCTCGTCGCCGCCGGCGAGGGCGACATCTACCCCCGCTACGGCGAGACCAACGAGTGGGATACCGCCGCCGGCCACGCCGTCCTGCTCGCCGCCGGCGGCAGCGTCAGCACGCTCGATGGTGCGCCGCTCGGCTATGGCAAGCCGGGCTTCCGCAATCCGGAGTTCATCGCCCGTGGCCGCGGTTAGGCGCGCGTCCGACCCGGGAGCGATCGCCGAGGCGGCGGAAATCCTGCGGCGGGGCGGTCTCGTCGCCTTTCCGACCGAAACCGTCTACGGGCTCGGCGCCGACGCCACCGACGACCGCGCCGTCGCCCGCGTGTTCGAGGCCAAGAACCGTCCCGAGTTCAACCCCCTGATCGTCCACGTCCCCGACCTCGCCGCCGCGCGGCCGCTGGTCGAATGGACCGATGCCGCGCAAGCCCTCGCGGCGCGGTTCTGGCCCGGCCCGCTCTCCCTCGTCCTGCCCCGGCTGCGGGACTGCCCGGTCTCGAAACTGGCCGCGGCCGGACTATCCACTCTCGCCGTCCGGGCGCCGGGCGGCGCGGCGGCGCGGGCGCTTCTGGAGGAGGCCGGCCGCCCCGTCGCGGCGCCTAGCGCGAACCCGGCGGGCGCGGTCAGCCCCACCCGCGCGGAACACGTCGTCGAGACGCTCGGGGATGCAATCGATCTGGTGATCGACGATGGGCCGTGCACCGTCGGCATCGAATCGACCGTGGTGGACCTCGGCGGGGAAACGCCCGCGCTGCTGCGCCCGGGCGGGCTGCCGGCGGAGGAGATCGAGGCCCTGACCGGTCCGCTGGCGAGACCCGGCGATCCCGATACGCCCCGCTCGCCCGGCCAGCTCGCCAGCCACTACGCGCCCGCCCTGCCGCTCAGGATCGGCGGCGGCGACCCGGAACACGGCGAGGCGCTGCTCTCTTTCGGCCCCGACACGCCTTCCGGCGCGGCGGTCGAGCGCAACCTGAGCCCGTCGGGGAACCCGGTCGAAGCCGCGGCGAACCTCTTTGCCGCGCTGCACGCGCTCGACCGGTCCGGCTGCACCGGGATCGTCGCGATGCCGGTGCCCGAAACCGGTCTCGGGCGCGCGATCATGGACCGGCTGCGCCGCGCCGCCGCGCCCCGAGCGCTTGTCGATCCGACGGACCGGAACTAAAAGCAGGATATGGAAGCGACGCTTCGGGACGGGCTTCGCGAGCGCCTCGCCGGCATCGTCGGCGTGCGCGGCCTGCTGACCGAGCCGGCGGACATGGCGCCCTATCTGGTGGACGAGCGCGAACGCTATCGCGGCGCCGCGCCCGCGGTCGTGCGCCCCGCGACCGTCGGGGAAGTCGCGCAAATCGTGTCGCTGTGCGCGGCGGAGAAGATCCCCATCGTGCCGCAGGGCGGCAATACCGGGCTCTGCGGCGCGGCGACCCCGGACGGGAGCGGCCGCGAGCTGGTCCTCAGCCTGACGCGGCTCAACCGGGTGCGCGAGGTCGACCCGCTCAACTACACCATCACCGTCGAGGCCGGCGTGATCCTGGCCGACGTCCAGAAGGCCGCGGCCGAGGCCGACCGGCTGTTCCCGCTCTCGCTCGGCGGCGAGGGGACGGCGCGGATCGGCGGCAACCTGTCCACCAACGCGGGCGGGACCGGCGTGCTGCGCTACGGCAACGCGCGCGATCTCGCCCTGGGGCTGGAGGTGGTGCTGCCAGACGGCCGGGTCTGGGACGGTCTGTCGGCGCTTCGGAAGGACAATACCGGCTACGACCTCAAGCACCTGTTCATCGGCGCGGAGGGGACGCTCGGGATCATCACGGCGGCGGTGCTGAAGCTGTTTCCGCGCCCGCAGGCGCTCGAGACCGCGCTGGTCGCGATCGACGATCCGGCGGCCGCGGTCGAATTGCTGGCGCGCGCGCGCGCGGCGACCGGCGACCGGGTGACGGCGTTCGAGCTGATCCTTCGCCTGCCGTTCGAACTCGTGCTCGCGGAGATCGCCGGGACCCGCGATCCGTTCGACGAGCGCCATCCGTGCTATGTGCTGTTCGAGCTGTCGTCGGGCGCCGCGCGCGACGACGTGCGCGGCTTGATGGAATCCGTCCTCGCCGACGCCATGGAAGACGGGCTGGTGCGCGACGCGGTGATCGCCGGGAGCGGCGCGCAGGCCGCCGATTTCTGGAAGATCCGGGAGACGATCCCGGAGGCCCAGAAGCTCGACGGCGCCTCGATCAAGCACGACATCTCGGTGCCGGTATCGCGGATTCCCGTCTTCATGCGGGAAGCGGCGGCCGAGGCCGAAGCCGCGGTCGACGGCGTCCGGGTCTGCGCCTTCGGCCATGTCGGCGACGGCAACCTGCACTACAACATGAACCAGCCGGTCGGCGCCGACCCGACGGCTTTCCTCGACCGCGAGGGCGAGCTCAACGCCATCGTCCACGACGCCGCCGCGCGCCACGGCGGCAGCATCAGCGCCGAGCACGGTATCGGCCAGTCGAAGCGCGAGGCCCTGCTTCGTTACAAGCCCGACGTCGCCATCGACCTGATGCGCCGGATCAAGCGGACGCTCGATCCCGACAATCTGATGAACCCGGGCAAGGTGCTGGCCCCGCCCGGGCCCTGACAGCCCAGCAAGGACTTCCGCCATGACCGATTACGCAGCCCCGGTCCGCGACATGAGCTTCGTCATGGAAGAGCTGATCGGGCTCGATACGATCGCCGGGTTGCCGGGTCTCGACTGGGTGACCGAGGATCTGGTGCGCGCGGTGCTCGCCGAGGCCGGCAGGTTCGGCGCCGAGGTGCTCGCTCCGCTCAACCGGGTGGGCGATACGCAGGGCTGCCAGCTCAGGAACGGCGTCGTCACCACGCCCGACGGTTTCGCCGATGCCTACCGGCGGTTCGCGGAGGGCGGCTGGAACGGCACGATCGCGCAGCCGGAATATGGCGGGCAGGGCATGCCCTGGCTGGTCGCGACTGCGATCGGGGAGATCTGGGATTCCGCCAACCTCGCCTTCAGCCTGTGCCCGATGCTGACCCAGAGCGCGATCTGGGCGCTCTCGATCCACGGCTCGCCCGAGCAGAAGGACACCTGGCTTCCCAGGTTGGTGAGCGGGGAATGGACGGGGACGATGAACCTCACCGAGCCGCACGCGGGGTCCGACGTCGGCGCGCTCAGGACCCGCGCGGTGCGCGACGGCGAGCATTACCGCATCACCGGCCAGAAGATCTTCATCACCTGGGGCGAGCACGACATGGCCGAGAACATCGTCCACACGGTGCTGGCCCGCGTCGACGG
Organism: Defluviicoccus sp.; assembly: GCA_028820505.1. Taxonomy (GTDB): domain Bacteria; phylum Pseudomonadota; class Alphaproteobacteria; order MPNO01; family MPNO01; genus MPNO01. The sequence goes on from JAPPIT010000179.1 coordinate 51,341, forward strand.
CGCGCCGGAAGGGACGCGCGGTATCTCGCTGTTCATCGTGCCGAAATACCTGGTCAACCCCGATGGCTCGCTCGGGTCCCGCAACGACCTCCGCTGCGCCGCGCTGGAGCACAAGCTCGGCATCCATGCGAGCCCCACCGCGGTGATGTCCTACGGCGACGACGAGGGCGCGATCGGCTACCTCGTCGGCGAGGAGAACCGCGGCATGGAGTACATGTTCACGATGATGAACAACGCCCGGCTCGGGGTCGGGCGGGAAGGGCTTGCGATGGCGGAGCGCGCCTTCCAGCAGGCGCGGGACTATGCCGGCGGGCGGGTCCAGGGACGCTCGATCGCCGATCCCGCCGCCGGGCCGGTCGCCATCGTCAGGCACCCCGACGTGCGGCGCATGCTGATGACCATGAAGGCCGAGATCGAGGCGATGCGAGCGCTGTCCTACGTCGTCGCCGCGGATCTCGACGTTGCCGGCCGCCACGAGGACGCGGAGGAGCGCGCCCGCCGCCAGGCCCGCGTCGACCTGCTGGTCCCGGTGGTCAAGGCATGGTGCAGCGACACCGGGGTGGCGGTCGCGTCCGAGGCGGTCCAGGTCCATGGCGGCGCCGGTTTCATCGAGGAGACCGGCGCGGCGCAGCACTATCGCGACTCGCGCATCACGCCGATCTACGAGGGGACCAACGGGATCCAGGCGCTCGACCTCGTGCGGCGCAAGATCCTGGGCGACCGGGGCGCCGCCGTCGGCGATCTGATCGCGGAGATGGACGCCTTCGCCGGAAGCGCCGGCGGCGGTGCGACGGCGCCGATCCGCGAGGCCCTGGCGGACGGCGTGGCGGCGCTGAAGGACGCCACCGGCTGGCTGCTCGACGGCCGTCCGGCGGAGACCTGCGCGGCCGCCGCGACCCCCTATCTCGCCCTGCTCGGGACCGTCGTCGGCGGCTACCTGCTCGCGCGCTCGGCGGCGATCGCCGAAGCGAAGGCGGAAGGCGCGGACGGGGACGAATCCTTCTACCGTTCAAAGGTCGAGACCGCCCGGTTCTACGCCGAATGCGTCCTGCCGCGCGCGGCGTCGCTGAAGCGGACGGCGATCGGGGGCGCGGCGCTGCTCGAAGGATTCGACGAACGGCGCCTCTGGCACTGACCGGCGGCGGAGATCCCATCGATGGCCATCGATACCGCGCCCTCTCCGCCCGCCGGCGATTACCTCGTCCGAACCGACGGCACGGTCCACGCCGGCACCCATGTGCTGATCGATTTCTGGGATGCGTCCCATCTCGACGACGTCGCCGTCGTGGAAAGCGCGCTGCGCGAGGCGGTCGAGGCGTGCAAGGCGACGCTGCTCCATATCCACGTGCATTCGTTCGAGGAGAACGGCGGCGTGTCGGGGGTCGCGGTGCTCGCCGAATCCCATATGAGCATCCATACCTGGCCGGAGATCGGCTTTGCCGCGTTCGACGTCTTCATGTGCGGCCGGTGCGAGCCCGAAAACGCGGTCCCCGTCCTGCGGCGCCGGTTCCGGCCCGGCCGCGAGTCGGTCGAGGTGCGGCGGCGGGGCGTCGTCGGATGAGCGGGGCGTGGTTCGCCGAAACGCTCTACAGGGACTACCAGCAGCGCCTGAAGATCTCGAAAGTTCTCCACCGCGAGAAGACCGGCCACCAGGACCTTCTGATCTTCGAGAACCCGTATTTCGGGCGGGTGCTCGCGCTCGACGGCATCGTCCAGACGACCGAGGGCGACGAGTTCGCCTATCACGAGATGATCGTCCACGTGCCGATGTTCGCGCACGGCAAAGCCAGGCGGGTGGCGATTGTCGGCGGCGGGGACGGCGGCGCGCTGGAAGAAGTCTTGAAGCACGATGTCGAGCGCGCCGTCATGGTCGAGCTCGACCCCGCCGTGGTCGAGCTCTCGCGCCGCTATTTGCCGACCATCTGCGGCGATGCGTTCGACGATCCGCGCGCCGAGGTGATCTTCGCGGACGGCACCGCGTTCATGAAGTCCTGCGGCGAGACGTTCGACGTCATCATCGTCGACTCGACCGACCCCTTGGGTGCCTCGGTGGCGCTGTTCGAGCGGCCGTTCTATGCCGATTGCCACGCGCGGCTCAGCGAATCCGGCATCCTCGTCACCCAGTCCGGCGTGACCTTCATGCAGGAGCAGGAGGCCCGAGACACCTACGCCCGCATGAAGCCGCTCTTCGCCGATTCGTGGCTCTACCTCACCCAGGTGCCCACCTACGGCGCCGGCTTCATGACGCTGGGCTGGGGCAGCCGCAGCGCCGGACCCCGGGCGACGCCGCTGGAAGAGATCGAACGGCGGTTCCGCGCCGCCGACATCGAGACCCGCTACTACAACCCCCAAGCCCACGTCGCCGCCTTCGGCCTGCCGGAGTACATCCGCGCGTTGATGGGTTGAAGGTCCGGCCCTCATCGTCATATCGACCGGAGCCGGCCCGCAGGGGTGGCGGAGCGGAGATATCTGTCACGCACGTTGCCGCCACGCCTGCGCTGACAGATTTCTCCACTCCGCTTCGCTTCGGTCGAAATGACGGCGCCGGGATGGGCTCCGCCGCCCTCACCCCGCCGTGCCGCTCTCCCTCGCGGCTTCGGCGGCCTGGCCCTGGAGCGCCCGGCGGTCGATCTTGTTGGTGCCGGACAGCGGCAAGGCATCCATGAAGAAGACGCGGCGCGGGTGGGCGTAGGCCGGGCCGTTGGCGAGCGCGTGGGTCTTGACCGCGGCCTCGTCGATCCCGGCGTGCGGCCGCGCGACGACGAAGGCGACCGGGACGTGGGCCTTCAGCGCGTTGGGCGCGGGGACGACCACCGCCTGCATGATGTCGGGGTGGCGTTCCAGCATCGCCTCGACAGCGCCCGGGTAGATGTTCTCCCCCGCGGTCACGAACATGTCGTCGACCCGGCCGACGAAATAGTACCAGTCGTTCGCGTCGCGCCGCAGCACGTCGCCGGTATCGAGCCAGCCGTCGGCGAGCGCGCGCGCGGTGTCGTCGGGCAGGTTGTGGTAGCCCGCCATCACCCCCGGGCTCCTGACGTGGAGCGTTCCCTGGTCCGCATCGGGGCCGCCGACGAGTCGGAGCTCGACCCCCTCGATGGGATAGCCCACCGTCATGCGCGGCCGCGCCAGCCCGTCCGGATGCTTCCAGGAGAACACGATCGGCCCGCCCTCGGTGATGCCGTAGTTGAGGTTGAGGGCGGCGTTCGGGAAGGTGTCGGCGAGCGAGTCCAGAAGGTTGTCCGAGGCCGGAGCCGAGCCCATCGAGCAGGCGCGCACCGGGCTCAGATCGGTCTCCCGCAGCAGCGCCTCCTCCTGGAGGATCAGCGCATACATCGTCGGCACCCCGGTCAGCATGGTGAGCCGGAATTCCTCGATCGCCCGGATGTAGCGCCGTGCGTCGAAGCGGGCGAAGAGCACGATGGACCCGCCCGCGGCGAGCGCCGATTTGACCGCTAGCAGGGCGTTCTTGTGATAGAGCGGCGCCGAGATCACGCTTGCGTCGCCGGCCCTGAGATCGCGGGTCTCGACCAGCCTGTCGATCATCCAGCACTGGCCGGCATGGTCGAGCAACACCCCCTTGGGCCGGCCGGTCGAGCCCGAGGTGTAGGGCTGCTCGGCGATGTCGCCCGGTTGCGGGACGAAGGGCGCCGCGGGCTCCAGGGTCGTGAATTCGCCCCATCCTTCCCCGTCGAAGGAGACCCGCGCCGCGCCGTCGGGCGGGTCGAACGCGAAATCGCCGTCCGCGAAGACGATCCTGGCGCCCGAGTCCTCGACGATGAAGCGGATCGTCTCCGCCGGCAGCTTGATGTTGACCATCACCGGTACGCAGCCCGCTCGCATCGCCCCGAACAGCGCGACCAGGTATTCGAGGCGGTTGACCGCGCAGATCGCCACCCGGTCGCCGCGCCCGAGCCCGCGCGCCGCAAGCCCCGCCGCCATCGCGCCGCAGGCGCGGTCGAGCTCGCGGTGGCTCAGGGTCCTGGGCCGGTCGGGGTCGTACAGGTCGACGATGGCCGGGTCGTCGCTCCCGGCATGAGCCGCGAAGATGCAGCCCAGATTGCGGGCCCGCGTCATGGCTCGATGATTATCTTTCCGATCACTTCGCGGTCGCGCAGCCGGCGGACGCCCTCCCTGGTCTCTTCCAAGGGCAGCACGCAGTCGATGACCGGCTCCAGCTTGCCCTCCCGGATCAGGTCCATCAGCCGGGTCAAATCCTCCGGCGCCCAGCTGTTTGAGCCCAGCACCTTGAGCTCGAAGGTCCAGATATAGCGGAGGTCGGTGTTCGGGTCGTAACCCGCCGTCGCGCCGCAGGTCATCAGCCTTCCGCCCCGCTTGAGCGCCTTCATGCTCGGCACCCAGGTATCGCCGCCGGTGAAGTTGACCACCATGTCCACGCCGCCGGTGAAGCGCCGGCGGTGCGGCTTCTCGTAAAGCTTCCAGATCTCGCGCTCGAACTGGGTCTCGGTGTAGTCGATCACGTGATCGGCGCCCCAGGACTTCAGCGCCTCGAGCTTCTCCGGCGTCGACCCGCAGGCCACCACCTCGGCGCCGATCAGCTTGGCGAGCAGCACGCAGCAGGAGCCCACCCCGCCGCTCGCGCCGAGGATCAGGATGCGCTCCCCCTCCTTCAGCCCGCCCTGGGTGAACAGCATGCGGTGCGCGGTGCCGTAGGCGACCGGCAGCGAGGCGGCCTGGGCGTGGGTCACGCCGTCCGGGATCGGGATCAGCCGGGTCGCGTCGACGAGGCAGTATTCGGCGGTCCCGCCCAGCACCATCTCGCCCATCAGCCCCTTTTCCGGGGTTATCGGGTCGAGCGGGTTGACCAGCACGTCGTCGCCTGCGCTCCAGCCCTCGACGCCCGGGCCGACCTCGACGATCTCGCCCGCGATGTCGAGCCCGATGATCATCGGCATCGGCACCTTGATCCCCGGCATGCCGTCGCAGGTGAACACGTCGTGATAGTTGAGCGAGGTCGCGCCGACGCGGATCGTCACCTGGCCCTCGCCGACCTCCGGGTCCGGGAAGTCGGTCTCAAGCCTCAGCGCATTGATTCCGCCGTGTTCGCGCAAGCAGACCGCTCGCATGACAGTCCCCCGCCGTCGGTGATTGGATCGGTGGCCGAAGCCTCAGGGTCCTCACCCGGAGCGCCGCCGTCAAGTCTGGGGGGTGTCCGTCCCGCCCCTCTGACGTCATCCCTGAAACAAGTCCATTGCTGTCCGGTTTAGCATTTCGACGCGGGCTTTGCTCCGAAGGTCTGGTGGGGCGGGTTTTCTCCGGCACTCCCCTCCCTCCCGGTCGTCATGCCCGGACTTGTTCCGGGCATCCACGTCCCTCCGCCGCCTCGCCCGCTCCCGGCTCGCACCGCGATACCGCAGACGTGGATGCCCGGAACAAGTCCGGGCATGACAATGGGGGAAACAGGGGCCGCGTCTCCGGCCGGCCGAAGAGTATTGCCGATGCCGAAAGCGCGGCTACGCGGCTTGCGTCGCCACCACCCGTTGGCCGAGCGCGTGAAGGGCGGTCTCGACCTAGCCGATTGGCGGCACGTGGATCGTCCGACGCCTAAAGCAGCGCGTTGTTCGGCTTCAGGCCGGCGGCGACGCGGCCGAACTCGGCGCCGTTGATCTCCCAGGAGAGGTGGATCTGGTGCTTGGCGGCGTGGACGTCGCGGTGCTGACGCTGGAGGGCGTTGTCGCGATAGTTGGCCCTGGCCCCGCAGACGCTGTGGATCAGGTCGACCGCCTTGACGCAGCACTGCGCCGCGTAGGCGCCGTTGCGCCGCCATCGCGCCCGGTCGATCAGCGGGAACGGCGCGCCGCGCGCGATGAGCGCATGGGCCTCCATCCAGTCCTCGCGGACCAGGAGCCGGGCGACATCGACCATCTGCGCGGCCTCGGCGAGCTTGAGCTGGACCGTGACGTGCTCGGCGACGCGCGAGCGGTTGTAGGTCGAGACCTGGTCCCTGAGATAGGCCGCGTAATCGTCGTAAGCCGCCTGCGCCGCGCCGATCATCGGCGCCGCCACCAGATGGGGGATGATGGGGAGCAACGGCAGCCGGTAGGCATCGCTCATCCCCTCGGTTTCCGGCGGGTAGCCCTCCCGCGAGGGCGCCATGTCGAGCACCATGTGCGCGGGGACGAAGACGTCCGAGCACGCGACGTCCTTGCTGCCCGTCCCGATCAGACCCGAGACGTGCCAGGTATCGATGATTTCGATGTCGGCGGCGCGCACCAGCACGATGCGCGGGCCGGGCGCCGCGTCGGACGGCCCCCGGCCGATCGCGCCCAGCATCATCCAGTCGCTCGAATCCACCCCGCTCGCATAGGGCCAGCGCCCCGTGAGCCGGTAGCCGCCCTCCGCCGGCGCGAGCTTGCCGGCCGGGAAGACCAGCGTGGAGCCGATCAGCGCCTTCGGGTTCTCGCCCCAGATCTCCTCCTCCGCCCCGTCGGGCCAGTAGGGCAGCATCCAGTTATGCGCGACGATGTTGATATAGACCCAGGAGGTGGCGGCGCAGCCGCGGCCGAGCTCGATCGTCACGTCGATCATGACGCCGTAATCGGTCTCCACCCCGCCGTAACGCTCGGGCTTCAGGATGTCCCACAGCCCGGCGCTCCGCAGGTCCTCGATCGTCTCGTCCGGGATGCGGCGGATGCGCTCGGCCTCCGGCGCGCGCTCCCGCAGCACCGGGATCAGGCCCCGGGCGGCCTCCAGGATCTCGTCGCGGGCGGGCTCCGGCATGGCCGGAGTTTAGGAAGTCGCCCCTATGGGGTCCATCGGACCGATCTCCTATGATGGGCGCGCAACGGGGAGGGATCGGTGGCGAACGAGCTCAGGCTGACGCTGGCGAGCGGCGACTATGAGAGCATCCGCGCGCTGAAGGAGGGAACGGTCGCGCCCGACGGTGTGGCGCTCAACGTGCTGACCGACATGGATTCGTCGACCCGGCACTGGCGGATGCTGCGGAACCGCGATTTCGACGTCTGCGAGCTCTCGCTCTCGTCCTATCTGGTGGCGAAGGACCAGGACTATCCTCTGGAGGCGATCCCGGTTTTCCTCCACCGGCGGTTCCGCCACGGCTTCATCTTCGTCAACACCGGCGCCGGGATAGCCGAGCCGAAGGACCTGATCGGCAGGCGGATCGGTGTGAAGACCTTCCAGACCACGGCGATCCTCTGGCTGCGCGGCATTCTGGAGCACGAGTACGGCGTGCCGCACACGGAAGTGCAATGGGTCTCCGAGCTGATCGAGGACGTCGAGTTCACGCCCGGGCCCGGCCTCAAACTCGAACGTGCGCCGGCGGGAAAACGGGTCGAGGACATGCTGGCCGAGGGCGAGATCGATGCCTGCCTGCACGCCGACGTGATCGACCCGATCGTCGACGGCGACTCGCGCGTCGGCCGGCTGTTCGAGAACTACGCCGAGATCGAGCGCGAGTATTTCCGGCGCACCGGAATCTTCCCGATCATGCACGTGACCGCGATCCGGAAGGAGTTGGTCGACGCCCATCCTTGGCTCGCGCGGAACCTGATGAACGCGTTCGAGGCGTCGAAAGCGGCGTCCTACGCGCGGCTCCGCAACCCCCGGATCGTGCCGCTCGCCTGGTACAACTCCTACCGCGACGAGGAGATCGCCTTCTTCGGCGGCGAGGACCCGTGGCAGTACGGGCTCGGCGAGGCCAACCGCCGCAACCTCGAGACCGCCATCGGCTACTCGCACGATTGCGGGCTGATCCGGAAACGGCTCGCGGTCGACGACATCTTCATCGAGCCCGCGGCCGATGCGGGCCGCGCCCGGGCGAAGCGGGTGCAATGATTCGCGCGCGCGGGAGGGGAGGGCGATCGTGACCGACACCTGGCGCATCAGGCAGGCGGTCAGGATGCACCTCGCCCGCCCCGACGAGAAGGTCGGCCGGCCGATCCCGCTCAGGACCGCGGCGATCTGGTGGTGCGTCCTGATGGCGATCTGCCTGCCCGGCGCGGCGTATTTCCTGGGGTACTGGTAGGGTGCTGCGTCCCTCGATACGGCGCTGGCGCGCCTACTCGGGATGAGGAGAATTTTCCGGCACCTGCAACATTTCCCTCATCCTGAGTAGCGGCGAAGCCGCGTATCGAAGGATGCGCCCTAAGCCGCGCTCCGCCCCTCCGCCGCGGCGAAGAAGGTCGCGAGCTCGCGGTTGAAGGCGTCGGGTTCCTCCAAATTGACCGCGTGGCCGGTGTCGGGCGCGATCCAGAGGCTGCAATCGGGGACGGTGCGCTTGAGGAAGATGCCGGTCTCCAGGCAGTCCCCGTCGGTGTCGCCCGAGACCACCAGCACCGGCATCGGCAGCCCGGCCAGCGGCCCGGCGAAGTCCCAGAGCGAGGGGCGGCCGCCCTGGACGTGGCGCATGTGCATCGCCGAGCCCAGCGTCGAATGGGCGGCGAACTGCGCGAGATAGTCCTCGAACCCGCGCGGGTCCTTGCGCTTGAGCGTCAGCCGCGCCTCGGCCTCGCTGTAGTCCGGGGCGAAGGCAGGCATGCCGATTTCCTCGATCCGGTCGGCGTTGGCGCGGGCCGAGGCGGCAAATTCGGCGTGGGTTTCGGGCGGCGCGCCGTAGCCGCAGCCGGCAACCACGAGCGACCGGGCGCGGTCGGGGTGGCGCAGCCCGAAATGGACGGTTGCGAAACCGCCCATGGAGAGACCGACGATGTGGGCGCGTTCGATCCCGAACCGGTCGAGCACCGCGGCCACGTCGTCCGCCGCCCTGGCCTGGCCGTAGGCATCGGGGTCTTCCGGCACGTCGGGCGGGGGATAGCCCCGCGCGTTGTAGGCGATGCAGCGATAGCGCCGGCTGAAATAGCGGACCTGCGGCTCCCAGCTCGCCGTGTCGCCCGCGAATTCGTGGACGAACGCGATCGGATAGCCGGTCCCGATCTCCTCGCAATAGAGGCGGACGCCGTCGGCGTCGGCGTAGGTCCCGCTCACGATGCCGCCGCCGTCCGGCACGGCGCGGCACCCAGGATCGGCCCCGCCTCGCCCGCCTGGACGATGACCGCGCAGCCCCTCTCCCTGTCGTTGCGTACCGGGGCCACGTCGATGGTCGTGTCCTTCCCCTTCCAGTCGCCGATCCGGCGCATGTCGGTGACAATGTTGTGATTGACGAGCACCTTGCCGTGGTTCTCGCCGCGCGGCACGCGGGTGGTCGCCTGCCTGATGAAGGAGACCAGCCAGATCCCGCCCGGGCGGTCGGGACCGTCCTTGAGCGAGACCTTCAGACCCTGCCCCGCCGGTACCGCGGCCACCTTGACCCGCCTGCCGCCGCGGGCCTTCGCATCCTCGATCGTGCTTTCCACCGCCCCTTCCCGGCTGCCCACGACCTCGAACTTGCCGTCGACCACCATCTGCGGCGTGTACACCCCCGTGCGCTTGCGGATCGTGACGTTGTAATCCCGCTGGCGGGCGGTGAAGGCGGGGCTCGAGAAGGGGTCCTTCCACTTGCCGGCCGACCCGTACACCAGATTGTCCCAGTAATCGACGTGGAACTCGAGCGCGAGGATTCCCTCGCGGCCGGCGAGCTCGCCGAGGAAGCGCTCGGCGGGCGGGCAGGAATAGCAGCCCTGCGAGGTGAACAGCTCGACCACCGTCGGGCTCTCGGCGCGGGCCGTCTGCGCACCCAGGGCGAGCGCGCCGAGGGCGAGAACGGCTGAGAGGCGGGTTATGTGCATCGGCTTCGATCCTCCGTCGTTCGTCTCCATATCGGTCCGGCCTCACCCATTGGCAAGACCCTGGATCGCCCGCCAGACCCGTTCCGGCGTCGCCGGCATGGCGATATCGGCGACGCCGAGCGGGGCGATCGCGTCGAGGATCGCGTGGACCACGGCCGGCGCGGCACCCACCGTGCCCGTCTCGCCGGCCCCCTTGATCCCGAGCGGGTTGGTCGATGTCGGCACGTCGTGCATCCCGAGGCCGAAGGAGGGCAGGTCGTCGGCGCGCGGGAGCGCATAGTCCATCAGCGAGCCGGTGAGCAGCTGTCCCGTGTCGCGGTCGTAGACCATGTCCTCGATCAGCGCCTGTCCCGCGCCCTGCGCGATGCCGCCATGGATCTGCCCGGCGAGCAGCAGCGGGTTGAGCGGCCGGCCGACATCGTCCACCGCCGAGAGCCGGACCAGCTCGACCGCGCCGGTCTCGGGATCGACCTCGACCTCGGCGATCTGGCAGCCGTTGGGAAAGTTGCCCCCGCCCGCCGCGTAGTCGCCGATGCCCTCCAGCCCGAGCCCGAGCTCCGCCGGGAAGCCGAACGGGGCATAGGCCGCCTTCGCCACGTCGACGATGCCGACCGCGCGGTCGGTCCCGGCGACCGTGAAGGCGCCGGCGTCGAACGCGATATCGTCCCCCGCCGCCTCCAGCAGCCAGGCGGCGATCTCCCCGCCCTTTTCGATGACCTTGTCCGCCGCGATCCGCAGTGCCGAACCGCCGACCGTCATCGAGCGCGACCCGAAGGTGCCGCGCCCGATCGACACCGCGTCGGTGTCCCCCTGGACCAGCCGGACGCTCGCGAAATCGACCCCGAGCCAGTCAGACACCATTTGCGCGTAGACGGTCTCGTGGCCCTGGCCGTGGCTGAAGGTGCCGGCGACCACGGTGACGGATCCGCTCGCATCGAAGCGGATCTCCATCCGCTCGTTCGACAGCGCCGCGGATTCGAGATAGCAGGCGATGCCCCGCCCGCGCAGCCGCCCGCGCGCCTCGGTCTCCGCGCGGCGCCCGGCGAACCCGTCCCAGTCGGCGAGCGCCAGCGCCGCGTCCATGACCGCCTCGAATTCGCCCGAATCGTATTCGAGCCCGAGCGGCGTCCGGTACGGCATCGCGGCGGGCGCGACGAAGTTCCGCCGCCGCAATTCGATCGCGTCGATCCCGGTCTCGCGCGCCGCGATTTCGATCAGCCGCTCGAGCAGATAGGTCGCCTCGGGCCGTCCCGCGCCGCGATAGGGCGAGGTCCAGGCGGTATTGGTATAGGCCGCGCGCGTCGTCGCATGGATCGCCGGAATCGCGTAGACGCCGGAATAGAGCGTCGTCGAGTGGACCGGCGAGACCCCGGCCCCCGCCGCGGGATGGGCGCCGAGATCGTAGTCGGCATCGACCCTGAGCCCGACGATGCGCCCGTCCCCGTCCAGCGCCATCTCGGCCGTCGCCCGCTGGTCGCGCGCGTGGGTGTCGGACGCCATCCCCTCGCTCCGCTCGGCGATCCACTTGACCGGCCGGTCGAGCCTGCGCGCGGCCCAGAGGACCAGCGCGTCCTCCGGAAACACCCCGCCCTTCATCCCGAACCCGCCGCCCACGTCGCGCGCGATCACCGAGAGGCGGGATTCGGGAATCCCGAACACCCCCTGAGCCAGCAGCTGGCGGACCCGGTGCGGGTTCTGGCAGCTCAGATGGAGCCGGTAGCGGCCGTCGGCGGTATCGTATTCCCCGACCGCGCCGCGCGGCTCCATCGACACCGCGGCGATCCGGTTGTTGTGGAGGGCGAGCCGGACGATGCGGTGGGCCCTTGAGAAGGCGGCCTCCGTCGCGTCTCGGTCGCCCATCTCGACGGCGAAGCACCGGTTGTCGGGAGCCTGCGGCCAGGTCGCCGCGGCATCGACCGCCACCGGCAGCTCCTCGTAATCGACCGCTACGAGCTCGGCGGCATCCAGCGCCTTCTCGCGGGTCCCGGCCACGACGAAGGCGACCGGGGCACCGACATGCCGCGCGGCGTCGAGCGCGATGGCCGGGCCGGGCGCGAGCCGCGCGGGACCGGTCGCGGTCCCGTCGCCGACCGAGAGGCACGGTATCGAGCCCAGCCCGTCCGCCCGGTAATCCTCGCCCGTCAGCACCGCGAGCACGCCCGGCGCCGCGCGTGCGGCGGATGCGTCGATCGCCGCGATCCGGGCGTGGGCATGGGGCGAGCGCAGGACGACGCCATGCGCCATCCGCGGCAGCACGAGGTCGTCGACATAACGGCCGCGCCCGGTCAAGAAGCGCCGGTCCTCGCTGCGCGGGACCGGCTGGCCGACGCCGTGATTCATGCCTTGCTTCCCTGTTTCCCTGCCGTGTTGCCCCGCCGCCGGCCGGCGGCGGTAGAATGACGCCCGCGCGGAGCCCGCGCAAAGCCGCACCGGGAGAACGGGAATGAAACTGGCGACGTTGGATACAGGCGGCCCCGGCCGCCCCGCCGTGCTGATCGACGAGGACACCGCGCTCGACCTGACGCTCGCCGCCGATACGCTCCCCGCGGCCCGCCTGGTGCCCGGCAGCGTGCGCGGCATCCTCGCCGCCGGCGAGGACGGGCTCGACGCCGTGCGGCGGACCGTCGACGCGGCGGAGGCGGACCGCGACAATCTGCGCGAGACCGGCGCGCTCGGATCCTTCGCCAATGCGCCCCTCCTGCCCCCCGTTCCCAACCCCAACCTGATCCTGTCGGAGGGTCTCAACTATCGCCGCCATCTGGAGGAGATGTCGGGCACGCCGGCGCCGCCCCACCCGACCGCCTTCGTCAAGGCCGCGTCCTCGCTCACCGGCTCCGGGAAGCCGATCCCCGTGCCGCCGCAATGCCCCGACATGATCGACTTCGAGGGCGAGTTCACCTTCGTCGTGGGCCGGCGCTGCCACAACGTGTCGGTGGAGGACGCGATGTCCCATATCGGCGGCTACACGATCTGCAACGACGTGTCGGCGCGCGACTGGGTGGGCGAGGTGTTCGACGCCGAGGCCAAGTTCGGCATCATCCAGGCTTGGGAACGCAACATCATGGGCAAGCAGCTTCCCGGCTTCACCCCCTGCGGCCCGGTCATGGTCACCGCCGACGAGATCGCCGACCCGCACGACCTCCAGCTCACCACGACGCTCAACGGCGAGGCGGTGCAGTCGACGAAGACCGACGACCTGATCTACGGGGTCGCCGAAATCCTCTCCTATTTCTCCCGCTGGTACCGCTTCGAGCCCGGCGACCTGTTCACCACGGGCTCGCCCGCCGGAGTCGGCTTTGGCCGCGACCCCAAGCTGTTCATGAAGCCGGGCGACAAGATCGAGGTCGAGATCGAGGGAATCGGCCGGTTGAGCAATACGCTGGCCGGCTAGGGCGGTCCCGGTTTGGTCGGAGCCCCCGTCCGGTTTCTTCCCGTCATGGTCGGCGAAGGCCGACCATCCACGAGTTTTTTCGGCGGTCGGACAAGAAAACAAATCGTGGATGGTCGGCCTTCGCCGACCATGACGATGTGAAAGGCCCGTCCCCCAGCAAGACGGTGTCCGGCCCGTCTACCGGCCACCTCCGCGGCGTCGCCTGGATGACGCTCGCCGCGTTCTTCTTCGCGATGATGATCGTCGCGGGGCGGCGGGTGAGCCACCTGCCGTCGATCGAGATCACCTTCTTCCAGACCGGCGGCGCGGTGATCTGCCTGCTCCCCTGGCTGGTGGCAAGGGGGCCGGGCGGGCTCAGGACCGCCAACCTCGCGATGCACCTGATCCGGGGTCTTGCCGCCTTCGCCGGCATGTCGGCCCTGTTCTACGCCGCCCGCTTCACGCCCGCCGCCGACATCACCGCGCTTCTCTTCCTGTCGGTCCTGTTCACCGTCCTGCTGGCCGCGATGTTCCTCAAGGAGCGGGTGGGGTTCGGGCGGTGGGTGGCGATCGTGGTCGGGTTCGTCGGCGCGCTGATCGTCATCCGGCCCGGGTTCGAGGCCGCGTCGTGGCCGGCGCTGATCATGCTCTTCGTCGCGCTCGCCTTCGGCGCGGTCAACACGGCGACCCGGTTTCTCGCCGGCGCCGAGAACCCCAACGCCATCGTGTTCTACATGTACGGGCTGATGTGCCTGTATGCGTCGGTCCCGACGATCCTCGCATGGGAAACGCCGTCCTGGGCCGACGTGCCGTGGCTTGCCGCGACCGGCCTGTTCGCCGCCGTCGCCCAGCAGGGCATCACCCGGTCGCTCTCGATGGCGCCCACCGCCATCGCGATGCCCGCCTATTACCTCCAGCTCCCCTTCGCCGCCGTCGCCGGATATTTCCTGTTCGGCGAGGCGCCCGACGCGTGGATCTGGCTCGGCGCGGCGGTGATCTGCGGCGCGACCTACTACGTGATCCGCACCGCCCCGCCCGAGCGGCGGTAGGGCTATTTGGGCAAGGACTCCGATACCCTCGTGAGCAGCGTATCCAGCTTGCCGTCCATACGGTCGAGCCGGATTTCCACTCGGTCCAGCCGGGCGTCCATTCGGTCCAGCTTGACTTCCATCCGGTCGAATCTATCGTCCATCCGGTCGAATCTATCGTCCATTCGGTCGAGTCTGGCGCCGATCTGCTCAATCAATTCGAGGGTCGTATCCACCCGGTTGTCGAGTCTCTTGACCTCCGATTCGACCTTTCCCTCGACACGACGGATGCCGGACCCGGCGATGGCGGACATCCTCTTCACCTGACTGGAGACGCTCTCCACCTTGGCGTCGTGCCGGGCGTCCTGCGCGTTGAGACCCCAGACGCCCGCCCCTCCCATCGTACCGAGGAGGGCGAGAACAAAGAGCCCGAAGGTCCAGTGCCCGCCATGCTTTTCGAGCCATTCGCGCATGGGTTGAATATAATCCCATGACTCATAACCTGCAAGAGAATAACCCTGGCCAGGATCGATCGACACCGCGGGAGAGCGCCCGTCGCCCTTCGATACGCCGCTTCGCGGCTACTCAGGGTGAGGGTAAAGTGCGGCACTGGGAGTTCTCCTCATCCCGAGTAGGCGCGCCAGCGCCGTATCGAGGGACGCGCGCCACGGCGATCGGGGGAAGCATGACCGACGAAGAGGTCGCGGCGGTGTTCGAGCGGCTGCCCGCGCTGGTCAACGGGGACATTCCGCTGGTCAGGCGCGGCAGGCATCTCTCGACGGCGTTCCTGATCGGCGCCGGCGACGTGCCGGTGCTGGCGACGGTGCGCGAGGGGGCGATTGCCGATGTGACCGTTTCGCCCCCGCCGATGCGCTCCTGGCGGTTCGCGGTCCGCGCGGGCGCCGATGCGTGGCGGCGCTTCTGGCAGGCCGTGCCGGAGCCCGGCTATCACGACCTGCTGGCGATGACCCGGTTCGGCGCGGCCCGGATCGAGGGCGACCTCCACCCCCTCCTGGCGAACCTCCGCTACGTCAAGGAGGTGCTGGAAACGCCGCGCCGCGCGGGGCTGGGAGGCGGCGATGCCGGTTGAGTTCGAGCCCATCGCCGGGCGCTACGCCACGATCGGGCTCGGCGGCCGGCCCTGCCGCCTCTTCTTCGAGGAGGCGGGACGGGGAATCCCGCTTCTCTGCCTGCACACCGCCGGCGCCGACAGCCGGCAGTACCGCCACCTGATGCTCGACGACGCGGTGACCGACCACTTCCGCGTCATCGCATTCGACATGCCGTGGCACGGCAAGTCCTTCCCGCCGCCGGGCTACCAGGACGAGGAGTACCGGTTGACCACCGACGCCTATACCGAAGCGATCCTGGCGGTCGCCGATGCGCTGGAGCTGGACCGGCCGGTGCTTCTCGGCTGCTCGATCGGCGGGCGGATCGTGCTCAACATCGCGGCCCGCCACGCCGGGCGGTTCCGCGCCCTGATCGGCGTGGAGGCGGCCGACCACCAGACGCCGTGGTACGATGCGCAATGGCTCCACCGCCCGGATGTCCACGGCGGCGAGATCTGCGCCGCGATGGTCTCCGGTCTCGTCGCGCCCCAGGCGCCGGAGGTCCATCGC
This sequence comes from Defluviicoccus sp., assembly GCA_028820505.1. Lineage (GTDB taxonomy): Bacteria > Pseudomonadota > Alphaproteobacteria > MPNO01 > MPNO01 > MPNO01. Next base: position 67,062 of record JAPPIT010000179.1, read on the forward strand.
TGGGAGACCCTCTGGGCCTATCTGCAGAGCGGGCCGGGCGTGTTCCGCGGCGATCTCCACTTCTACCGCGAGGATTCGGATTACCGCGACCGGACGCACCTGATCGACACCGCGCGCTGCCCGCTCTATTTGCTGACCGGGGAGTATGACTATTCCTGCACGCCCGAGGACACGATCCGCACCGCGGACGCGATCCCGGGCGCCAAGGTTATGATCATGCCCGGCCTCGGCCACTTCCCGATGAGCGAGAACCCGGAGGCCTTCAGGGAGCACATCCTTCCGGTGCTGGATGAGATCAGGGTTGACGCATGTCCGGGTTAGGCCCGCTCGACGCCGCCCTTCGATACGCCCCCTTCGGGGGCTACTCAGGGTGAGGGATGGGTGGGTGCGGCCAAAAAAATCCCCTCATCCCGGGAGGCGCGAAGCGCGGTATCGAGGGACGCCCCCTACTCCCCGAAGAAATCCGCCACCAGGCGGCAGAAGCGGTCGTTCTGCTCGATCTGGGTCCAGTGGCCGCATTGGCCGAAGACGTGGAGCTGCGAGCGCGGGATCAGGCGGTGGAGCGCGATGCTGGATTCGAGCGGGATAATCCGGTCGTCCCGGCCGTGGACGATCAGGGTCTCGTGCCCGAGCGCGCGCAGCGTGTCCTCGCTCTGCGCCATCGCCTCGACGTGGCGCTGGCGCGGGGCCGGGAACATCGACGCGTAGGACTCCTGGTAGCCCGGCCGGATGCTGGCCTCGTAGCGCAGCCGGACGAGGTCGTCGGTCACGATCGAGCCGTCATGGGCGAACAGCCCGATCAGCTCCCGCATCCGCTCCGGCGAGGGCTCGTACCCCCAGACCGCGTCGAGCCCCGGCGTGATCTCGAACGGATAGCCCGCCGAACCCATCAACACCAGCTTCTCCACTCGGTCCGGATGGGCGGCCGCCAGCGCCAGCGCAAGGCCGCCGCCGAAGGAGTTGCCGACGATGCCGCAGGTCTCGATCCCGAGCGCATCCAGCACCGCGACCGCGTGGTCGCGCCAGTAGGGCATCGCATAGACCGCGTCCGCCGGGCGGTCGGTATAGCCGAAGCCGACGATGTCGGGCGCGACGACCCGGAACCGGTCCTCCAGACGGGGGAGGACCGTCCGCCAGTTGGCCCACGCGGTGACCCCCGGGCCCGAGCCGTGCAGCAGCAGGATCGGCGGCCCCCCGCCGCGATCGTGCAGGTTGGTCGCGATGCCGCCGGCGTCGACCGTCCGCCCGATCTCGGGGTCGGCCATCCGCGCCGCGCCGCTACTTGCGGGATTCGTAGAAGTTGACGAGCCTCACCAGGTCGGCCGCCTCCACCCGGCCGAGCGGACCGTCGCTATAGGACGACAGAACCACCTGGTTGTCCGAGTCCAGCAGGAACTCCGACGGCTGGACGATCGAACGGCGGTCCTCCCACCAGGATCCCAGCTTGTCGGCGATCTCCCGCGTCACCCCGTAGCCGACCGGGAAGCCGACCTCGTCGGCGACCTCCTGCGCCTTTTCGATCGGGTCGACGCTGGCCGCGACCACGGCCACGCCCATGCCCTCGAGCGTCTCCCTTTCCTTCTCGAAGCCGACCAACTGCCGGCGGCAGAACGGTCACCAATGGCCCCGGTAGAACAGGACGACCTTGTATTTCGCGTCGAGCCCGTCCGGCAGGTTCAGACTTCCCCCGCCGACCAGATCGAACTGCAATTCGGGGAACGCGTCCCCGATACCGAGCTTGTCAGCCATTGGCCCTCGCTTCCTCCTCCACGCTCCCGGCGGGATGCCGACGCCCGCCCGGGTTTTGCCGCAAACGCGCCGCTGTGGCAATGGCGGGGCGGCGGCGGTTCCTCGATGCGCCCCTACGCCGTCTGGCCCATCGGGTTGACGACGACGAGCTCCGGGCAGGCGTTGGGGGCGGCGCGGGTCGCCGCGAGGGTCGCCTCGGCGATGTCGGCCGCCTTCAGGGGCGGGTAGTCGCGGGCGGCGTAGGCGGCCAGGACCTCGGGATGGTCGATCTCGTCGAGGAGGCCCGTATCGACCAGGCCGGGCGCGATCTCGGTGACCTTGATGCCGTGCTCGGCGAGTTCCAGGCGCAGGCCTCGCGAAATCGCCCGCAGCGCGTGCTTGGTCGCCGCATAGAACAGCATGTAGCGGTAGACCCGGTCGCCCAGGACGGATCCCACGTTGACGATCTGCCCGGTCCCGCGCGCCGCCATGCCGTGCGCGACGAGCCGGGTCAGCACCAGCACCGAGTGGACGTTGAGCCGCCAGGATTTCTCCCAGTCGGCGGGGTCGCTTTCGAGGAACGGGACGTGGCGGACCCAGCCGACGCCGTTCACCAGGATGTCGACCGGCGCGGACGCTTCGGCGAGCCCGGCCGCGAATGCCGTGTCGGTGAGGTCGCCCGCGATCGTCTCGACCGATCCCGGAGCGTCCCGGCAGCGTCCGGCGAGTTCGGCGAGCCTGTCCGCATTGCGGCCCGTCGCGATGACGGTCGCACCCTCCGAAACGAAGGCTTCCGCAATCGCGCCGCCGATTCCTCCGGTCGCTCCGGTGACCAGCACGCGTTTGTTCGCCGCCATGAAGAACACCCCCGTTTATCGCGCCGCCGGAAATCATAGCGGGTTCCGACCTGAGCGGCCGCCGCCCTTCGATACGCGGCTTCGCCGCTACTCAGGGTGAGGGGAAGATTAGGGCCGAAAAGAACCCCCCTCATCCCGAGTAGGCGCGAAGCGCCGTATCGAGGGACGGGTGGCCGCCGGGAGCCACGGCCCCGAAAAGAAACGGTCGTCTCTATATGTTGTATGCGGCTCGGCTCGACCGGCCATATATCGTTGACATGCGGTTCCGCCGCTGCCATAAGGCGCCTGCCAAGTGCAAGGACGCGGGTTCGACATGTCCTGACGGGAAGGCCCGGCGCGGCGACGCGGCGGGCCTTTTCCCTGTCCGGGGCGCCGCGCCGTTTCGAAGGTCGGGGGCCCGAAAAGGGTGGAGACGCCAGGTGCCTGGACGCGGGGTCCTGCAACGCGCTCCGAGGAACGCTCCTGACGCCTCCTGAACCCTTCCGTTCCGGGGCTTCCCGGCCTCCCGTTCCGCGAACCCGAAGGTCCTCTTCCCGTTCGGCCCTTCCGCCTCAGCCCTTCCGGGCTCTCGTGGCCCTCGGACCCGAAGGCCCGTTTCCACACCAATACGGTAGCGTCGCATGGCTCCCCGTTACAAACGAAAAATCGGTTTTCCGAATTTTTTCTGGGGATGGTTCGGGGGATAAGCTGTTGAATTACTGTCCTTTTTGGATAAGTCGGTGGAGAACGGGTGGATAATTGGGCACTCACTCATCTCCCTGCTCGCGGCGGCGTCCGGCGAGCTTCTCCCCGGTCTCGAAATAGCGTCCGGTCACGGCGAGATCGGCCTCTTCCTCGTTCTCCGCGGTCCAGCCGTCGAGCGGGTAGCCGTGCCACGGCGCCCGCAGGTCGAGCTCCGGCAGCGACAGCGCCCGCCAGCGTTCCAGCGCCCTCTCCATGAAGTCCCGGCGCGGCAGCGACACCGGCAGATAGGGGTGCTCCCGGCAGGCGTTGATCAGGATCGACGAGGCGCCCGCGCCGTCCGGGTAGGCGAACTGGCGCGAATCGTCCGAAGGCGTGATCGACGGGTCGAGCCGGGGCACCTTGCCGCGGATGACCTCGGTGTCGCGGTGCGGCTGCATCGAATAGGAGAGCGCCCACAGCACCGCGTCCATCGAATCGGGGTCGACGTCCGAATCGACCGCGACGAAGATCTTGCCGAGCGAGGGGTCGAACGCCGCCGCCGCGCGCAGCGCCTGCCAGGGCTGGCCGAGCTCGGGCCGGTCGAGCTGGATCACGAACATCATGTTGCAGCTCGCCATCTCGTGACAGGCGACCTTCGTGACCGAGGGGATGTTGCACGCACCCCGGAGGTGGTTGAGATAGACCGCGTCGAACGCGGCCTTGCGGATCACCGTGCTCTCGCTCGGCGGGAACTCGCTGATGATGCCCTGGTAGACCGGCGCTTCGCGGTGGGTGATGGCGCTCACTTCCAGCACCTTTTCCATCTTGCGCGGGCCGAGATAGCCGGACGCCTCGCCGAACGGCGCCTCGGGTTCGAGGAAGTCGGTGCGGATGCGCCCCTCGATGACGATCTCGGCCGTGGCCGGCACCCGGCAGTCCACCGTCTCGGCGGCGACGGTCTCGATCGGAGCGCCGTTGAGCGCGCCCGCGATGCCGTACTCGTCGACGCCGTAGGGCACCTTGCTCGCGGCGGCGAAGAGCAGCGTCGGCGGGCCGCCGATGAACACCGCCACCTCCAAGTGCCTGCCCAGCCGGCGCGCCTTGTCCCACTGGATCGCGAGATGCTGGGTCGAGACGTCGGTCGCGCAGCCCACCCGGTCGGGCGCCTTGATCATCCCGCGATAGATGCCGAGATTGTACGATCCCGTCTCCGGATCGCGGGTCACCCAGACGCCGGCGGTGACGAACGGCGCCGGGTCGAATCCCGGGGTCGAGATCAAATGCGGGAACAGGTCGACGCCCGCGCCGAGATCGGGCGCCTCGATCACGGTTTCCTTGACCGGCGCGGCTTCGGCCGGGACCTCGACCGGCGGCAGGTGGTTGCCCTCGACCCCGGCCCAGCGGGCGGCGATCCCGTCCGCGTCGACGCCGAGCGCCGCGCCGTAGATCTCGCGCGAGCTGCCGAGCGATCCGAGCACCACGGAGCCCGGGTAGTCGCGCCCGCGCGCATCGGTCACGTCGCGGAACCAGAACGCCTTGCGCCCGGTCTCCGGCAGCCCCCGGAACTGGAGCCGGACCAGGGGCACCAGCTCGGTGTCCTTGCAGATCCGCTCGTCCACGACGTGCAGCAGGCCGCGCCTCTCCAGCGCGTCGATGTAATCCCGGAGGTCCCTGTACGGCATCGTCCCGACCCCTCTCGTTTTCTTGTCATGGTCGGCGAAGGCCGACCATCCACGATTTGTTTTTTCTTCGTTGATCGATAGAGAAAAACTCGTGGATGGTCGGCCTTCGCCGACCATGACAGGGTGAATACTGTTCCTCTAAACCGCCCGCCGCACGAGGCCCAGCATCGCACGGCCGAGCGGGGTGTCCGGGCGCACCATGTCGCCCATGATCGAGAAATGGTCGTGCCCCTCGGCGCCGATCAGGGTGACGTCGCAGCCCGCCGCCGCCAGCGCCGCGGCGTAGTCCTCGGACTGGCGGCGGAATTCGTCGGACTCCCTTGTGCCCCAGGCGACGACCGCGGGGACCGGCGCCGCCGGCGGATGGCGGACCGGCGAGTTGCGCGCCGCGGCCGCGTCGTCGAGGGCGAGGTTGTCCTGGTGGCTCGTGCGCCGCATCGGCTCGAGGTCGAAAACCCCGCTGGTCGCGCAGGCGCCCTTCACGATGTCGTCCGGCACGCCATATTCCGCGTGCCAGCCGGGCGCGAGCGCCATTCCCGTCAGGTGGCCGCCCGCCGAATGTCCCGCGACGTGGATCCGGTCGGGGTCGATCCCGTAATCCGCCCCGTTGCGGTAAAGCCATGCGAGCGCGGCGCGAACGTCGGCCACGATCCCGTCCATCGCGCAGGAGGGGGACAGGCGGTAGTTTATCGGCGCCCAGGCGATCCCGGCGTCGTTGTAGGACGGCGCGGGGAAGCGGCGCCCGGCCTTCTCGCCGCCCTTCCAGTAGCCGCCGTGGATGTAGACCACGACCGGGGCCGGTCCGCCGCCTTGGACGGGGAACAGGTCGAGGCGTTGCAGCGGGTCCGGACCGTATTCGAGGTCGAGGACTCCGTGTCCGGAGGCGGCGACTTCGTCCGACGCCCGGCGGTACCCGTCCTGTATCGCGTCCACGTCGGCGACGCCGAGCGTGGCGTCGTATTGCCTTTCGAGCGCCTCGGCGCTGTAGTGGGGGCGGCTCGCCATGCCGCGATGCTATCGGAGGCAGGGAGGAAGCGCCACATGTGCGCGGGTTTCGTCTACCGTCCCCATGTCGAGACCGCCGAGGGCGTGTTCACGCCGGACATCGTGCTCGACGGTCTGACGGTCGCGGTCGGTAACGCGCGTTATCCGGTCTCGGTCGAGCGGCTGACCGGCGATGCCGCGATCGAGGTCGTCGGCGCCGAGACCCGCGCCCAGGGAGCGGTCGCCCTCGTCGCGGCGAGCGCGGGCTCGCTCGTCGGGATCGGTTCGGACCATGTCGACGGCGCGCTGGCGGACGACCCCGCGCGGGCGCGGCAGGTCTGCGCCAAGCCGCTCTCGCGCGCCACCTGGCGCTTCGCCGAGATCGCCGGCCATCTCGACGAAATCGTCCTTCGGACGGAAGCGGTCGACGACGCCGGCCGGTCGCACGCGACCGAGACCGCGCTGGCCGACATCGCCGCGCTCCCCGCCGACGGGGCGGTGCCCGGGGCCACCGTTATCTTCGCCCATGCGAGCCCCGAAGCCCTGCCGGGCCCGGCGCGCGTGACCGTCACCCTCGAAGACCGCCGATTGTCGCGCCGCCTCGTCCACCGCTACGCGGTGCGCGTGCTCTGAGGCCGCTACGCGCTAAGCCCCCTCCGCCCGGGGCAAGGGCGGGCGGCCGCGGATCATGTCGGAGGCCTTTTCCGCCATCATCAGGACGCAGGCGTTGATGTTGCCGGAGACGAGGTCGGGCATCGCCGCGGCGTCGACCACGCGGAGACCTTCGGCGCCCCGGACCCTCAATTCCGGGTCGAGGACCGCGCCCTCGTCGATCCCCATCCGGCAGGTGCAGGACGGGTGGTGCGCGGTGATCGCCGTCTCGCGGATCCAGGCGTCGATCTCGGCGTCGGTCCGGACATCCGGCCCCGGCTCGGTCTCCGCCTTGTGGTAGGGGGCGAGCGCGGGCTGGGCGAACACCTCCCGGGCAGCCTTGACGCCGGCGCGGAGCGTCTCCAGATCCGCCCGGCTGGCCAGGAAATTGGGGCGGATGCGGACCGCCGCCGCCGGGTCCGGCGAGCGCAGCCTGACCTCGCCCGCGCTCTCCGGGTGGAGGACGACCGGGCGCATGCCGTACTGGTCGGGCGGCGCGGGCCGGACGCCCGGCAGCCACGGCCGCGCGTCGAGCCCTGCGCCGCGGGTGAGGAACTGGATGTCCGGCACGGCGAGCTCCGGCCGGGTCCTGACGAAGCCGTGCATCCCGTTGGGGAGCCAGGTCGCGGGCCCGGTTCCGAAGGCCCAGGCGCGCGCCATGTTGACCGTGAGGCGGTCCATGCGGAGCTCGCCGTGGAAATGCCCGTTGCCGTTGCGCGCGTTCATCAGCTGGACCGCGAGATGGTCCTGCAGGTTCCGCCCCACGCCCGGCAGGTCGAGCGCGACCCCGATCCCGATCTCGCGCAGGTGCTCGGCCGGACCGATGCCGGACAGCATCAATAGCTGGGGCGAGTTGTAGACGCCGCCCGACAGCAGCACCTCGCGCTCGGCGTGGGCGATACGCTCCCGGCCGCCTTTCAGCCAGGCGACGCCGCGCGCCCGCGTGCCGTCCAGGACGATTCGCGTCGCCAGCGCCTCGGTCACGACCGTGAGGTTCGGCCTTCGCATCGCGGGCCGCAGGAACGCGACCGCCGCGCTGCACCGCCGGCCGCCGCGGATGGTCCACTGGCTGCGGCCGAACCCTTCCTGGCGCTCGCCGTTATAGTCGGGCGTGACGCCGAAGCCCGATTCCTCGCCCGCCGCCATCCAGGCGTCGAACAGCGGGTCGCGGGATTTCGAGCGCACCACGCCCAGCGGACCCTCCGCGCCGCGCCACGCATCCCCGCCCTCCTCCCAGCTCTCGCAGCGCTTGAAGTAGGGCAGCACGTCGGCATAGGACCAGCCCGCGCAGCCCTTCTGCGCCCAGCGGTCGTAATCGCCCCGGTGGCCGCGCACATAGGCCATGACGTTGATCGAGGACGAGCCGCCGATCACCTTGCCGCGCAACGCCTCCAGCGAGCGCCCGCCCAGGCCGTCCTCGGGCTCGGAGTCGTATCCCCAGTCGTGCAGCCGGTCGGCGTGCATCTTGCCGATGCCGATCGGAATGCTTATCAGCGGGTCGCGGTCGCGCGGCCCGGCCTCCAGCAGCAGCACCCGGCAGTCGGGGTCCTCGGTCAGCCTGCCGGCGAGCACGCACCCCGCCGACCCGGCGCCGACGACAATGTAGTCGTAGGTTTCCGCCATTCCGTCCGCCCCGCCGCTCATGAAGAAGGGCCGCCCCGGGGCGGCCCTTCCATTGTCTAACCGCGGCCGGAGTGTGGCCGCGAGCGTCGCTCTAGGCGACCCAGGACCCCCGAGAGGCGGAGACCCAGTTCACCCGCGTCCGCGGTTGGCGACAATGAGACACTGGATCACCTCCTTTCCGTTGTTGAAATGGCGACCCCTTATGCCGTGTTTCGTCTGCGGCGACAAGTAGACATTTGCCGGTAGGCATTTGCCGAGGGGATACTCGAAGCCGGCATGGAATAGACATTCGGAGGAGCGGAATGGTCGCACCGGTAAGGCGGGTCGTCACGGGACATGACGAGAACGGCATGGCGGTCGTCATTTTCGACGGCGACGCGCCCAACGTCCGGGTGCGCGAGCACGGCACCGGCTCGACCCAGCTCTGGCGCACGGTGGCGACGCCGGCCGACAATTCGGGATCGGACGACGCCGTCGCGGGCGACATCCCGCTCAAGCCGCCCGCCGGCGGGTCGGTGTTCCGGGTCGTCGAGTTCGCGCCCGAGTCGGCGATTTCCCGGTCCGAGGGCGCCGGCACGCTGGCCAGCGCGCTCGGCGCGCACGAGCCCGAGGGGGCGGCGCTGCGCCATCCCGGGTCGCACCGCACCGACAGCGTCGACTACGCGATCGTGATCTCCGGCGAGATCGACCTCTGGCTCGACGACGAGAAGGACGACGTGCACCTCAAGGCGGGGGACGCGGCGATCCAGCGCGGCACCAACCACGCCTGGGTCAACAACGGCGCCGAGCCGTGCCGGATCGCCTTCGTCCTGATCGACGCGAAGCCCGCCGTGTGAGAGCTACTCCGCGGCCGGCCGCGCCGCCTCGTCCGGGAAATGCGGCATCACCTCGGCGGCGAAGAGGTCGAGCGAGCGCGCCGACTCCTCGAAGGCGAGGTCTCCGTACGCGAACCGGGAGACGAAATAGGTGCAGCCGCTTCGTTCCTGCTGCTCGGCGATCTCCGCGCGCACGGTCTCGGGCGAGCCGACGGTGATGACCCCGATCCGGCGCGCCTCGTCGAAATTGTCGGGGTACCGGGTCGGGTTGGCGCCGAAGTCGCGCCACAGCCTGGCGAAACTCGCGAACCACGAATCGAAGGCCGGCCGGCCGCGCTTCTCGGCTTCGGCGTCGGTCTCCGCCACATAGGTCTGGCGCGTGATCCCCATCAGCGGCAGCGGTGCCGCGCCGTGGGTTTCGGCCCAGGTCTCCCTGAAGGCCCCGATCAGCGGGGCGGCGGCCCCGGCCGGGGCGTTGATGACGATATTGGCCTTCATCCGCGCCGACCATTCGGCGGAAGCGCGCGTCCCCGGCCCGTACCAGAGCGGCGGGTGCGGCGCCTGGAACGGGCGCAATTCCATCGGAAAGCCGGTATAGCGGAACCGCTTGCCCGCGTGGTCCAGGGTCTCGTTTCCGAGCGCGGCGAGGACGATCGCGAGCGACTCCTCGTAGATCTCCCGCACCTCGGGATGGGCGATGCCGAAATGGCCGAGCTCGAGGAACGAGATGCCGCGCCCGACGCCGAGCTGGAACCGCCCGCGCCCGAGATGGTCCAGCATGCAGATTTCCTCCGCCAGCCGGACCGGGTCGTAGAGCGGGAGGATGTAGACCAGCGGGCCGAACAGCATCGTCCGCGTCCGCTGGGCGACGGCGGCGAGGAAAATGCCGGGGGCGGGCGCCATGCCGAGCGGCGTCGCGTGGTGCTCCGCGACGTGATAGCAGTGAATGCCCGCCGCCTCGTACCGCTCGACCATCCGCAGCCGGTCCTCGTAGAGGTCCGCCAGCGGGACCTCGCGTCCGCGGTCCACATGGTCGAAGATGCCGAACTTCATCGGCTTGCCTCCGCGGGCACGGCGCTCGGTCCACGGCGCAAGCGCCGGAAAACCGAGCGGATATCGTGGTCGACGGCGAGCAGCGCCGGGGTGAGGACCAGCACGATCAGGGTCGCGACGGCCAGACCGAACACGATCGTGATCGCCATCGGGATCAGGAACTGGGCCTGGAGGCTGCGCTCGAACAGCAGCGGCACAAGGCCGCCGATCGTGGTCAACGAGGTCAGCAGCACCGGGCGGAGCCGTTCGCGGCATCCCATGACGATGGCATCGCGCAGCGGCGTTTCGTCGTCGATATGCTGGTCGACGGTGCGCACCAGGATGATCGAGTTGTTGACGAGGATCCCCGCCAGGCCCAGCAGGCCGAAAATGCTCAGAATCGTCAGGTCGAAGCCCAGCAACAGGTGGCCCAGCACCGCGCCGACGAAGCCGAACGGGATGATCGCCATGACGATGACGGGCCGGGTGAAATTGGCGAACACCCAGGCCAGCACGATGTATATGGCGAGAAGGCCGACGGTCGCGCCGGCGAGCATGTCGGCCGCGGACTCGGACTGCTCCTCGGCCTTCCCCTTGAACTTGTATGCGAGGCCATAGCGACTTGCGATGTCCGCGAGCCCGCCATCGACGATCGCCGGGAGCAGGGCGCCGAGACTGGTGACCGTCTCGTCGATTTCCCCGGTGACGGCGACTTCGCGCGCCCCGTCCTCGCGGCGGAGGCGGGAGAATCCCCGTTCCTGACGGAGCGTGACGACTTCGCTCAACGGCACTTCCGTTCCGTCCGGCGCGCGCAGGAAGAGATTCTGGAAAGCGGCGCTGTCGGCGCTTCGGCGCGGATAGCGCACCTTGATCTCGACTTCCTCGTCGCCGCGCGCGAAGCGCTGGGCGATGGCGCCCTGGAACGCGTTCCTTACCTGCAACCCGGCGCTCTGGGTGGTAAAGCCGAGCGCCCGGCCGCGCGGGGTCATTTCGAGGATCAGCTCCTGCTTGCCGTAGGGAAGATCGTCGTCGAGCGAACTGACGCCCGGAAAGCGCCCCAGCAGGTTCTTGACTTCCGTGGCCGCGGCCTTGAGATCGTCCGCCGGTCCGCCCCGGAGCCGGATGTCGATTTCGCGACCCGGCGGGCCGCCGGTCCGCGCATTGAGGTTGATCTGCTCGACATTGGGCAGCGGACGGATTTCCTCTCGCCATGCCTCGATGAATTCGTCGGTGCGCACCGGGCGTTCGTCCGAGGGCACCAGCTCCACCGTCAAACCGCCGTATTGATCTCCGGTAATCCTCGAGAACTGCCTGCCGCCGCTGCGGCCGACGCTGCCGAAACTCATGGCGACGATTCCGCTGCCGTCGTCGGTGAGTCGGGCGGCCGCCCGGTCAACGGCGTCGGACAGTTCCTGGACCATGGCGCCGGTGTCGCGGCGCGGTGTGCCCGGCGCCATCACGACGTTCCCCACCACCACGTCGGCCTCCGGAGTGGGGAAGAAATGGAATCCCACACGGCCGCCCAACACCAGTCCGGCCGACAACAGGAAAAACGAAATCGCCATGGCGACCGTCGCGTAACGCCAACGCACACAGGAACGGACAATCCGCTGGAACAAACCGTCGCGGAACCGCTCGAAGCCCGCATCGAAATGCCGCATCATGAATTTGCGCTGGCCGCCATGGCCCTTCAGCGATTCCCGCAGATGACCGGGCAGGACCAGAAAGCACTCGGCCAGGCTGGCGAGAATGACCGCGACGACCACCAGCGGGATGGCGCCCACGATCTGGCCGATGATGCCGCCCATTGCGACCAGCGGGAGAAACGCGGCGACCGTGGTCAGCGAGGCGGCCATCACCGGCGCCAGCATGCGGAGCGCTCCCGCTTCCGCCGCCTGACGCGCGCCAAGGCCGGCCTCGCGTTGCGCCGCGGCGTGCTCGCCGACGACGATCGTGTCGTCGACGATGAGGCCAAGGGTCATGATCAGCGCGAACAGGGTGAGCATGTTGATGCTCTCCCCGAGCGCCAGCATCGTCGCCAGCGCGGCCATGAACGCGGTCGGAATGCCGACCGCCACCCAGAACGCGGTGCGGCCGTTGAGAAACAAGAGAAGCACCGCCATCACCAGGATCAATCCGGTCAGCCCGTTGTCCACCAGGACGTCGACCCGTTGCCGTATCAGGTCTGCCTGGGCGTCGTACTGCTCGATGCGAAGTTGCGGCGGAAAGTTGCCGCGCGCCTCGACGAGGTAGCGGTCCACGATCCTGCCCACTTCGAGAGCATCGGCGGTCGGAGACCGCTGCACGTGCAGCTCGATCGCCGGCTGGCCGTTGCGCAGCCCGATGGACGCCTGCTCGTCGAACGCCTCCGAAAGGGCCGCGATATCGCGCAGGAAGATCTTCTGGCCGTCGTCGAGCGACCTGATCTCGATGCTTCCGAGATCGCGCGACGTGGTCTGCAGACCGACGCTCCGCAACTGCTTTTCCACGGAGCCTTCGAGGTTTCCCGAAGGAATGTCCCGGTTGCTGGCTCCGATGCGTGCGGCCACCGCCGCCGGAGTCAGATCGAGCTGGCGCAGGACCCGCGGTTCGATCTCGACCAGGATTTCCTCGTCGCGCGCGCCGAAAAACGTCACCCGGTCGATGCCCGCGGCCAGCAAGTCGTCGCGCATCCGCTTTGCCTGGCGTTTCAGCACGGCCTCGGAATACGGTCCCGACAGCACCAGACGCACGATCGTGTCGTAACGGACGATGCGGCGCACCACCGGACGCTCGCTGTCCTCCGGCAGAATGGTTATCTGCTGCAGCGCCGCTTCGGCTTCCGACAGCGCCGACTGCATGTCGGTGCCCGCCGCGTACTCGACGATTACTCGACCCACGCCTTCCGTCGCGTAGGAGGTCACCAGGTCCACGGCGTCCAGGAACCGCACTTCCGGCTCGATCGCCTCCAGGATATTGGCTTCGATATCCCCGGTGCTGGCGCCCGACCATTTCACCTGGATCGAGACGATGTCGAGACCGAAATCGGGAAAGAACTGAGTGTTCAGCTTCGACAGCGAGAAAGCGCCCGCGACGAAGATCAGGGCCATCAGCAGGTTGGCGGCATTGCGGTGCCGCACGAAAAGCCGGATCAGGTTTTTCCCGAACATCGGTTTCGACGGCCCGCCGCGCTAGCGGAGCTCGACCCTGAGGCCCGGCGCTATCGCCACCGACTGGGTCGTCACCAGCCGCTCGCCATCGGACAATCCGCCGCGCAGGAGAACGTCGTTGCCGACGCGGCCGACGATTTCCGCCTTCCGCGCGACCAGCCGGCCGTCCTCGACGCCGTAGACGACATTACCGGGATGCAGGACGGTCTCCGGCACCCGCGCCACATTGGCGTAGATCCGGTCCGGTACGTGAACCTCGACAAAGGCGCCGGGACGCAGGGACGATGCCGCTTCCCGGTTCTCGATCCGGGCGAACAGCTCGACGCCGCCGCTGGCCGTGTCGATCTGCGCGCCCACCCGCGCGATGACCGCCTTCAGGTCGAGCTTCCGCTGTCCGACCCGCCATACGACCCGCGCCTTCCGCCCGATCACCCCCCGGTCCGTGCTGGTGAGTCGTCCGTACTGCGCATCCGAGAGGTGGAACCGGGCCTCGAGACGACCCGTCGCGATGAGGCTGCCCACGCTGTCGAGCACGCCGAGGCGTTGGCCTGCCTGCGCCGTGACGTTCATAAAGACTCCGTCGAACGGCGCGCGCACCCCGGTCCGCTCGAGATCGTAACGGGCCCGCTGCACCGCCACGTCCAGACGCTCGATGGTCGCTTTCTCCTGCTCCAGCCGCGCCGCCTCGGCGTCGATCCCGTTCTGCCGCAGCACGATCGCCCGTTGCTGGCGGCTCATCTCCAGTCGTTTCTTGTCCAGGGACTGGATCGAGATGTTCCCGCGTTTCCTCAGTTGAGTGGCGCGCTTCAGATCGCGGGCCAGCACGGCGAGGATTTCCCGGTCGCGCTTGAGGGCCTCGGTCTCGGCGCGCCGCTTCGCCTCCCGCTCGACGATCCGGGCCCTGGCCTCCGCCAGCCGGGCCTCGCTCTCCTTCAGTGCCGAACGGTATTCGAACTCGTCGATCGCGAGGATCACCTCGCCGCGGCGGATGAGCCCGCCCTCCACGAGATTGGGATGGATCTCGACGATCTGACCCGTCACGAGCGCCCGTATCTGGATCTGGCGGGCCGCGAATATCTTTCCGAAGAGCTGGATTTCCGGCTGTATGTCGGTCAGGCGCACGGGCACGGAATCCACCGTCCAGACCCGTTCCGTCGGCGGAGACGGCTCGACGCTCGGCTTCGTGCGAATGAAATACGATGCCCCGACGGCGCCCGCGGCCAGCAGAACGATCGGCACCAGGACCAGGAGCACTTTTCTCACGCGCTGCTTCCCTTCGCACAGGTCGACGAAAAACGCTAACGAAACTCCGCACAGGTCACAACGGCGAAACCCTTCCGCACCGACTTCCCGCTCCCGATCTCCAAGGCGTTCCAGAGTCCGGGCACCGATGCCGCGTTTCCGACATTAACACGGCATTCCAACCGGTTTCCGTCGCGCCGGGCGCGCGAATCCGAATTTCCCCCGCCGGTCGATCAGTACGATTTGGGCAGGCCCAGCGCGCGCTCCGCGATGTGGTTGAGCGCCAGATGCTGGCTCACCGGCGCGAGCTGCAGCATGACGATCTCGCGCAACAGACGCTCGACGTGGAATTCGCGCGCGTAGCCCATCCCGCCGTGGCTCGCGACCGCCTGCTTGCAGGCCTCGAACCCCGCCTCGACGGCGAGATACTTGGCGGCGTTCGCCTCGACGCCGCAGCTCTCGCCCCGGTCGTAGAGCCACGCCGCCTTCATCGTCGCGAGATGGGCGGCCTCCAGCGCCGACCAGGAAGCGGCGAGCGGATGCTGGATACCCTGGTTCGCGCCGACCGGCCGCCCGAAGACGACCCGCTCGCCGGCGTAACGCGCCGCCCTCCGGACGGCGTCGCGGCCGATGCCCACGGCTTCCGCGGCGACCAGGATGCGCTCCGGATTGAGGCTCTCCAGTATATAGCGGAATCCCTTGCCTTCCTCCCCGATCCGGTCGGATTCGGGCACCCGCATGCCGTCGAACCAGATCTCGTTCGAATCCACCGCCTTGCGCCCCATCTTCTCGATCTCCCGGACGCGCGCGGCGTCGCGGTCGAGGTCGGTGAAGAACAGGCTGAGTCCCTCGGTCGGCGCGTCGTCGCGGCGCGGCGCGGTGCGGGCGAGCAGCATGATCTTGCCGGAGACCTGGGCGGTCGAGGTCCAGATCTTCTGGCCGCGCACGACATAGAACGCGCCGTCGCGGTCGGCCCGGGTCGCGATCCGGGTGGTATCGAGCCCGGCGTCGGGCTCGGTGACCGCGAAGCACATCTTGAAGCCGCCCTCGATCAGGGGCGGCAGCCAGCGCCGCTTCTGCTCCTCGCTGGCGTGGGCGACGATCGCGCGCGGGCCGAAGACGTTCATGTGCACGCTCGACGCGGCCGCCATCGCGCCGCCCGAGCCGGCGATCGTTCCCATCATCAGAGCGGCCTCGGCCACCCCGAGCCCGGCCCCGCCATACGCCTCGGGCAGGGAAATCCCGAGCCACCCGCCGGCCGCGACGGCGTCGTAGAAGGCGTGGGGGAACTCCCCGTCGCGGTCGCGCTCCAGCCAATAGGCGTCGTCGAACGGCTCGACCGTCCTGCCGATGCCGTCCACGATCGCCTTTTGGTCGTCGCTGAGCGCGAAATCCATGATGCAACCGGTTCGTTTGCCGCCGCCATGGTGCCCGGCGCGTACCGTTCGGGGAAGGGCGCGGGGCCGGTTCCGGACGGGAGCAGGAGCCGGCCGTCGAAATTCGGGCGGGAGCGCCACGGGCCGTTGTGCATGTCCGGCCTTGTGTGCCTATACTCCCTCCGCAGACCGACCTAAACCACAGGGAGAACCCAGGCATGATCCGTTTCAGGCATCTGGCGGTTGCCGCCGGAGCGGCAGCGCTTGCGGCCACTATGGCCGCCGGGCCGGCGCAGGCTCAGAAATACGAGTTCAAGATGACGTCCTACGTCCCGCTCAAATCCGGGACGTGGAACAACTACATGCAGCGCTTCGTCGACGCGGCGCATCTGTTCACAGGCAATCAGGTCAAGATCAAGGGCTTCAGCGTAGGCGTCATCGCCGGCCCGTTCGACGCATGGGAGGCCGTCCAGAAGGGCACGGCCGACATCGCCTACAACTACCCCGGTTTCGCAGTGAACCACGATCCGGCGAATGGAATTTTCGGCGGAATGGTCGGCGGAATGCCCATGGAAGAGTTCATGCACTGGTACATCGCCGCCGATGGCACCGAGCTTCTGGAGGCCTTTCGGCACGAAACTCAGCAACTTCACCCGCTGGTCACCGGCATGGGCTCCACCGAGTTCTTCCTGCACTCCCACAAGCCCGTGAAGACGATTGCTGACCTCAAGGGTATGAAAATCCGGACCGCCGGCGCCTGGGCCGATATTCTCAAGATGGTCGGGGCCTCGGCAACGACGATCCCGCCAGCGGACATCTACACCGCACTTGAGCGGCGTGTGATCGACGGCACGGAGTACATCACCCCTGCGACCAACATCAAGGTCGGGTTCCATAAGATCGCCAAGTACATAATCATGCCCGGGATCCACAACCCGTCGCACATGAACGAGGTGGTCTTCAAGCTGGATGTCTGGAACAAGCTTCCCAAAATGATCAGGGAGCAGTTGAACGCGGCTGCCATCTATTCCGGCGTTCAATCGGCCCTCCAGCTCGGCGTCCAAGACCTCGATGCGGTGAAGAAGCTACAGGCGGGCAAGAACACCTGGATCACGCTCGACGAAGCCGCCCAGAAGAAGATCGAAGAGCTCGGTCGCGTGTGGTCGGAAGAACAAGCCAAGAAGCAGACCGCCAAGGGCAATCCATGGATGGCCCGGGTCTCGAAGTCCTACTGGGGATTTTACGACCGGTGGAAGAAGTACGGCATCTATCGGCATAACTAGACCGACAGAACGCGGAAGCGCGCGGGAGAGATCCTCCCGCGCGTTCTCCGGCCCGAAAGTTCTCGATGACCTCGTTCTTGCGCGCGATCGACCGTGTCAACGATTTCCTAGGCGCCATCGCGATGGCGTTCCTCTTTGTGATGATCGCCGACATGTTGTACGAAGTGGTGTCGCGCAGGGTCTTTTCCGCGCCGACGCTGTGGGCCTACGACATCGCGTATATGCTGAACGGCGTCGGCTTCCTCTTCGCGGCGGGCTATACGCTGCGGCGCAACGGGCATATTCGCATCGACTTCCTGTCCACCCGGCTGCCCCGCAAGAACCAAGACACGATTAACCTCTTCGTCTATCTGTTCCTGGTGTTTCCGGCGCTGATTTGCCTGATCGTTGGTTCGTTCAACGGGTGGTTGCACGCCTTTCTGACGGGGCAGCTCGAGCCCGCCAGTTCATGGAAGCCGGTTCTCTGGCCGCTCTACGCCGGCATCCTGATCGGTTTCGTCTCGTTGACGCTTCAGGCCATCGCGGAATTCATCCGTCACTGGCGCGCCGTTCGGGGCCTCGAACCCTCGCCGCTGGAACACGCCGACGACGTCGCGGCGTAGTCCGATGGACATTTCCCTCGCCGTCTTCATGTTCCCGGCTTTGTTCGTCCTGGTGTTCGCCGGGATTCCGGTGGCGTTCAGCCTGATCGGAACGGCCTTCATATTCGGCTTATTCGCCTACGGGATGAACCTGCCGATCCAGTTTCACAGCCGGATGTACGACGTCACGTCGAACTTCATCCTGGCGGCGATCCCGCTGTTCGTGTTCATGGGCGCGATGCTGGAGCGTGCCGGCATCGCCGCCAAGCTGTTCGATGCCATCAAGGTGTGGTTCGGGCCGTTCCGCGGCGGCCTCGCCATCACCACCATCGTGATGTGCGGCATCTTCGCCGCGTCCTCCGGCGTGGTCGGCGCGGTCGAGATCGTGGTCGGGCTGATGGCCGTGCCGGCGATGATGTCGACCGGCTACCGCAAGGATCTCGCCGCCGGCACGGTGTGCGCGGGCGGCTCGCTCGGCACCACGATCCCGCCTTCGGTGGTGATCATCGTCTACGCCTCCATCGTCGAGATGTCGGTCGGCGATCTGTTCGCCGGCATCCTGATTCCGGCCGGAGTCATGGTGGCGCTGTTCCTGATCTATATCGTCGGGCGCTGTGCGATCCAGCGCGACGCCGGCCCCGGGCTCGACCCCTCCGAGATCGACGCCACGCTCGGCGAGAAGCTCTGGCTCCTGCTGACCGCGCTGGTCCCCGCCGCGCTCCTGATCCTCGCCGTGCTGGGAAGCATCTTCGCCGGCATCGCGGCGCCCACCGAGGCGGCCGCGGTGGGGGCGACCGGCTCGGTGCTGTTGAGCATCGCCTACAAGCAGTTTTCCCTCGAAGTCCTGTTCAAGGCGCTTGCGCAGACCATCAAGATCACGTCCATGGTCATGCTGATCGTCGTGGGCGGCGTTCTGTTCGCCAGCATCTTCATCATCCACGGCGGCGACGAACTGGTGTCCGACTTGATTTCCGGAAGCGAGCTTGGCCAGATCCAGATCATTCTCCTGTTCCTGCTGGTGGTATTCATCCTGGGCTTCGTGCTCGACTGGATCTCGGTGCTGATCGTCGTGCTTCCGATCTCCGATCCCATCATTCGCGGCGCCGAAATCGACCCGCTGTGGTTCGGGGTGATGGTGTGCATCGTGCTGCAGACCTCCTACCTCACCCCGCCGATGGCGCCGTCGATCTTCTACCTGCGGTCGATCGCCCCGCGCGAGATGACCTATGGCGACATGTACAAGGGGGTTGCGCCGTTCGTGGCGGCGCAGCTGCTGACGCTCCTCATGGTGGCCTTCTACCCGGCCACGGCGACCTGGCTGCCCGAATTGCTGTTCGGATTCTGACGGTGCCCCCTGACAGACCGGCGGGCTCAGCCCGCCTTCCGCTCGGCGATCATCCGCGCGAGTTCGTGGCGCTGGACCTTGCCCGTGGGGGTGAAGGGAAACGCCTCGAAGATCTCCAGAACCTCGGGCAGCTTGTAGGTGGCGACCTGGTCGCGCAGCAGTTCGACGAATTCTTGCAGTTCGGGTTTATCCCCGGACCGGGGAATCAGGCACAGGCAGTTGCGCTCGCCCAGCCGGCGGTCCTCGATCCCGATGATCGCGGCGTGCAGCACCTTGGGGTGGGTGTATAGGATTTCCTCGATCTCGCGCGGGTGGAACTTCTTGCCGCCGCGATTGACCATCTCCTTGTTGCGCCCAACGATCTTGAGGTTGCCCCGCTCGTCGAACGCGCCCATGTCGCCGGTCCTGAACCAGCCGTCCTCGGTAAAGAGCGCGGCGTTCGCCTCCCGGTTCTTCGCATAGCCCAGATGGACCGACGGCCCCTTGGCCGCGACCTCGCCTTCCTCGCCCTCGCCGACATCGTTGCCGCTCTCGTCGATCAGCCGCACGCCGAGCGATTTCTGCGGCAGCCCGCAGGTGCCGCTCACCCTTTCCGGATCGTCGCCCGGCCGGGTATAGGTGTGGAAGCCGGTCTCGAGCATGCCGTAGAGCTCGGTGAAGTCGCATCTCATCCTGGCCTGGAATTCGCGGATCGTCTCGAGCGGGCAGGACGCCCCGCCGCTCATGACGATCCGGAGCGACGACAGGTCGTAATTCTCTAGGCCGGGCTCGTTCAGCATGGCGATGATCGAAGCGGGCGCGGTCGGGATGAAGGTCACCCTCTCGTCCTCGATGAGGCGCAGCGCGGCAGCTGCGCTGAAGCGGTCGAGCAGGACCGCCCGGCAGCCGGCCAGGATGGTCTGGAGCAGCGCTAGGTAGCCCCAGTTGAGCCCCACCGGCAGGTAGATCAGGATCGCGTCGTCCTCGCCGATGGCGAGGTCCTCGTTCTTGTAGATCGCGGTTGGCAGCGTCGTGTTGTGCGAGTGCAGCACCGCTTTCGGATTTCCCGTCGTGCCCGAGGTGAAGGCCATCCGGTAGACCTCGTTGGCACCCGCGCGGACCGGATCGAGCGGCGGCGCGGGCTCGCTGCCGTCGATCGCGCCGGCGAGCGGCACGACGCCCTCGCGGCCCGGGCCGTCCACGACGCAGACGTGTTGGAGGTCGGGCAGGTCTCCCCGCAGTGCGGCTATCATCTCCAGATAGTCGAAGCCGCGGAAGGAGGATGGGCAGACATAGGCCCTGCTCTCCGAGAACCGCAGGATGTAATCGACCTCGGCGCGCCGGAAATCCGGGTTGATCTTGTTGGCGATCCCGCCGATCCGCTCGACCGCGAAGAACACGCAGGCGAAGGCGATCCAGTTGGGCACCTGCACCGTAACCACGTCGCCGCGGCCGATGCCGAGCGCCTGCAGCCTGCCGGCCACCCGGTCGACGGCCTCGCACAGCCCGCCATAGGTGATCCGCTGTCCACGGTCGTACAGCACCTCGCGGTCGGGATGGCGACGGGCCCGTTCGGAGAGGTGATCGAAGAAGGTCTTCCCGCCCCAGTCGCCCGAGGCGGTGTAGCTCTCGATCATCTCGCGGGTGAGGCGGGTCTCGAAGTTCGGCATGGTTGCGCTTCCGATGGGTACTTTCGATTAACCGGCGATGATCTGGCCGCCGTCGACCTGGATGACCTTGCCGGTGATGTAGCTGCCCTGCTCGCTCGCGAGGAACGAGACCATATCCGCGATCTCCTCCGGCTGGGCGATCCGGCCCAGCGGGATACCGGCAACGACCCTGGCGGCGCGCTCGGGGCCCCAGCGCTCGAACGCCTGGGCGGTCTGGGCTGTGTCGGTCAGCCCGATCGAGACGACGTTGGCGCGAATCCCGTGCCGGCCCTCTTCGCGGGCGACGACGCGGATCATCGCCTCCAGTCCCGCCTTGGCCGCGGCGCCCTGGACGTTCCGCGCCTGGCACATTTGCGCCGCGATCGAGGATATTGCGACGATCGCTCCCTGACCGCGCGCGTGCATCGCCTTCAGGACCGCCTGGATCACGTTGAAAGCGCCGGTCAGGTCGACATCGATATAGCGCGCGAATTCCTCCGGCGGGAGATCGCGGACAGGGGACCAGGCGGCGAGCGCGCCGGCCGAATGGACCAGCAGGTCGATCGGCCCCCACTCGTCGCGGATCCGCGCCACCGCCGCCTGCACGGCCTCCGCATCGGCGAGGTCCAGCGCGATGGGCATCGCCCGCCGGCCGAGTGCCTCGATCTCGTCGGCGACCGCCTCGGCGAGATCGGTGCGGGCGCGGTAGATCAGCGCCACGTCCGAGCCCTTGCGGGCGAGGTCCAGACAGACCGCCCGGCCGACCCCGCGGCTGCCGCCGGTGACCAGGGAAATTCGGTTCTCGAAGCTGGAAGCCATGCGGGTCCCCGTGGAGCGACGGGCAATGTTCCGCTCCTGCGCGGTGGCGAGTCAAACGCACGCGGCCCATTGGACACCGGCCCTCGGCGGGTGCACTCTTTCCGCGCGACAAGCGGCAGGGAGGGGCGAGCCATGGACCTGCAACCGGACCGCTCATTCGAAGGCCTCAGGAAGGCCGCGATCGACCTGCTGCCCGCGATCGAGGCCGATGCCGACGAAGCCGAGGAGCTCTATCACCAGACCGACCGGGTCGCCGACGGCATGCGAAAGAGCGGGCTCTACTCCTTCCTCATCCCGAAGGATGCCGGCGGGGCGGAGCTCCCCTTCGTCGAGGCCATGGAGATCGTCGAGCTGGTCTCGCGCGTCGAGGGCTCGGCCGGCTGGTGCCTGATGGTCAACGGCGTGATGGGCGCGTCCGCCGGCCCCTTCCTTTCCGACGAGGGCGTGGAGATCGTCTACCCGGGCGGCCGCAACTCGACCATGGCGGGGCAGGGGGTGCCGCGCGGCTATGCGCGCGAGGCGGACGGCGGCTACGTGATCTGGGGAAGCTGGGGCTATGCGAGCGGCATCTGGCACGCCGACTGGGTGCATTCCGGCTGCTTCCTCATGGACGGCGACGAGATGCGGACGGACGAGCACGGCCATCCCGACATCGTGCTGTGTCATCACCCGAGAGACACGATCGAGCTCACCGGCAATTGGGACGTGCACGGGCTGAGGGGCACGGGCAGCTTCGACTACACGCTGAAACAGGACGAGCTCTTCGTGCCGGCGGCGTGCTGCTACAAGTTCGACGGCCCGACCCAGATGCGGGGCGGCCCGCAATACGGCGCCGGGCTCGTCGTCTCGACCACGTGGGGACACACCAGCTGGGCGCTCGGCGTCGGCCGGCGGGCGCTGGACGAGATCGCCGCCCTGGCGCGCCAGCGGGTCGACGCGTTCGGCCGCATGCAGGACGGCCCGGGTTTCCAGCACTCCTATGCCGAGGCGGAGGCCAGGTACCGCGCCGCCCGCGCCCTGGTCTACCGGGCCTGGGAGGATCTCTCCGAGACCTTCGCCCGGAACCGCCAGGGCAGCCTGGAGCAGATCGCGCTGATCCGGCTCGCCATGCGGCACATCCACGACGTGATCTCCGACCTCTCCACCTTCGCCCACCGCGCCTCGCGCGGGGTTTCGCTCCGGCGGAGCGACCTCCAGCGCTGCTACCGCGACATTCACGGCGGCACGCAGCACATCCTGCTGGCCGACGAGATCGCCCAGGCCTGCGGGAAGGTGCTGATGGGCGCCGCCGGAGAGAGCGCGCAATGGAACGTGCTCGGCCTCGCCGAGACCTGACCGTGGGCCCGCGTAACGAGACGGTCGGACGCATCGTCGCGAAGGCGTGGTCCGATCCCGCCTTCGCCGCCCGGCTCCTCGCCGACAGCGGCGCGGCGCTCGGCGAGCTCGACATCGCCCTGCCTGCCGGCAAGACCGTCTCCGCGGTCCGGAACGCGGCCTCTCTCACCAACGTCGTGCTGCCGTCGCCCCGCTACGCCGAAACCGCTTCCGCCTATGCCGACATCAAGGCGTTCGGCGAGTCCTACCGCGACCCGCGCTTCGCGCCGCTCGACTGGATCTCGCGCGACCCGGTGTTCCAGGCCCGGTTCGAGGCCGATCCCGCGGCGGCGCTGCGGCGTTGGGGTATCCGGGTGCCGGACGGGATGACGGTCTCGACGGTCGGCAACACGCTTTCGAAGGCCTGGCTGGTCCTGCCGGCGCCGCCGGACGCGGACGAGATGACCGGCGATCTGCTCGACGCGGTGGCCGCCGGATGGATCCCGCCGGCGATCCGTTATGCCGGCATCGAGGGGCCGGTGCGGTTCGCCCGCTTCGCCCGATGACGGAGAGTGCGATGGAAACCGTCGTCTACGGCCATGTCCACGGCGCGTCGCTGCTGGCCGACATCGCCCGGCCCGAAGGCGACGACGACCTGCCCGTCATCCTCTCCATCCATGGCGGGCGCTGGTATTTCGGGACCCGGCGCGATACCGGCGCCATCGACGTGCGGCAGTGGGCCGGGTTCGGCTTCTTCGCGATGAGCATCGACTACCGGCTGGTCACCTGCTCGCCCGCGCCGGCGGCCTATCAGGACGTGCTCTGCGCGATCCGCTGGGTCCATGCCAATGCCGGGCGCTACGGCCTCGACCGGGACCGGATCTTCTTGATCGGCATGTCGTCCGGCGGTCATCTCGCCTCGCTCGCCGCCACGCTGGGAGAGGGGCGGTTCCCCTTGACCGGCGGCTGGGACGAATACCCCTCGACCTTCCGCGCGGCGGTCTGCGTCTCCGGCGCCTACGACATCGTCAGCCTCGACTGGGGTGCCGGATGGGCACCGCCGGGCGAGCCCTTCCCCGACGCCCGCGAATACGCTTCGCCCATCCGCCACGTCGCGCCCGGGAACGCGCCGCAACTCATCCTCCATTCGGACGACGACCCCTCGATCCCGATCGAGCAGGTGCTTCGCATGACCGACGCGCTGGAAGCGGCGGGCGCGCCGTACCGCTTCCGCCGCTACGCCGACCGCGGCCACATGTTCATCGACGACGAGGTGATCCGCGAAGCGCGCGACTTCATCGCCGGGCACGCCGGCTGAACGCTCAGCCGCGCCCGACGAAGGGCATCTTCGTGGCCATGATCGTCATGAAGAGCACGTTCGCATCGAGCGGCATGCCGGCGATCCGGGCCACCGCGTCGCCCACGTGAGCGACGTCGAACACCGGTTCCGCCACCACGCGGCCGTCCGGTTGCGGTATGCCTGCCTTCATCCTTTCCGTCATCGGCGTCTCCGCATTTCCGACGTCGATCTGGCTGCACGCGATGTCGTGCTCGCGCCCGTCGAGCGCGAGGCTCCTGGTGAGCCCCGTGATCGCGTGCTTGGTGGCTGAGTAGGCGACCGATCTGGGCCGCGGCGCGTAGGCGGCGACCGAGCCGTTGTTGACGATCCGCCCGCCTCTCGGCGTCTGCCGCTTCATGATCCGGAAGGCTTCCTGCGCGCAGAGAAACGCGGCGGTGAGGTTGACGTCGACCGCCCGCTGCCAGTCGCCGAGGGGCAAATCCTCGAAGGGGACGCCGCGCGGGCTGACGCCCGCGTTGTTGAACAGGAGGTCGAGTCGCCCGAACGCTTCTTCCGTTCGCGCGAAGAGCGCGCGGATTTGCTCAGGCTCGGCGAGATCGCAAGTCACCGCCAACATCGCCGGCCCGTCCGGTCCCGCCATCTCGGCGGTTTCCTGCAGCAACGCCTTCCGCCGGCCTGCGAGAACGACCGCATGGCCGGTCCGGGCGAGCGCGAGCGCCGCGGCGCGGCCGATACCGGTTCCGGCGCCGGTGACCAGCGCGACCTTGTCTGGCGGGGGCATGGTTTCGATCCTCTTCGATTCTCGCGGCCGGGCTTCTGTCTAGGCTATCGCACGGGTCGCGGGCAACGCGCGCCGCCGGTGGACAGGGGGAGGGCGCGCGATCAAAGTGCGCCGAGACCGGTCAGCCGGGAGAAACCCGACGATGCCCCATAACATCCGCAGATCCGTCATGGCGATGGTCGCCGAGGCCGATGCCCAGGTCCGTAAGGTCGAAATCGGCGAGGCGCTTGAGATGCACGGAACCGACGATGTCGTGTTCATCGACCTCCGCGACGTCCGCGAGCTCGCCAGGACCGGCCGGATCGCCGGCGCGCGCCACGTTCCGCGCGGCATGCTCGAATTCTGGATCGATCCCGAGAGCCCCTATCACAAGCCCTTCTTCGCCGAGGACAGGACCTTCGTGTTCTACTGCGCCGGCGCATGGCGGTCGGCGCTGGCGGCAAAGACCGCCGACGACATGGGGCTCGCGCCGGTGGCGCATCTGGGCGGCGGAATCCAGGCCTGGATCGACGCGGGCGGCCCCATCGACCCGCCGAAGAGCTGAGAGGGGCCGAGGGCACGGGCATGGAGTTCGGCATCTTTTCCAACGGCATCCGGCCGCATACCAGCGCCGCCCGGACCTACGAGGAAGACATCCGCGAGATCGTCCTCGCCGACCGGCTGGGCTTCCGAGACGCCTATATCAGCGAGCATCACGGCGAGCCGCCCTATATCAACCGCATCGACACCATCCCCGCGCCCGACCTGATGATGTGCAAGGCGGCCGGGCTCACCAGCCGCATCCGCATGGGGGCGGCGGTCAAGCTGATCCATCTGCATCACCCGGTCGACGTGGCGATCCAGTCGGCGGTGACCGACCATCTGACCGGCGGGCGCTATATCTTCGGGTTCGGCTCGGGCTTTCCGCTGCCGCTGTTCTCCGAGGAACGCGGTATGAGCTTCGAGGATCGCCACGACCGCCTCAACGAAGCGCTCGACTTCATCCTGAAATGCTGGGAAACCGACGAGCCGTTCGACTGGGACGGCGAGCACTGGCGGGGAAAGGGCGTCGTCGCGCTGCCGAAGCCCTTCGCGGGAAGGCAGATGCCGATGGCGACGGCGACCGACTCCGAGGCGATGATCCGGATTGCGGGCGCGCGCGGCTACACGCTGATCTCCGCCTTCCTGGAGTCGGCGGGCCGGCTCAAGCCCAAGGCGGACCTCTACGCGGCGGCGGCGCGGGCGGCCGGCATCGCGGACCCGCGCCGCAACGTCACCGCGTCCCGGATCGTCTACATCGCCGACAGCGAGCGGCAGGCGATCGAGGATCTGCGCCCGGCGGTGACGCACGAGATCGGCTTCCAGGCGGAGCGCGGCTTCCTCAAGATGCTGGAGAAGTTCTACGACCTCCGCGTCCCCAACGACGAGCGCGGCATCGAGGCGCTGGTCGAGGCGGAGTTCTACCTGCTGGGCGAACCCGACTCGGTGGCCGACAAGATCAGGCGGTTCCACGACGAGTCCGGCGGCTTCGGCACGTTCCTCATCGTCACCGGCAAGGACTGGGCGACGCGCGCGCACCGCGAACGCTCGATGCGGCTGTTCATGGAGCACGTCGTCCCGCAGCTGCGCGACGTCGTTCCGGCGGAGACCGTGGCGGCCTGAGGGCGGGCGCCGGAGGGGCGAGATGGCAAGCGGACCGATCGGCGAACGGCTGCCGCGAAGGGAGGACGGCCGGCTCCTCACCGGCCGGGGGCGGTTCAGCGACGATTTCAACGCGCCCAGTCAGGCCTGCGCCGCATTTCTGCGCTCGCCGCACGCGCACGCCCGGATCCGCGAAATCGACGTGTCCGACGCCGCCTCGACTCCCGGCGTGCTGGCCGTGCTGACCGGGGACGACTACACGGCGGACGGGCTCTCGGGCCTCCTCCAGTACCACACCCCTGCCGACCATCTCGATCCGTCCAGGCCGGGGCTCACCGGCGACCAGCTGTCCCCGCTGCCCGAGCCGCTGCCGATCGCTACCGACCGGGTCCGCCATGTCGGCGAGATCGTCGCGATCGCGGTGGCCGAAACGCGGGAAACCGCGCTCGATGCGCTGGAACGTATCGAGGTCGCCTACGAGCCCCTCCCCGCGGTGACCGATGCGCGCGCGGCGGCGGAACCGGATGCGCCCGGGGTCTGGGACCGGGACAATGTCTGCCTTCGCGCCGAAGCGGGCGACGCCGAGGCCGTTGAAGAAGCGTTCGCCGCGGCCCACCGGGTCGTTCGGATCGCGCTCCACAACCACCGCATCTACGGCTGTCCGATGGAGCCCAAATCCGCGCTCGGCGAATTCGACCGGGAGTCCGGGCGCTTCACGCTGCACGCGCCGAGCCAGGGCGTCCACCGGTTCAAGCACGCCATCGCGGCGGCCCTCGCCGTAGAACCCGACAGGGTCCGGATCGTCACCGGCGATGTCGGCGGCGGGTTCGGCGTCCGCTCGCCCTGCGGCAACGAGTATCCGCTGCTGCTGTGGGCGGCCCGGCGATGCGCCCGCCCGGTCAAGTGGACCGGCAGCCGGAGCGACACCTTCCTGTCCGACTACCACGCGCGCGACATCGACACCGAAGGCGCGCTCGCGCTCGACGCCGAGGACCGCATAACGGCGGCGCGGATCGACTATCTGGGCAATCTCGGCGCTTATCCGATTTCGTTCGCCGTCCTTTCCAACCTTCTGAGGATGGCCGGGCCGCCCTACGACATACCGGCGATGCACGTCACGGTGCGGGGCGTGCTCGCCAACACGATCCCGGTTTCGGTCTATCGCGGCGCCGGACGGCCCGAGGTCACCCAAATCATCGAACGCATGATCGATCTCGCCGCCGACGAGACCGGTATGGACCGGATGGCGCTCCGACGGCGCAACCTGATCGCGGCCGACGTGATCCCCTACCGGTCGGGGCTGGGGCTGGACTACGATTCGGGCGTGTTCGGCGAGAATTTCGACGCCGTCCTGCGGGAGATCGACCGGGAGGGCTTCCCCGCCCGCCGCGCCGCCGCCCGGGAGCGCGGCAAGCGGGCCGGGATCGGCGTCGTCACCTATCTCGAATCGCCCGGCGCCGCGCCCTATGAGCGGACCGACGTCGCCGTACGTCCCGACGGCAGCGTCGAGGCGGTCATCGGCACCCAGGCCTCGGGTCAGGGGCACGAGACCAGCTTCGCCCAGGTCGTGGCCGGGATGCTGGAAATCCCCTTCGACCGGGTCGAGATCGTCTATGGCGACACCGACAGGGCGGTGGCGGGCTCGGGGTCCCATGCCGACCGGTCGATGCGGCTGGGCGGCACGATCCTCTATCGCGCCGCGCGGCGGATCGTCGAACAGGGGCGCGAGGAGGCCGCCCGTATGCTGGAGGCCGCGGCCGCCGATATCGGTTACGCCGGGGGCCGCTTCACCGTGCTCGGCACCGACCGCTCCATCGGATTGTTCGAGGTTGCCGCCGAGGCGCCGCTGGCGGCGACCGAAGAGATTTCCACCCGGCTCCACGCGCATCCCAACGGGGCGGCAGCCTGCGAGGTCGAGATCGATCCCGAGACGGGGGAGCTCGCGGTCGTCCGCTACGCGGCGGTCGACGATGTCGGCCGCGCCATCAATCCGATGATCGTCGAGGGCCAGATCCATGGCGGGATCGCCCAGGGCGTCGGTCAGGCGATCATGGAACGGACCGTTTACGACCCGGCATCCGGGCAACTGCTCACCGGCTCGTTCATGGATTACTGCCTGCCGCGCGCCGACGACCTGCCTTCGTTCGGGGGCGGGCTCAACGATCTCCCGACCGAGGGCAACCCGCTCGGCGTCAAGGGCGCGGGCGAGGCCGGAACCACGCCCGCGACGGCGGTCGTCGTCAGCGCGGCGACCGATGCGCTGCGCGAGTACGGCGTGACGCATCTGGAAATGCCGCTCACCCCGGAGCGCATCTGGCGCGCGATCCGGGACACGCGCGGAACTCCTACTCCGCGATCTTGAACAGCCGCATCGCGTTGGTGCGGCCGATCTTGATCCGGTCGGCCTCCGAGATCGTCACGTCGTCGAACCACTCGGCCGCGCCGTCGACGTTCTCGAACGGCCAGTCGACCGAGAACATGATCCGGTCCGCTCCCACCTCAAGCATCGTGTCCACCAAGCTCTGCGTGCGGAAATTGCCCGAGGTCGTGATGTGGAAATTCTCCTGGAGATAGTCGCCGAGCTTGCGCTTGGCCGGGTACGCCGGCGGCGCGTTGGTCCAGCTGTTGCGGTTGTCGCAGCGCCAGATGCTGAAGGGCAGGCCTTCGCCCATGTGGCCCAGCACGATCTGGATTCCCGGGTGCTCGTCGAACAGACCCGACGCCATCAGGCGCAGCGAATGCACGGCGGTCTCCTGCCCGAAGGCCCAGGTCGGGCCGAGCAGCCAGGGATGGCCTTCGTAGATCTGCGCCATGCTGGGCAGCGGGTTGCGTGGATGCAGGTAGAACGGCGCGTCGAGCGCGGCCACCGTGCTCCAGAACGGCCGGTATTGCGGAAGGTCGTAATAGACCGCCGTATCGGGCTCGTCGACCTGGGAAAAGCCGTTCACATTCGCGCCCACGAAGCCGAGCTCCTTTACGCAGCGCTCAAGCTCCCGCGCCGCCGCGTCGGGATCCTGCATCGGAAGCGCGGCGAAGCCCAGGAACCGGTCGGGGCGCTTGGCGATCTCCCCGGCGAGAAAGTCGTTGGCCTTCGTGGCGATCGCGATGGCCTCGGCCCGGTCGTGGATTCCCTGCACCGCGGGCGCGTTGAGCGACAGGATCATGATCTCGATCCCGTGCGCGTCCATCTCGCGGATCCGCCGGTCGTGGAGGTCGAGCAGCCGGCCGCTCAGCTCCTCCCACGTGTTCTGCGGGAGGTAGCCCGCGGAGTCGCTCAAGGTGTCCTCTATCGCGAAATGCTCTTCGAGCGCGATCTTGCCGTCCATCGATCCTTCCTTCCTCGGAATGCCGCCACCACGGGCCCCATCGGGCGAATATGCACGAATTGCCGGGGCACCGGAACGCCGGGCGCTTGACCTGAGCCCGCGCGAAGCGGATCGTTTCTCCCGCGCTGCGAGGAGAGGCTGGATGGCACTAGCGGCACGGCGGACGCCCGGCCCAACGGTCCCCACCCGCGAGGAGGTCAAGGCCCGCGCCGAGGCGATGATGCCCCTGGTGCGCGAACTGACCTTGAAGGGCGAACGCGAGGCAAGGGTCGCCGACGAGGTGATCGAGGCGTTCAGGGGCGCCGAAATTCACCGCGCCTTGCAGCCCCGGCGCTATGGCGGCTGGGAGCGCGGCTACGAGACGGTGATCGACGTGAGCGCCACGCTCGCGGAAGGGTGTGCGTCGACCGCCTGGGTGTGCGGTCTCTACATGATCCACAACTGGTTGCTGACGCTGTTTCCCGAGGCCGCCCAGGACGAGATCTGGAGCGGGAACCCGGGCGTCTCGATCTCGGGGTCCTACGCGCCGGCGGGGACCGCCGTGGCGGTCGACGGCGGTTACCGCCTGTCCGGACGTTTCAAATTTTCGAGCGGTTGCCCGCACGCCGACTGGAACCTGTGCAGCGCGATGCTTCCGACCGGCGACGGCGAGACGAGGATGCCCGCCTTCACGCTAATCCCCCGCGCCGACTACGCCATCGACTGGGACAGCTGGGACAATGTCGGGCTGTCGGCGACCGGGTCCTACGACGTGCTGGTCGACGATGCGTTCCTGCCCGCGCACCGCGTCCTGCCTTTCGCCGAGGCGACGACCGGGATCGCGCCCGGCCTTCCGGCGCACGACAACCCGATGTACCGCATCCCCATGCTGGCCTGCGTTCCCTATACCCTCGCGATTCCGCCGGTCGGCGCGGCGCGCGGCGCGCTCGACGCGTTCGTCGAGGAGAACCGCAGCCGCGAGACCCGCGGCGCGGTGGTCTCCGGCGGCCGGCAGGTGTCCGATTACCAGACCGTCCAGAAACGCGTCGGCGAGGCCGAGGCGCTGATCGATTCCTGCCTCGTCGTCGCCTATCGCGACATCGCCGAGACCCAGGAAGAGGTCGCGGCCAACGGGACGGTGTCGCTGGAAACCCGGATGCGCAACCGGCGCAGCCAGTCGTTCATCACCCACCAGGCGGTGACCGCCATCGACCTGATCCTCGCATCCGTCGGCGGACGGTCGATGCACGCGAGCCACCCCGTTCAGCGCGCCTGGCGGGACATCCACAGCGCGGCGGCGCATATCAGCCTCAACCACGACGCGGTCATGTCGATGATCGGTCAGTACCGTTTCGGCCTGGAGCCGCACGGCCAGTATTGACGCCGCGGCCCTTCGCGCGGACAAACCCGCGACGGAGGGTCCATGAATTCAGAGAACCGTTACCCGCATCTCCTGCGGCCGCTCGATGTCGGCCGTACCCGGCTCGCCAACCGGGTCGCGATGGGGTCGATGCACACGCGGCTCGAGCTCCGCGACAACGCCATCGCGCGCGAGGCCGCCTACTACGCGGCGCGGGCGCGGGGCGGCACCGGGCTGATCGTGACCGGGGGCTACGCGCCCAATCCTTACGGCCGGATGGACGAGGAAACCCCCGTCCTCGACAGCCTCGACAAGGCGCGGACGCTCAGGCCGATCGCGGACGCGGTCCATGAGTACGGCACCAGAATCTGCCTGCAGATCCTCCATGCCGGACGCTACGCGCAGCTCGCCGAGACCGTCGCCCCGTCGCCCATCCCCACCCGGATCAACAAGGTCGCGCCCCGCGCGCTGACCGCGGCCGAAGTCGAGACCACGATCGAGGATTTCGTGCGGAGCGCCGTTCTCGCCCGCGAAGCCGGGTTCGACGGGGTCGAGGTGATGGGCTCCGAGGGCTATCTGATCACCCAGTTCTGCGTGTCCGCCACAAACCGGCGCGACGACGGGTGGGGCGGCGGCTTCGACGAGAGGATCCGTTTCCCGGTCGAGATCGTCCGCCGGATCCGCGAACGCGTCGGCGACGACTTCCTGCTGATCTACCGCATCTCGGTCCTCGACCTGATCGAGGACGGGCTGACCGGCGACGAGACCGCCGCGCTCGGCCGCGCGGTTGCCGGGGCGGGCGCCGACATCCTGTCGTCCGGCATCGGCTGGCACGAGGCCCGCATACCGACCATCGCCAAGGCGGTTCCGCGCGCCGCCTGGGCGCCCTTCGTCGCCAGGCTCAAGCGCGCGGTCGGGATCCCGATCGTGGTCTCCAACCGCATCAACACGCCCGAGACCGCGGAGGCGATCCTGGCGGCGGGAGACGCCGATCTCGTCGCGCTCGCCCGGCCGCTCCTCGCCGATCCCGAATTCGTCGCCAAGGCGGCGGCGGGGAGGGCCGACCGGATCAACACCTGCATCGCCTGCAACCAGGCCTGCCTCGACCGGATCTTCCGGTCGGCCACGGCCACCTGCCTGGTCAATCCCGAGGCCTGCAACGAGTACGACAACGGCGCGGCTTCGCCCGGTCCGGCGAAGCGGGTGGCCGTCGCGGGCGCCGGTCCGGCCGGACTTGCCGCGGCGGTTGCGGCGGCCGAGTGGGGCCACGCGGTGACGCTGTTCGAAGCCACCGACAGGCTCGGCGGGCAGCTCAACCTCGCCCGCGCGGTTCCCGGCAAGGAGGAGTTCGACGAGACGATGCGCTACTTCGCCCGGCGGATCGAGGATCTCGGCGTGGAAGTCCGTCTCGGGAGCCCGGCGGACTCCGAAGACCTCGGGCGCTTCGATGCCGTCGTGGTCGCCAACGGCGTGCGCCCGCGCCCCTTCGACGTACCGGGCGCCGACCATCCTTCCGTCTGCTCCTATGTCGACGTGCTGACCGGCCGGGTGACGCCGGGCGACCGGGTCGCCATCGTCGGGGCCGGAGGCGTCGGCTTCGACGTGGCCGAGTACCTGTCGGCGCCCGCCGCCCCGCCGGAGGATCCGGTCGCCGCGTTCTACGCCGAGTGGGGCGTCGACCCCGATCATCGTTCGCCCGGCGGTCTGGCCCCCGGCGGCGGGGTTGCCAAAGGCTCCGGCCGCGAAATCTGGATGCTTCAGAGGCGGCCCGGCCGCATGGGCGCGAGTCTCGGGCTGACCACGGGCTGGGTGGTCCGCGCCGCGCTCGCCGCGCGCGGCGTCAGGATGATCCCCGGTGTCGCCTACCGGCGGGTCGACGATGCCGGGCTCCACGTCGCCGTCGAGGGAACGGACCGGGTGCTGGAGGTCGACACGGTCGTCGTCTGCGCGGGGCAGGAGCCCGACCGCGGCCTCGCCGACGCGCTGGCGGCGTCCGGCGTGCCGGTCCATGTCGTCGGCGGCGCCCGCGAGGCGGCGGGCCTCGACGCCTTCCGCGCGATCGAGGAGGGCCGCGCGGCCGGGCTCGCGATCTAGGCCGGCCCCCGCCTCAGCACGGCGATATAGATCAGCGCGGTCGCGAACATGATCAGGCTGTAGGTCGCCGCCGGCACGGTCGCGAGCCCGCTGCCGAACAGGAGAACCGCGACCGCGATGGCGAGCGTCCCGTTCTGCAGCCCGCACTCGATGGCGATGGCGATGCGCTGGGTCGGGCCGGTGGCGAACGCCCGGGCGAGAAGCCAGGCGATCGTCATCATCAGCAGGTTGAGGACGAGCGTGACCAGCCCGGCCTGCGCGAAATAGGGGACGATGTTGGCGCGTTGATCGTAGATCGCGCCGGCGAGCACGAGCACGAACAGCACCGTCGAAATCTTGCGGGCCGCCGGTTCGAACCGCAGCGCGAAGCTCTCCGCGAACCGGCGGACGATCAGGCCGATCAGAACCGGAACGGCGACGATCAGGAAGACGCCGAGCGCCGTGCCGGCGACGGAAATGTCCTTGCCCGCCTGCTCTCCGATGAACTCGCCGTATGCGAAGACCACGATGACCGGGATGGTGATCACGCTCACCAGGCTGATCACCGCGGTCAGGGAGATCGACAGCGCCACATCGCCGCGCGCGAACGCCGTCAGGATGTTGGAAGTCACGCCGCCCGGCGCGGCGGCGATGATCATCAGGCCGAGCGCGAGCTCCGGCATCATCGGCCAGACGCTTGCGAGGGCGAACGCCACGACGGGCAGCACGACGATCTGCGATACGGCGCCGACGGCGAAGTCGCGCGGACGGCGCACCACCCGGGCGAAATCGTCGAAGGTAAGGCCCAGCCCGAGCGCGAGCATGATGAAGGCGAGCGCGAGCGGTAGAACGATGTCCACGAGGAAACCCATGACGACTCCCGGAAGCGGCCGATCTATGCAAACTACGGTGTACCACTATATTGCATGGCGAAACGTCGCGAACGGTCGTGCGTTCGCAAGAGCCCCGGCGAGAAAGGAAGAGAATGACCCAGGTCGCGCAGTCGAGTTCCGCTCCCGCCGGAGCCGATGTGGTGGCGGCGCTCACCTTCATCGTGCCGCAGGACACCAAGCCCGTGTTCCACAGCACCGCGCTTACTGGCGGCACGCAGAAGCTGTTCTTCGAGACCGAGTCCATCGAGGTGCCGATCGCCGACATGCGCCCCTTGTCGGAAGACCTGTCGATCGACCGCGAAGGGTTCGAGCTCCTGCGCCATGCGACAGTGGTTGCCGACCTCTATGACGACGACGCGATCGAGAACCTCTACTACCCCGAAATCGAGGCGCTTCTGAATAAGCGGTTCGGCGCGGACCGGGCCGTGGTCTTCGATGCCACGCGGCGGTCCGACGGCGAAGAAGGCGCGTCCAACCCGGACGGGCTGCGCGGACCGGCCCTTCGCGTCCATGTCGATTACACCGTGAAGAGCGGGCCGCAGCGCGTCGCCGACATACTGGGCGAGGACGAAGCCCAACGACTCGCCGAGAGCGAGGCCCACATCGTCCAGGTCAATGTCTGGCGCCCGATCTCGGGTCCGGTGCGGCGTTCGCCGCTGGCGCTTGCCGACGCGTCCTCCGTCGGAGCCGGGGAGCTGATCGCCACCGACCAGGTGTTTCCCGACCGGATCGGCGAGATCTACCAGTTGGCCCATGCGCCCACGCAGCGCTGGTACTACGCGCCGGAAATCGCGCCCGACGAGGTTCTGCTGATCAAGGGCTGGGACAGCATCGACGACGGCCGCGCCCGCTTCACCCCGCACGGCGCCTTCTCGTTCGCCGAAACGCCCGCCGATGCGCCGGCGCGCGAAAGCATCGAGGTCCGGGCGCTGGTCGTGATAGAGAACGCCGAGGCGGCCTGAGATATTCGAGACAGTGGTGGGCGCGGCTGGGATTGAACCAGCGACCTCTCGCGTGTGAGGCGAGCGCTCTCCCGCTGAGCTACGCGCCCAAGGATTGGCGGGTATACGGTTCGCCCGCTCCAGGTGTCAAGAAACGGCCCGGAATCGAGTGTTGCAAGCCCCCGCCCCGAAGCCCGACTTCCGATCCCGTGGGCCATGCGGACTCCCTGGAATGACGATCGGCAACGCGATACGGGTCGCGCTCGTTTTTCTGATTCTCTCCGGCACGGCGGCGGCATCGGCGGCGGTCGAAGAACGCCGGCCCTCCCCCGCGTCGCGCGGCGTCGACCTCGTCTACGCCGTCTATATCGGCGGCATTCACACGGTCGATCTCAATATCCGCCTCACGCTGGGCGCGGACCGCTACAAGGTGGAACTGTCCTCCCGCATTGACGGTCTCGTCCGCTATCTGCTGCCCTGGTCGCTGCGCGTCCGGTCGAAAGGCCGGGTGGCGGGGGAACGGCTCGTTCCGGAGTCCGTCCACACGGAGAGTTCCTGGCGCGGGAAGCGGCGCTGGAGGACCCTCGAATACAAGGACGGGCGTCCCGTCGTCGTAAGCGTCGAGCCCAAGCGCAAGACCCCTCCGATCCCCGCCGAACACCTGCTCGGTTCGGTCGATCTCGCCACCGCGATACTCACCGTCGCACGTGCGGTGCCGAGCGAACGGTCCTGTTCCCTCAGGGTGCCGGTCTTCGACGGCCGCAGGCGGTTCGACGCGGTGATCGAGGCTCACGGCGAGGACGAGCTGCCGCGAAGCAGCCGTTCGGCCTATTCGGGCAAGGCCGATGTCTGCGATCTCGCGATCGAGATCCTCCACGGTCGCCGCAAGAAGACCGACTATGGCGGACTCGCGGGCGGCGAGAAAACCATGACCTTCTGGTTCGCGCGGCTGTTCGACGGCGTCTATCCGTTACCCGTCAGGGTTCAGTTGGACACCGATCTCGGCGCCGTTATCGGGCATCTGACGAGCGCCAGGATGGAAGGTGCCGGCCAGTCCAGGGTCTACACGCTGCCGCGTTGACCGGCAGGCGGCGGCGCGGAGGGCGCGCGGCGAAGAACATGGCGTCGGATCGGGCTTTGTGGCAGGTTTCCGCGCCAGTCCATGGACGCGAGCCGGTGCCCGCCCGATGAGTGACAGCAACTCCGCCGCCATAGTGCTCGCCGCGGGCAAGGGCACGCGCATGAAGTCGAACCTGCCCAAGGTTCTCCACCGGATCGGAAACCGGGCAATGGTCGATCACGTGCTCGACCGGCTGGCCGAGGTGGGGATCGACCGCGTGGCGGTGGTGGTCGGCTCCGGCGCCGAACGCGTCGCGGACGCCGTTTCGCCGGTTCGCACGGCGGTGCAGGATCCGCCGCTCGGGACCGCCCATGCGGTGCTCGCCGCGCGGGACTTTTTGGACGGTTTCGACGGCGACGTGCTGATCCTGTTCGGCGACACCCCGCTGCTCACCGCCGACACGATCCGGCACATGCTCGAAATCCTGCGTTCTCCCGCCGATCCGGCGGTCGCGGTGCTGGGCTTCCGGCCGGCCGATACCGCCGAATACGGACGCCTGATCGTCGACGGGGAAGGGCGGCTCCGGGCGATCGTGGAACACCGCGACGCCGACGAGGAGACCCGCCGGATCGGGTTCTGCAATGCCGGGATCACGGCGGTCGACGGGCGCCATCTGCTGTCCCTGCTCGGCGCCGTGGGCAACGACAACGCCAAGGGCGAATTTTCCCTGACCGACATCGTCGAGATCGCCCGGTCGCGGGGGCTCGAATGCGCGGTGACCGAAGTCGCGGATCCCGACGAGGTCATGGGCGTCAATTCGCGTGCCGAACTCGCGGTCGCCGAGGCGGTGTTCCAACGCCGCCTGCGGTCCCGGGCGATGGCCGGGGGCGCGACGCTGATCGATCCCGACACCGTCTATTTCAGCCACGACACCGTTCTGGGGCGCGATGTCACGATCGGCCCGCAGGTGGTGTTCGGCCCGGGCGTGACCGTGGGCGACGGCGTGACGATCAGGGCGTTTTGCGACATCGAGGGCGCCCGGATTTCCGCCGGAGCCGTCGTCGGCCCCTTCGCGCGGCTTCGTCCGGGCGCCCGGATCGGGGAAGAGGTCAGTATCGGCAATTTCGTCGAGATCAAGGCCTCGTCGGTGGAGGCCGGCGCCCGGGTCAACCATTTGAGCTATGTCGGCGACAGCAGGGTCGGCGCGCGGGCGAATATCGGCGCAGGCACCATCACCTGCAACTATGACGGGTTTTCCAAGGCGGAAACCGACATCGGCGAAGGCGCCTTCATCGGCTCGAACACCGCGCTGGTGGCGCCCGTCACGATCGGAGCCGGCGCGATGGTGGGCGCCGGCAGCGTGATCGCCAAGGACGTGCCCGCGGACTCCCTCGCGGTGGAGCGGAGCACGCAGAAGGTGAAGGCGGGCTGGGCCGAAGCCTTCCGCGTGCGCCGGCGCGGCAGGGCGAAGGCGGTCCGGACCGCCGAAACGGGGCCGGACCGCTAGGATCGGGCCCGTGTGCGGCATCATCGGCATCATCGGGAAGAATGACGTCGCCCCTCTCCTGATCGAGGGTTTGCGGCGGCTCGAATATCGCGGCTACGACTCCGCCGGAATCGCGACGCTGGTCAACGGTTCGGTCGAGCGCCGCCGGTCGGAAGGCAAGATCGAGCGCCTGGAAGGCGTCG
Organism: Defluviicoccus sp.; assembly: GCA_028820505.1. Classification (GTDB taxonomy): domain Bacteria; phylum Pseudomonadota; class Alphaproteobacteria; order MPNO01; family MPNO01; genus MPNO01. Next base: position 104,856 of record JAPPIT010000179.1, read on the forward strand.
TCGCCGAGCGCCCCTTGCCCGGCACGATCGGGATCGGGCACACCCGCTGGGCGACCCACGGACGGCCGACCGTCAACAACGCGCACCCGCATGCCGACGACAGGGTGGTCCTGGTTCACAACGGCATCATCGAGAACTTCCAGGATCTGCGCCGCGAGCTCTCGGCGGCCGGCCATGTCTTCGCCACCGACACCGATACCGAGGCCGCGGTGCACCTGATCAGCCGCTACCTGCGCGACGGCGGCACGCCGCAGGACGCCGTGGCCCGGGCGCTCGACCGGCTCGAGGGCGCGTTTGCGCTCGCCATCCTGTTCGCCGGGCACGGCGACCTGATGATCGGCGCCCGGCGCGGCAGCCCGCTCGCCGTCGGCTACGGCGACGGCGAAATGTATCTCGGGTCGGACGCGCTCGCGCTCGCGCCGCTGACCCGCAGCATCTGCTACCTCGAAGAGGGCGATTGGGCCGAGGTGCACCCCGACGGCGCGGTGGTCCACGACCGCGACGGCAATGTCGTGGAGCGGCAAATCCGGCGCACCGCCGCGTCGGGCGCGATGATCGGCAAAGGGAACTACCCCCATTTCATGCTCAAGGAGATCTACGAGCAGCCGGCGGTGATCGGCGATACGCTGCACAGCGTGCTCGATCCCTGGAACGGGGCCGTCGCGCTCCCCGAGATGCCGTTCGATCTCGCCGAGATCGGCAAGATCACCATCGTCGCCTGCGGAACCTCGTATCATGCGGGGCTGGTCGCCCGGTACTGGCTCGCGCAGCTGGCCAGGGTGCCGGTCGAGGTCGATATCGCGTCCGAGTTCCGCTACCGCGCCCCGCATTTGCCGCCGGACGGCCTGGCGCTCTTCATTTCGCAGTCGGGCGAGACCGCGGACACGCTGGCCGCGCTGCGCTACGCACGGTCGCAGGGCCAGCGCATCGTCTCGGTGGTCAATGTCGACGAAAGCTCGATCGCCCGCGAGTCGGACGCCGTCTTCAGAACCCAGGCCGGGCCGGAGATCGGCGTTGCCTCCACCAAGTCTTTCACGACCCAGCTCGCCACGCTCGCCTGCCTGACCGTCGCCATCGCCGCCGCGCGCGGAGACATCGACCGGGCGGCCGAGGCGGAGCTTTGCCGGGCCCTCGTCGAGGTACCGTCCCGCGCCAACGACATCCTGTGCCATGACGAGCGGATCGCCGCGCTTGCCCGCGAAGTCGCCGAGGCGAGGGACGTGCTCTATCTCGGACGCGGCACCGGTTTTCCCATCGCGCTCGAAGGGGCGCTCAAGCTGAAGGAAATCAGCTACATCCATGCCGAGGGCTACGCCGCCGGCGAAATGAAGCACGGGCCCATCGCCCTGATCGACGAGCACGTGCCGGTCATCGTGATCGCGCCTTCCGACGACCTGTTCGACAAGACCGCGTCGAACGTGCAGGAGGTCATCGCGCGCGGCGGCAAGGTGGTCTTTCTGTCCGACCCGCCCGGCATCCGAAAGCTCGGCGCCGTCGCGGCCGCGACGATCGAGCTCCCCGAGGTCAACCCGTTCGTCGCGCCGATCCTCTACACCATCCCCGCGCAGCTGCTGGCCTACCACGCGGCGGTGGCCAAGGGGACGGACGTCGATCAGCCGCGCAATCTGGCGAAATCGGTCACCGTCGAGTAGGCGCCGCTCAGATCGTGCGCTCGACCGGAACTCCGCGCACGTCCATCTCGTACTCCAGCCCCTCGACGGGCGGCCGCGCGTAGTGCCAGGTGAGCCCGGCGGGCGCCGCCCCGCGCGCCACGATCTCGTCGGCGAAGAACGGGTGCGGGTCGTGGACCGTATAGACCTGCGTTCCCGTCGCATCCGCCCACCCTGCGCCGAGCGCCTGCATCCGCGCCTCCATCTCGGCCAGGACGAAGCGCGCCTTCTCGCGCAGCGCCTCGGGCGACGTCTCGCCCCGGCGAACGATGTGGTCGCGGTAATTCGCCTTGCCTTCCGGGACGTCGGCGCCGCCCGCGGCGACGAACCCGCCCGCCGCCTCGCCCGCCGCCACGGTGTAGCTGAATGCATGGAAGCTGGGCCCGGCAGGCGAATCGACCGCCGGGCACACGTTCGAGCGCGCCACCGGATTGTCCCCGTCGCGGAAAATGCCCCAGCGTTCGAGGGTGCCCACATAGACCCGGTTGAAAGCGGCGAAACCGTCCTCGGTGAACGGCGCGGGCGATCTCAGCTCGCAGGCGCAGAACGCGGTCGTCGGCCGCCCGCGTGCGCCGAGATAGGCCTCGATCGCCGCGAAACCCTCCTCGAGCGAGAGAGGGCGCCGGAACCGCGCGCGCTCGATCGCGAATCCCGGCTCCGCCGCGACTCCGCCGGAATACTGGAACACCCCCCGAATGTAGCGGTAGCCGCCCGGCTCGAAAGTTACCGTTTCCGTCATCCGCCCCTCTCGCCTCTCGCCTCGGCCCGGGCGATATAGTAAGTGCTGCCGACGATGATCGCAGCCCCGGCCACCGTCCATAGCGACGGTATCTCGGAGAACAGCAGAAAACCCAGAAGCGCCGCATAGATCAGGCGAAGATTCTCGGCCGGGCCGACCGCGTTGGCCTCGCCGATGGAGAACGCGCGGAAGTAGCAGAACATGCCGCCGGTGGTCAGCACGCCGATGGCGAGCAGCAGCAGCCATTCGATCCCGACCGGGGCGTGCCCGGCCCAGAGCGTCGGGCCGGCGAAAACCGCCACCCCGCCGATATGGTAGTAGAACAGCATCCGGGCGGTCGGCTCGGTCGCGGCCAGGATACGGATCAGCACGTTCGCGATGGCGAAGATCAGCGCGGTGCCGACGGCGATCAACGCGACCGGATCGATGCCCTCCGCGCCCGGGCGCATCATTACCAGAACGCCAAGGAACCCCACCGCCGTCGCGATCCAGCGCCGGGCTCTGACCAGCTCCGACAGCACGATCACCGCCACCAGCGTGGTGAACAGCGGTTTGGAGAACATGAACGCCGTCGCGTCGGCGAGCGGCATGTGGATGATCGTGTAGAACACGCCGATCTGGGCCACGAAAGCGAGCCCCATGCGCAGCACGTGCATGCCGATCCGCGCGGTCTTGAGCCCGTTCCAGCCCAATTGGACGAAGAGCGGGGCAAGCACGATCATGCCCGTCACATAGCGGTAGAACGAAAGCTCGTGCGGCGCGAACTTGGTGCCGAGGGCCTTGACCAGAACGTCCGAGCTCGTCAGCAGAAAGGCGCCGCCCGCGAGAAGCAGAATGCCGCGAAAGTTGGGCGGCAGTGCAAGCCACAGACCGCCCATCCGCGCGGCGGCGCTTGGAACCGCCGCTTTATTCTTCGCTTCGCGCGGCCGATCCAACGACGCCTCTCGATCCGACTCTGCGGGCGTCATCATGGCGGGGCGCGGGTCGTGCGCCAATAGCGGCCGGGCCGATATTGAGGCACCGGGCGATCCGTGGCTTGATGGGCGGGCCGCAAGGGTAGAGCAGGGCGGAGAGGCGTTTGACTGAGCCGGTTCTGGAAGGCGGTGCGATCGGCCGTTCCGCGCCGCGCATCGCCGCTCGGCGGCTCGCGCACGGGCGCGGGCGTTACACCGACGACATCGTGTTGTCGAGAATGCTGCATGTCGCCTTCGTGCGAAGCCCCCACGCGCATGCGCGCATAGACGGGATCGACGGCGACGAGGCATCCCGCCGGATCGGCGCGGTTCGCGTCGTGACCGGCGCCGATCTCGCCGCCGTCTGCGAGCCGATGATCGCGATCGCCGCACATCGGCCCGGGCACAAGTCGGCGCCCCAGCCGCCCATGGCGCAGGGCACGGCGTTCTGGCAGGGCCAGCCGGTCGCCGCCGTGGTCGCGGAGAGCCGCGCGGCGGCGGAGGACGCGGCCGATCTGGTGGTCGTCGAGTATGAGCCGCTCGACGCCGTGGCGGATCCCTCCGAAGCGCTCGCCCCCGGCGCCGCGGCGATCCATCCCGGGCTCGGCGACAATCTCGCTTTCGCGCACCGGATCGAGACCGGCGAGGTCGACGCCGCCTTTGACGCGGCCGCCGCGTCGGTCGAGCACGAATTCGGCTTCGGGCGCCATACCGCCGTCACGCTGGAGGCGCGGGTGACGATCGCGGACTACCGGCCCTCCGACGGAACGCTCACGGTCCAACAGTCCCACCAGTCGCCCTATCAGATGCAGGAAGTCTACGCCGCCCTGCTCGGTCTCGACGATCACAGGGTGCGGGTGATCTGCCCCGATGTCGGCGGCGGATTTGGGCTCAAGATCAACGTCCATGACGACGAGATCGCGACGGCGGCGATCTCGCGGCTTCTGGGTCGGCCCGTGAAATATTGCGCTGACAGGGTAGAGGCGTTCGGCGCCGACGCGCACAGCCGCGATCACCGGGTGCGCGGCCGCATCGCGGTATCGGAGGGCGGCGAGATTCTCGCGATGGAGGTCGACGACCTTTCGGCGATCGGCGCGTTTACCGCCTTCATCCGGTTCGGCATCGCCGAGGGCATGATGACGATCACCAACGCCGGCGCGCCCTACAGGGTGCCGGCCTATCGCGGCGCCATGCGGGCGGCCTACGTTAACAAGCCGATCGTCGGGATGTATCGCGGCGTCGGGGTGCCGATCGCCTGCGCGGTGACCGAGCAGTTGTGCGACATGGCGGCGCGCGCCATCGGCATGGACCCCGTCGCCTTCCGCCGGATCAACTTTCTCGATCCCGACAGCCTGCCGGCGGTATCCGTCGGCGGTATCCGGCTTCCGCGCATCTCGTTCGCCGAGGCGCTCGACCGCCTCGTCGAGGTAATGGACTACGACGCGCTCCGCGCCGAGCAGGTCGCGCTCCGCGCCCGAGGGATCCACCGCGGCATCGGGGTCGCGACCTTCATCGAGCCTACCGCCTACGGGCCCGGCTATTACGGCCCCTCGGAGGCGCCGGTCTCGACCCAGGAAGGGACCACCGTAAAGCTCGAGCCGTCGGGCAAGATACGCTGTATCACCAGCGTCACGGACCAGGGGCAGGGGACGCTGACCGGGATCGCCCAGATCGTCGCCGACCAGCTCGGAGTCGACATCGGCGACGTCGACGTCATCGCGGGCGACAGCGCCACCACGCCGTTCGGCGGCGGCGCCTGGGCCTCGCGCGGTCTCGCGATGGGCGGCGAGGCGTCGCTCGCCGCCGCGCTCGCCCTCAAGGAAAACGTGCTCGCGCTTGCCGGGCCGATTTTGCAGACCGACCCCGCGAGCCTGGACCTCAGGGACGGCGGCGTGGTCGACCGCGACGGCGGGACGGCGCGGCTCACGCTCCGCGAGGTCGCGCGCATCGGCCATTTCCGGCAGGACACGCTGCCCGCCGATCTTCAGCCCGAGCTCGCGGCGACCCGTCACCATGTCCCCAACCGGGCGCATTACTACGTCGCGCACGGGGCTCTCGGCTGCCACCTCGAACTCGACCCGGAGACCGGTTCCATCGACTTGCTCGGCGTCTGGGTGGCCGACGAATGCGGGCGCATTATCAATCCGTTGCTGGTCGACGAGCAGTTGCGGGGCGGGGTCGTCCAGGGGCTCGGAGCGGCGTTCTTCGAGGAATGCGTCTACGATTCCGCCGGCCAGCTGCTCAACGGCACGCTCGCCGATTACCTCGTGCCGATGGCGAGCGAAATGCCCGACATCGTGACCGCCCACATCGAGGGGCTTGAGGAAACCACCGTGCTGGGCGCGAAAGGCGTGGGCGAGGGCGGCACCATCGGCGCCACCGCCGCGGCCTGGCTCGCGGTCAACGACGCCCTCGCCCCGTTCGGCGCCACGGTCCCCGCGCAGCCGTTCACGCCCGAGCGCATCCTGGCGGCCCTCGGAGCCGCCGCATGACCGAATCCGCGATCGGGCGGTCCCTGCCGCGTCCAAACGCGCGCCGGGCGGCCTCGGGACGCGGACGCCACGTCGCCGATCTCGGCTTCAAGCGGCTGGTCGACGTCGCCTTCGTCCGCAGCCCCTACGCGCACGCCCGCATCGGGACGATCGAAACCGGCGAGGCCGAGGCCCGGCCCGGCGTCGTCGCGGTTCTCACCGGCGCCGAGCTTGCAGAGCGGACGCATCCATGGCTTGGCACGATGAAGAACGCGCCGTCGCTGGTCTCCGCGCCGCAATACGGCATGGCGGTCGATTGCGCGCGCTGGCAGGGCGAGCCCGCCGTGGCCGTCGTCGCCGAAGGCCGGGCGCGGGCCGAGGACGCGGCGGAGCATGTGCGCGTCGAGTGGCAGGAGCTCCCCGCCGTCGCCGACGTCGAGACGGCGCTCGACGACGGGGCGCCCATCCTCCATCCCTCGCTCGGGACCAACCGGCTCTACGAGCGCCTGATCGAGAACGGCGCCGCCGCCGCCGCTTTCGATGCGGCCCACCGGGCGGTCGAAGGCGAATTCCGCTTCGGCCGCCATACCGGCGTGACGCCCGAAGCCCGCGCGATCGTCGCCGACTACGACCCCGGCGACCGCAGGCTGACGCTCTATTACGGCGGACAGGCGCCGCACATGACCCAGGTCCTGTTCGCGCGCCATCTCGGGCTCGAGGAACGCAACGTCCGGGTGATCGCGTACGACGTCGGCGGCGGGTACGGGATCAAGAGCCATCACTACGGCGATGAGTTCACCGTCGCGGCGCTCGCGATGCTGCTCGCCCGTCCGGTCCGCTACTGGGCCGACCGCCTGGAATCCTTCGTTTCCGACATTCACGCGCGGGACCACGTTGTGCGGGGGCGGCTCGCGGTGGACGAGGACGGCCGGTTCGCGGCGCTCGAGATCGAGGACCTGGTCGGCGGCGGGGCCTATTCCTCCTACCCGAGGACCAGCTCGGTCGAGGCGAACCAGGTACTCAACATTTCCGGCGGGCCGTACGCGATCGCAAACTACCGGGGCCTCACGAGGGTCGTCTTCCAGAACAAGGTGCCGATTTCGCAGTACCGCGGCGTCGGCCATCCCGTCGCGATCCTGACCGTCGAGGCGCTGATCGACCGGGCCGCGGCGGACCTGGGCATCGATCCGGCGGAACTCCGCCGGCGCAACTTCGTTGCCGACGACGCCTATCCGGCGAAGGCGCCGTCCGGGGTCGGGCTGAACGATCTGTCGCACCAGGCATGCCTGAAAAAGCTGCTCGCGCTGATGGATTACGACGCCCTTCGCGCCGACCGGCATGAGAAGCGCGGCCAGGGCGTTCTGCGCGGGATCGGGATTGCCTCCTTCATCAAGGGCACCAATCCGGGTCCGCAGATCTACGGTCCCGCGGGCGTGCCGATTTCGGCGCAGGACGGATGCACCGTCCGCCTGGAACCCTCCGGCGCGGTGACCTGCCTCGCCGGCGTCACCGAGCAGGGGCAGGGCACCGAGACGATCCTCGCGCAGGTCGTTGCGGAATCGGTCGGCGTGCCGTTCGAGGCGGTGGCTGTCATCACCGGCGATACCGACGCGGTGCCCTATGGCGGGGGCACCTACGGCTCGCGCGGCGGGGGCATCGGCGGCGAGTCCGCGAAGCGGGCGGGCGAGGCGCTCCGGGACGAAATTCTCGAGCTTGCCGGGACGCTGCTTCAGGCCGACCCCGCGACGCTGGCGGTGCGAGACGGAGTCGTCGTGGACCGCGCCGGCGGAGAGGTGCGGATGACCCTGGCGGATCTCGGCGAAATCGCATTCTTCCGGTCCGGCGAGTTGCCCGACGGCGTCTACCCGGAGCTCATTCAGACCCGACGGTTCCGCGTGCCGGAATACGTCTTTACCAACGGCGCGCATGGCGCTCAGGTCGAGATCGACCGCGATACCGGCGAGATCCGCATCCTCGGCTACTGGGCGGTCGAGGACGGCGGGCGCCTGATCAACCCGCTCCTCGCGGAAGAGCAGCTGCGCGGCGCCATCGTCCAGGGTCTCGGCGACGTGCTCTACGAACACAGCCTCTACGATCCGGACGGCCAGCTGCTGAACGGCACGATGGTCGACTATCTGGTGCCGATGGCGCGGGAGATGCCCGACATCGTCGTCGGGCACGTGGAGACGCCGACCTCGGTCTCGGAGCTCGGCGCGAAGGGGGTGGGCGAATCCGGAACCGCCGCCGCGCCGGGGACGATATTCAACGCGGTGAACGACGCGCTCGCGCCGCTGGGCACAGGGGTCGAGGCGATCCCGATCACGCCCGATTCCATCCTGGCCGCGCTCGGACACACCCGATGACGGGCAGGCGGCAGTCCAACCTGGGTTATTTCAACCGGGCCGCCGCGGCCGTCCATCCCGGCCGGACCGCGATCGTCGATCTGTCGCGGTCGCCGGCGGCGGAGATTACGCACGGCGAGCTCGACGCGCGGATGGACCGGGTTGCCGCCGCGCTTGCCGGGCGTGGCCTGGCCCCGGGAGACCGCGTCCTGCTCGCCATGGCGAACCGGTTCGAGTTCGTCGAAGCGTTTTTCGGGGCGATGCGCGCGGGGCTCGTCCCGGTCCCGCTCAATATCCGGCTCGGCGCGGACACGATACGCTTCGTGGTCGGGGACTCGGCCTGCAAGGCGGCCGTGATCTCGCCGGGTGCGCATCCCGGGATCGAAGCCATCGCCGAGGAGGCGGGGCTTGCGCCGCGCCTTTCCGTCGCGCCCGCGCCGGCCGGCTGGGAAGACTACGAAGCCGTGCTCGCGCAAGCCGATCCCGGCGCGTTCGAGCCCCCGCCGATCGCGCCGCGCCAGGTCGCGTTCCTGCCCTACACGTCCGGGTCGACCGGCCGGCCCAAGGGCGTGCTGCTCGCCCATGACGGAATGCTTTGGGCGATCGGCTCGTCGCAGCGCCATTGGCCCGCGTCGGCCGACGACCGGGCACTGATCGCCGGGCCGCTCTACCACAAGAACGCGATGCGGGTGTCGGTGAAGCCCAAGCTGCATGTCGGCGCCTCGGTGGCGATTCTGCCGCGTTTCGAGCCCCGCCTTTTTCTGCGGGCGCTCAGCGAGCACCGCTGCACCGAGGCGGGCGGCGTGCCTGCGATGTACCGGATGATGCTCGCCGAGCGGGACCTTCTCGACAGCCTCGATTTTTCGGCCCTCAAAATGCTGGAGATGGGATCGGCGGTCGTCGGCGCGGAGCTGATCGCCGCCGTCGAAAACGCCTTCGGCGCGAGCGTGATCGAGGCCTACGGCTTGACCGAGGGCGGGGGACCCCTGCGCGAAGCGGTCGACGGGAGGCCCGCGCCGCGCGGAAGCTGCGGCCTGGCGGCTCCCGAGGTCGGCATCAAGCTGATGAGCGAGCGGGGCGAGGAGCCGGAAGAGGGCGAGTTGTGGGTCCGTTCGCCCGCGGTTCTCGTCGGCTACAACAACCGGCCCGACCTCGACGCCGAGCGGATAAGGGACGGCTGGCTCCGCACCGGCGACCTCTTTCGCCGCGACGCGGAGGGGTTCTTCTATTTCCAGGGCAGGACCGACGACCAGTTCTCCTGCGGCGGCGAGAACATCAATCCCAAGGAGGTGGAGCTCCTTCTGGTCCAGCATCCCGACGTGATCGACGCCGTCGTAGCCCCGGTGCCGCACGCGCTGAAGGACCTCGCGCCCGCTGCGCTGGTCACCCTGCGCTCCGGCCGGCAGGCGGACGAGGCGGCGCTCAAGGCGTTCGCGCTGGAACGCGGTCCGGCCTACGCGCATCCCCGCCATATCTTCGCGGTCGACGAATTGCCGGTCGGGGGCACCGGCAAGATCGACCGCAAGGCGGTGCGCGACCGTCTTCTGGCCCTGATCGCGGACGGCCGGCGGCAATGACGGTACTGGTCACCGGCGCCGCCGGCTTCATCGGCTACCATGTGAGCGAATTCCTGCTCGGACGCGGGGAAACGGTGGTCGGGCTCGACGCGGTCACCGATTATTACGATTCCGGGCTCAAGGAGGCGCGGACAGGCCGCCTCCGGCGGCACGGGGGGTTCACCCCGCTCCGGCTGAACCTGGCGGACCGCGACGCGGTATTCGCGGCGCTCACCGGCATCCGCGGGATCGACCGTGTCGTCCATCTCGCCGCGCAGGCCGGCGTGCGGTACTCGCGCGACCGTCCTTTCGCCTATGTCGACGCGAACCTCGCAGGACACATGACGGTGCTGGAATATTGCCGGCATTTGTCCGGCCTCAAGCACCTCGTCTATGCCAGTTCGAGCTCCGTCTACGGCGCCAACGCGAAGCTGCCCTTCGCGGTCGGGGACCGGACCGATACGCCGCTATCGCTCTACGCAGCGACCAAGAGGGCGAACGAGCATATGAGCTATTGCTACGGTCATCTTTACGGCATTCCGCAGACCGGGCTTCGTTTCTTCACGGTCTACGGGCCGTGGGGGCGCCCTGACATGGCGCTTTACAAGTTTACCGCCGCGATCCTCGAAGGCCGGCCCATCGAGGTGTTCAACGACGGCGACATGAAGCGGGACTTCACCTTCATCGACGACGTCGTCCCCGCTGTCGCCGCGGCGCTCGACAACCCGCCCTATGCGGCCGGCGGCGTGCCGCACCGGCTCTACAACATCGGCAACAATCGCCCGGAGCCCCTGATGCGGCTGATCGCGATCCTGGAAGACAGTCTCGGGACCAGGGCGAAGATCGACTTCCGCCCGATGCAGCCGGGCGACGTCAAAGAGACCTGTGCCGACATTTCCGAGAGCCGCCGGGATCTCGGCTTCGCTCCCGTCACCCCCATCGACATCGGCGTTCCGCGATTCGTCGACTGGTTCAGGGGTTACCACAAGGTGTAGGCACGCCCGCGGGTGGCGCGCCCGGCAGGATTCGAACCTGCGACCCCGAGATTAGGAATCTCGTGCTCTATCCTGCTGAGCTACGGGCGCGTCCGGCCAGCTATAGCAAAACCCCGGCCGCCCTTCTATTGATGATGATGCAGGACCTCCGAATAGGTCGGTATCGGCCATGCCCGGGCGTCGACCAGGGTTTCCAGCGCGTCCGCCGCATCCCGCGCGGACTGCATGCGCGGCTTGAGGGTCTCGTGCGCGTATGACGCCGCCTGTCCGGTATCGTCATGCGGGAACGCCTCGAATGCGTCGGCCAGCATTTCCGTTTCCGAAAGAAGCCGCTCGACGAGTTTCCGTTTCTCGTCGAACAGCGGCGACTGGAACCCGGACTCCCGGTCGGCATTGGTATCCCCCACGGCCGCCGGAACGATCAGGGTCCGCAATATCCGCAACAGCGCGCGCGCCTCGATTTGGATCTCGGTGGCGTAAGCCTCCTGAAGGACGCTTTGACGCGCGGCGAGCTCACGCTCGTTGAAAATGCCGAGTTCCCCCATCAGCTTGAGGTTCTTGTCCGCCGTCAGCGCCTCGTAGGCTTCCGGGCTGCTCCTGAGGTGGATCAGGCCGTGCTTCTCGGCGTGCTCGTAGAGCGCATCGGAGTAGCCGTCGCCGCTGAACAGGGCTCCCTGGTTTTCCTGGATGGTCTCCCGGATGACCTGGTCCGCCGGCTTGCCCGCGTCGATCTCGTCGCACATGTGCTTCAGGCTGTCCGCGAGCGCCGCGTTTACCATCGTCAGCGGGAACGCTATGTGCTGGTTGCCGCCCACGGCGCGGAATTCGAAGCGGTTGCCGCACCAGGGGAACGGCGCGGTGCGGTTGCGGTCTTCCAGGTTGGCCCTGACGTCGGCGACCGGCGCGGTTATCTCGATCTCCTTCTTCTCGGTCCCGTATCCCCCAAAGCCGCCGCCCTCTGCGACCGCCTTCACATGCGCTTCGAGGCGTTCGCCGAGATGGAGCGTGATGATCGCGGGGGGCGCCTCCTGGGCGCCCAGCCGGTGGTCGTTCCCCGCCGTCGACACCCCGCAGCGCAGCAGGTCCCCGTGCTTGTTGACCCCGCGCAGCAGCGCCGCCACGAAGGCGATGAAGCGCCGGTCCTCCTCCTCGGTTTCGCCCGGCACGAACAGATTGACGCCGCTGTCGGTGTTGAGTCCCCAGTTGTTGTGCTTGCCCGTGCCGTTGATGCCGGCGAACGGCTTTTCGTGGAACAGCACGGTGAAATCGTGGTCGAAGGCGAGATCGCGGAGCACGTCCATGGCGAGCACGTTGGTGTCCGCCGCGAGATTCGCCAGACCGAAGATCGGCGAGATCTCGTGCTGGGCCGGGGCCACCTCGTTGTGGGTGCAGTGGATCGAGATCCCGAGCTCCCACATCATGTCCCGCGCCTCGGCGATGTAGCGGTTCACCCGGGGAGACAGTTTGGAGAAGTAGTTGGTATCCATTTCCTGGCCGCGCAGCGGCGCCGCGCCGAGCAGCGTGCGCCCCGCGGCGACGAGGTCGGGCCGCGCCAGATACTTCTCCCTGTCGATCAGGAAGAATTCCTGCTCCCAGCCGACGTTGCACACCACCTCGCGGGTGACGTTGTCCCCGAGGAGCGACAGGAGCCGCACGCTCAACTCGTTGACCGCCATGTCGGCGCGCAGCAGCGGGGTCTTCTGGTCCAGCGCCTCCCCGTTCCAGGTCACGAAGGCGGACGGGATATAGAGCGTCTGGCGGTACACGAACGGCGGCGATCCGGTGTCCCAGCCGATATAGGCCGCCGCCTGGTGGGTCTCCCGGAGCCCCCCGTTGGGGAACGAGGAACCGTCCGTCTCGGTCTGGAAGAGCTGCGAGCCCGAGAGTTCGATGATCAGCCGGTCGGTGGCGAAATCGACCCCGACGAACGTCTCGAGCTTCTCTCCGTGAATCGCGCCCCGCATCGGCGAGAACCAGTGGGAATAGCCGATGCAGCCCTTGGATTGCGCCCATTCCCGGATCGACTTCGCCAGAGCGTTGGCGAACTCCCGATCCATCGGCACCCCCGTCGCGCGGCACTGCGCCAGGGCGTAGTAGACATCCGGGTCCACCAGCTTCTTCAGGACCGCGTCGTCCAGCACGTTGCTGTTGATCCCGGCCAGGGCAGAGGGCAGTGCGACTTCCTGCGTGGGTGCTTCGTGCGTGGAGTGCGTGATCGCCATTTTTCGGCCTTCCCCGGTGTCTCGATAATCCGACAAGGCTAGTACAGGAGCGGATCGACGACCAAGAAAAACCATTCGCGCCCAGCGTCCTGCGCATAAGGTTTATTTGTTTGACCTTCGCGGCAAAAAGGAAAGACTATCGCCGGGAATGAAAGCCAAAAATCGCCGAAGCCGTCGAAGGCCCACAGGTTTCCTCCCGGCCGTCGGTTCTCCATACTCCACCGGTTGAAATTTCGGGTCGGTCGCCATTCTTGAATTCTCCCTGAGGAATGTGCGCTGTGGCGATTTTCGTTGTCACGCGGCTGATTTTGGCGTCCGG
>JAPPIT010000053.1 GCA_028820505.1 Defluviicoccus sp.
AGCTGCGCCTGCTCGATCAGCAGGAGTTCGGGATAGAAGGCGAACACGAAGGGAATCGTGAACATGACGATTCCGACGCGCACCGCCTGGACTCCGGTCGCCATCGGCTCGGCCTTCGAAATGGTGGACGCCGCGAACGCGGCGATGGCGACGGGGGGCGTGATCGCCGAGGCCACGGCGAAATAGAAGATGAACATGTGGGCCGTGAAATAGGACGTCCCGAGCGCCACCAGCAGCGGACCGATGATCAGGATCACGTTCACATAGGCCGGCAGCGTCGGCATGCCCATGCCCAGCAGGATGGTCACGATCATCGCCGTCACCAGCGCCAGCATCAGGTATACCGGGCCGCCGATGGTGAGCTCCTGCCCGAACAGCGTGAAGGTCGAGACCGTCTTCAGCCAGTTCAGGATGTCGATGGTCATGATCCCGGTGAAGTTGGTGAAATTGATGCAGACATCGATCACAGCGACCGCGGTGAGCAGCAGGAACAGCTCCGCGATGATCAGCCCGGCGCTCGAAAGCGCGGAGACGATCTTGCGCGGCGCCTTCCTCACCTCCTCGTCGAGGAAGAGCAGGGCGAGCAGCAGGATGACCGCCCAGAAGCCGGCCGAGTCGGGATCGCCGGCGGCGTTCTGGAACAGCTTGAGGATCCAGGGAAGGGCCTCGCCGCTGCCCGGGGTGTAGCCGAAGACCCAGCCGAGGAGGCCGGTGCCGACGGCATCCTTCTTGGTCAGCAGCAGGACCAGGATGAGCAGGATCGGACCCGCGATCATCAGCAGGTTGATCCAGTCCTCCCGCGTGAGCCTCTGCCTCTCGGTCAGCTGCCCGACGACCTTCAGACCGGATCGGCGGGCCTCGAAGACGACGACCAGGAACAGGCTCAGGAAATAGGCGAGGGCGGGAAGGAAGGCCGCGACGATCACCTCCGAATAGGGCACCGTCGAGAGCGCCGACAGCACGAACGCGGCGATCCCCATGACGGGCGGCATGAACTGGCCGCCGCTCGACGCCGCCGCCTCGACGCCGCCCGCGAAGGTCGGCGCGAAACCCGACCGCATCATCATCGGGATGGTGAGCGTTCCAGTGCCGAGCACGTTGACCACCGGGCCGCCCGAAATCGTGCCGAACGTGGCCGAGCCCACGATCGCGGCGTGAGCCGGGCCGCCGCGCAAATTCCGCGTGATGACGACGGCCAGCTTGATCAGCGACCGGCCGCCGGCGGAAGCGCCGAACAGCGCGCCCAGGACCACATAGGGGAAGACGATGTTGACGGTGATGTTGAGGAACTGGCCGAGGAGCCCGTTGGATTCGAGGGTGATCGCGTTACGCGCGCCGATCACGCCCGCCGCGTAGTTCTTCGCCCCTTCGGCGACGGTGCCGATCGAGGTGGTGAGGTAGCGGTGGTCGGTCCAGTCGAAATACCACGCCGCCGCCGACAGGACCGTGTAGAGCGCGATCGCGATCGCCACCGCGACGATCGGAAGCCCCCAGACCCGGACGACGTAGACGAAGAAGATCGTCACCGCGAAGAGCAGCCAGGGCAGGATCCAGTTGCCGAGGATGGCCTGGCATTCGGGATATTCCTCGACCGGCGGCGTCCCGTAGATGGCGATGTACTCGTCCGCCCGCGCCTTGGCCTCGGCGAGCAGCCGGTCGCGTTCGCCGCTGATCGTGTCGATCAGGCACACCTGATCGTGCTCGATCAGATAGACCAGCGAGGTCCCGAGAATCGCTGCCAGCATCAGCGCGTCGAGCCCGCATCCCAGCCAGAACCGGTGCCGCGGCCCGTCGCGCCATTTCCGCCCGAAGGAGGACACGAGCAGGGCCACGACCAGCATCAGGGAGAACATCAGCGGGAAGAAGAATTCCGAGCTGTACTTGCTCAGCCGGGGGAGGTTCTCCAGCCCGGGGATCGACCGGACAGCCTCGAGCAAGCCCGGGATGTTGGGAAGGTTGTTGGCCATCCCCATGACCACCAGGGCGAAGGCGAGCGCGAGCGCGAGGCGGCCCATCCAGTCGCCGCTCGCCTCGATGGGCGCCTCCGACATTCCTGAAACGGGGGGTTGCTTCCCTTCGTCGTCGGGCGGCCCGGTGGAATTGGTGGGAGTTTCCGACACCTGGTATTCGCCGTCGCGCTCAAGCCCGGCGCGGGAAAACGAACCGGAGCGCTTGCGGGCCGGCGCTCCGGTTCGCGGTTCGGCTTCTCGCGCGCCGGCTTACGAGGCCGGCTTCATGCAGTCGTCCACCTTGTAGCCCGCCTCTTCCCAAGCCTCGACCGCGCCCGGGTGCAGCTTGGTGCCGGCATTGCAGAGCGCCATCGTCTTGTCGTCGATCTTGCCGAAATGGAGCCCCTTGGCGAAGGGAACCTTGCGGTGGAGGTTGGGCACGCTCTCGATGAACGCCGCCGTCAGGGCCTTGGCGATGCGCTTGTCCATGTTCTTGTGGACGCCGTCGGAAAACGGCGCGGTCACCGACCGGAACATGTCGTCCTCGGAAATCACGTTGACGTTGTCGCCGTAATGGGCCAGCTGGCTGACCGGGAAGATGGCCGGCGCGTTGCCGGGCGCGCTCAGGAACTTCTGCCACGCCTTGCCTTCCCACTTGGCCTTGGGCACGGACACCATGTTGATCTTGCCGGCGGCCGCCAGGATCGGCATCCAGCTCGCCGGGTTGGTGCCGGGGCGCACCGCCGCCTCGACCGAGCGGTCGAGGAAGATCGCGTTGGCCTGGCCCCACGCGATCTGCTTGCCGGCATAGCCCTTGCCGTCGTTCAGCCCGGTGGTGAGCCGGATGACCGACCGGGCCGTGTTGAGCGCGCCGCCGCGCGGCGGGCCGTTGAACACGGTCTTGCCCTTGATCTTGTCCCAGCTGTCGATGCCGGTGCTCGCATAGGCGACCAGGAAGAAGCCCGCGATGCCGTGATACGGGTAGAGCGCGCGCAGGTTCGCGGCGAGTTCCGCGCCCTTCTTGCGGCCGAGCGAGCTGTAGGGGCCAAGAGCGCGCGACATCAGGAAATGCAGCACGATGGGCATCGCCGCGATGTCGGTCTTGCCTTCGGCGACCTGCTGGATCGAGCGCGTCAGGGTCTTGCCGCCCTGGATCTG
>JAPPIT010000108.1 GCA_028820505.1 Defluviicoccus sp.
CGATCCAGATAGCTCTCGTCGGTCGCGATGTTCAGATTGGCGACCCGCCCGCCGTTGGGCAGATGGTTGATGACGGCGTCGGCGCCGAGCCGGCCGATGATTTCCGCGAAGTTCTTTCCGAAGGCCATGACGGTCTCCTGTGGTTGCTGGTTGATGACGATGGGTTGCGAACGACCGGAGGCCGGGGTCACTCCCCCGAACCCCCGACCGTTCAAACTCTCCAAGCCCCCCTCCGCCTCTAATCGGCCAGGGAGAGCGACGACGCCGGGTCCCGGAGCTCGTCGGGTCCAGGCTCGTGCAGGCCTTGGTCCAGAGACGGTTCCGGGACGAGGCTCGCGAAGCTGCGTTCGGGAAAGGCCGCGCCCCGGTCGGGACAGCGGATGGCTCGCTCGTCCTCGGTCACCTCGCGGACGAGCTCGGGACGGACGCCCAGTTCGGTCAGAAGGTCGCCGCCGGTCGGGGTGGCCAGACGGAATTCGGGATGGAACATGGGCGGGTCTCCTCTGCCGTTGCCCGGCCCGGCATCGGCGCGGGGGACGCACGCCCTCCGGCCTGCCGGACACTCGCCCGACAGACGCTCCTCTCCCGCTCTACGACCGCGGACCGGCGCGGCGGATCGCGGCCAGGCGCTCGCACACGGCCCGCGGCGCCATGCTCCCCAGGTTCAGCACCGGGATGCCGCTGTCTTCGGCGATGCGGATGCCCATGCCGGTGCCGCCCACCGCCTCGCCGCGTTCGCTCCATGCAACCACCGTGTCGACGGGATCGGTCAGCTCCGGGCCGAGGATGATCGCGACGTTCCGCCCATGGAGCAGGCGTGCGCCCGGCGAGCAGCGGTCCCAGGCGGGATGCAGGCGGGCGGCGTAGTCCATGCACACCGCGCGCTCGAAGTCGGTCAGGTGGAGGCAGTCCGCGCCGTCGAGGCCGTTGTAGCCGCGCCAGGGCAGGAACAGGGTCCGCAATCCGGACGGCGCTCCTTCGGCGAACGCGGAGTCCGCTCCCTTCGCGCCGCCCGTGTTCAGGCGCCAGCCCGTCCTCGCCAGCCATCCCGACATCTTCGTCATGACCGCCAGCACTTCCGCCGGCGTCGCGCGCGCCCCGATCCCCGCATAGGTATGTGTCGCCATATCCCCGATCTCCCCGGTTGCGATCGCCGCTCCCTCTGCGTCAGCGGCTTCGCCCCCTGCCCGCTCTTCTCTCCCCCGAAATGCGGGGTATGGATCCGCTTGAACGGCTGCCGCGTCCGGTGCAAGCCTGCGCCATGGAAGAAGGGAACCGGTTCCGGGGTCTCGGGTTCTGGCTGCTGGCGCTGCTCTGGCTGCCGGTCGGGGTGGCGGCGCAGGCGGCGGTCCGGTTGGGGCCGTCGGCGGTGGGATTCGCGGATTCCGGAGAAGCGTTGGCGGCGCTGGGGCCGCTCGCCGTCACCGTGCCCTGCGGCCTGCCGCTCGCCCTCGGCTGCCGGCGACTGCGGCGACTGGGCTACCGGCGCGGGGCGTGGGTCGCGGGGATCGCGCTCGGCGCGCTCACCGTGTGGGCCTCGGTCCTCGCCGGGCTGCTCGGCCCCGTGGCGATCGCCGTCAGCGCGGGGGTGCTGAGCCTTCCGGCGTGGGGCGCCTGGCGGTGGCTGGCGTATCGCGGGTGAGCGCGGACGGCGGCGGGCCGGCTGCGCAGCGGGACGGGCGGCGCCACGCTCCAGTGGCGGAGTTCGGTGCGGCGGTCATCCCGCGCACGACACCGGCCGAGGGCGGGCCGGCCGCGGAGCAGGCAGGATCGCGAGGCCGGACCGCGAGCGAACGTTCAGGCGGCCGGCAGGGGCGTGATGTCGGAGAGGTCGACGGTTTCGTGGGCGCGGGCGAGATCGTGGGCCCGTTGCAGGTCGATCCAGAACTCCGCGGTGGTGCCGAAGAACTTGGCGAGCCGCATCGCGGTGTCGACGCTCAACCCGGTCTCGCCCTTCACCAGCCGCTCGATCCGCGTGCGCGGCACCTTCAGCTGCCCGGCGAGCGCGATCGCGCTCATGCCGAGCGGTTCGAGATAGAGTTCGGCGAGCACTTCGCCGGGGTGGCAGGGGTTCTTCAGCAGCGGCATGGTCTTCCCCATCAATGGTAGTCCACGATCTCGACCTCGGCGGGTCCCCGATCCGTCCAGACGAAGCAGATGCGCCACTGCTCGTTGATCCGGATCGAGTGCTGCCCCGCCCGGTCGCCCCTGAGTTCTTCGAGGCGGTTGCCTGGCGGGAACCGCAGATCGTCGAGCACGGCGGCGGCGTTCATCGCCGACAGCATGGCGCGCGTCCGCTTGACCAGATGGGTCGGGAACCCCTTGCCGTAGCGGTCGCGGACGGCATCGGCGGCGAGCTTGCCCCGCGTGCTCAGGATCATGGCCGGAATGTATCATCAAACGATACATCGGGGAACGGGGCAGTGGGCGCCCGGCCGGCTGCGCAACGGGGGTCCCGTTTCAGTGCCAGGGATCGCTCTCCGGATCGTCGTCCTCCGCGCGCATGGAAGCCGCCGCCATGGCGGTCCAGGCCTCGCGGTCGTAGCCGAGCCGGCGGTTGAGCTTGTCGCAAATGGAGAGCGCGTCGTCGAGGTCGAGCGCGATGAGCGCGGTGGGGACGTGCCCGGCGAGTCCCTCGATGACGATGCGGATCTGCTGGACGTCGACCTCGACATCGTAGGCCGGCACGAAACAGAAGTTGGGTTCGTCGGGGAGCGTCTGGGCGGTCATGGCTGAAATCTCCTTGTCGTGGGGAGAAAGGACCGGCGTGTCGGGCAGATGTAGCCTGGCCGCGCCGGCGACGGAAGCGGTGGGAGGGCGGAAGATGCAGGCGGGCCGGCGACACGGGTTGGGGCCGATGCCGCGTCCGGCGGCCGCCGGGCCGGCCATACGGATGATCCCGGCGCGGCAGGATCAGGCGGCGAGCGGCCAGCGCTCCAGGATGCGCGCCACGACATCGGCGTTCGGCGTAAACACGCGGGTGCGCCAGTTGACGATTTCGGTGACGCATCCCATGCGCTTCAGCGCGTCCATGTCGGTGTCGGCCGGCCCCTCGATCTCGATCC
>JAPPIT010000112.1:0-10847 GCA_028820505.1 Defluviicoccus sp.
GCGGGGCGCTACTCGCCCGGCACCTTCAATCCCCCGGGACCCGAAGGCTTACACCGGGAGCAGCACCTCGAGCCCCGCCCGGTCGGCCATCACCGCGACCTCGCGCGTGTCGGGCCAGGTCATCTCCCATGTGTTCTCGGCCGTCGTGATGGTCGAGCCGTGGCTGCAGTTCATCGCGATGATGCCGAGCTTCATCCGGTTGTCGTTGAACAGCGGGTTGGTCGGCACGACGGTTCTCCTGCAACGTCGCGGAGTGTGCCCAAATTCGTCGCTCGGCGCTACCAGCGCGCAGTTCCCTGAGCCGCGTCCGGCGCCTAAGATCGCGGGCGATACCGGGGAGAGGCGGATGCATATCCGGAAGCTGTTCACCGCCGTGGACGAGACCATGAGCGAGATGGGCCGCGAGACCAACGAGCCGCTCAGGAAGGTGGCCGTCGTCGCGGTGGTCGAGAACCCGCTCGCGGGGCAAGGCTATGTCGAGGACCTGAGCGGGCTGATCGACGCGTCCACTGCGATCGGGGAGAAGATCTCGGCGATGGCCGTCGAGGCGCTGGGCCCGTATGCGCCGGACTCCTACGGCAAGGCGGCGCTGATCGGGTCGGCGGGCGAGCAGGAGCACGGGGTCGCGATGCTGACCACGGTCTACGGCAACGCCATGCGGGACGCGGTCGGCGGCGGGCAGGCCTGGATCTCGTCCTTCACCAAGCGCGCCTATCCGGGCGAGCCCATCGACATCCCGCTCGCCCACAAGGACGCCCTCTACGTCCGCTCGCATTACGACGGGATGAGCGTCATGGTGCCCGACGCGCCGCTGCCCGACGAGATCGCGGTGATCTGCTGCATCGCCAATCGCGGCCGGCTCAACCACCGCGTCGGCGGGCTTAGGAAGGAAGACGCAAAGGGCGAGGACGGGCTGGTCTGACCGGCCGTACCGGGGAGGGAAGAATGAAGACCGCAATCGTCAACCTGGCCACCATCGTCACCGGAGACTGGCGGGACCCGATCGCGCCCGGCGATTCGATCCTGATGAAGGACGGGACGATCGAGGCGGTCGGCACCGTCGAGGCGTCGAGGATCGAGGATTGCGACGTGGTGCTCGACGCCGGCGGCATGACGGCGATGCCGGGCATGATCGATTCCCAGGTGCACAACACTTTCGGCGACTACACCCCGCGGCAGAAGACGGTGGGCTTTCTCGAAAGCTATCTCCACGGCGGGACCACGACCTCGATCACCGCCTGCGAGGTGCACGTGCCGGGGCGGCCGAGCGATCCGGAGGGGGTGAAGGCGCTCGCCATCGCCGCCAAGAAGTGCTTCGACAACTACCGGCCGGGCGGGATGCGGGTCCACGCCGGCGCGGTGATCCTGGAGCCGGGGCTTACGGCGGAAGATTTCGACGAGATGGCCGACAAGGGCATCTGGCTCGCCAAGGCGGGGTTCGGAAAGTTCCAGTCGCCGTTCGAGTACACGCCCTACGTGAAGATGGCGCAGGCCTCGGGAATGATCGTCAACTGCCACACCGGCGGGGCGTCGATCCCCGATTCGTCCGCGATCATCGGCAAGCACCTGATGGACATGCGCCCCGACGTGTCGTTCCATGTCAACGGCGGGCCGGTGGCGATGCCCGACGAGGACTTCGCGCCGATCGTCAACGAGACCGAGATCGCGCTGCAGATCTGCCAGGCGGGCAACATTCGGACCGCGCTGCTGTGCCTCAACCTCGCGGTCGAGGCCGACCAGTACGACCGGTTCCTGATCGCGACGGACACGCCGACCGGAACCGGGGTGATGCCGCTCGGCATGATCAAGTCGGTTTGCGAGCTGTCCTGCCTGTCCGAATACCCCGCCGAGATGATCATCGCGGCGGCGACCGGCAACGTCGCCAAGGTCTACCGGCTCGACACCGGATTCCTGAAGCCCGGGCTGGAGGCCGACGTCCTGGTGCTCGACAACCCGCTCGGCTGCTCCAAGGACGATGCGCTGGGCTCGATCAAGAACGGCGACTTCCCGGCGATCGCGGCCTGCTTTACCTCGGGCGTCCCGCGCTTTATCGGCAAGAGCCGCAACACCCCGCCGCCGACGCGGAAATCCAGCATCGCGAAGAACAACCAGCCCAACCTGTTCTCGCCCGCCGCCCACGTATAGGCCGTGCCCGTTCTCTTCCGTCATGGTCGGCGAGGCAGGGGTAGAGGCGCTTATATCCGAAACGGGCAGACGCTAGTGTGCCGGTTCAGAAGTTTCTATCCATCTGGACGGTGCCCCCACCGCGTCATGCCCGGACTTGTTTCGGGCATCCACGTCCCTCCGCCGCCTCGCCCGTGCCCGGCCCGCACCGCGATGCCGCAAGACGTGGATGCCCGGAACAAGTCCGGGCATGACGGCGTATGGGAATGGTTCGACCCGAGACTCCGCACCGGGCCGACCGCATGCGAATGAACTTCGGAAACGGACTCTAGGCGCCATGTCCACAACGCCGTCGATCTCGCTCTGGGACGTGACCGCCGACGAGGCGGACCTTGACTCGCCGCTGGATGGCGACGTCGAAGCGGACGTGGCGATCGTCGGCGGCGGCTTTACCGGGCTGTCCACGGCGCTGCATGCGGCGGAGCGCGGGCTCGATTGCCATGTGCTGGAAGCCCAAAGGATCGGCCACGGCGGCTCCGGCCGCAACGTAGGTCTCCTGAATCCCGGCGTGTGGCTGCCGCCCTGGGACGTCCGCGCACGCCTCGGCGAGGAGCGGGGCGCCGTCCTGACAAAGGTGCTCGGAGAAGGGCCCGCCTACGTGATGTCGCTGATCGAGCGGCACCAGATCCGCTGCGAGCTCACGCGGAGCGGCACCATCCACGCCGCTCACTCGCCGCGCGGGTTCCGGGACCTGGAACGGCGGGCGGAGGAGTGGCAAAGGCTCGGCGCGCCGGTGGAACTCCTGTCCCGGGAAGAGGCGGCGGAGAAGATCGGCAGCGACGCCTATCACGGCGGGCTGCTGGACCGGCGCGCGGGCACGATCAACCCGATGGGCTATGTCAGGGGGCTCGCGCGCGCGGCGCTCAGCGCCGGCGCCCGGATCTCGACCGGCGTTACCGCGCAGGCTTTGCGCCGCGACGGCGAGAAGTGGATCGTCGAGACCGACCGCGGCCGGGTTGCCGCGCGGGCCGTGGTGCTCGGGACCAACGCCTATACGGACGATCTCTGGCCCGGCCTCAGGCGGACCTTCACCGTCATTCACTATTTTCAGGTGGCGACCGTGCCGCTCGGCAACCGGGGGCAGGCCGTTCTGCCGGAGCGGCAGGGGCTGTGGGATACCGCGCCGTTCATGCTGGCGGTCCGGCGGGACGCTTTCGACCGGTTGATCCTGGGTTCGATGGGCCGCGTGCTGGGCGGCGAGAATGGACTGTCGCGGCGCTGGGCGGCGCGCAGTCTCCGGCGGGTCTTCCCCTCTTTGGGACCGGTCGAATTCGAGAAGGCGTGGTTCGGGCAGATCGCCATGACGCCCGACCACCTGCCGCGGATTCACCGCCTGGCGGACGGGCTCTACACGCCCATCGGCTATAACGGCCGCGGCATCGCGCCGGGAACCGTGTTCGGCAGGGCGATGGCCGAGCTCCTGGCCGGCGGACGGGAAGAGGATTTGCCGTTGCCGGTGAGCGAACCGGAGGCGGACCGGCTGGCTCCGGTCAGGTCGAGGCTCTACGGCCTGGCATTCGCCGCCGCCCAGATCGCGAAGTCGGTCTGACCGACAACGCCGAGAGAAGGAATTGCGGATGAACGACCGGCCGACGGCCCTGATCACCGGCGCGGCGCAGGGAATCGGATACGCCTGCGCGGAGGCAATCGCGGAGGACGGCGCCCGAATCGTCCTCGCCGACATCGACGAGGCGGGCGTGAAGGAGGCCGCGACCCGGCTCGGCGGCGATACCGTCGCGATGAACTGCGACATGGGCGACCCCGCGCAGGTCTCGTCGATGTTCGACCGTATCGATGCCGAAATCGGGCCGCTTTCGATACTGGTGAACTGCGCCGGAATCGCGGTGCCCTGCGATTTCCTCGAGACCACGCTCGAGCAGTTCGCCTCGGTGATCGACGTCAACCTGGTGGGCACGTTTCTCGCCACCCAGCGCGCGGCGAGGTCCATGGTCGCGGCCGGCATCCCGGGCTCCATCGTCAACATGTCGTCGGTCAACGCCCAGGTCGCGATCCCCACCATCGCCGCCTATTGCGCGTCCAAGGGCGGTGTCATGCAGCTGACCAAGGCAAGCGCGCTCGCGCTCGCGCCGCACGGCATCCGGGTCAACGCGGTCGGTCCCGGGTCGATCGACACGGCCATGATGGCGGCGGTCAACGAGGACCCCGAGGCCATGCGGGTGGCGATGTCGCGGACCCCGCTCAAGCGCATGGGAACCCCGCGCGAGATCGCCGACATCGTCGCCTTCCTCGCCAGCGACAAGGCGAGCTACATCACCGGCGAGACCGTCTATGCGGACGGCGGCAGGCTGGGGCTCAACTACACCTGCTAGGGCGCGATGATCGACACCGACGACCCGGACACGATCCTGGAAGCCGCGCGGGCGATGATCCCGGCGCTGCGGGAACGCGCCCGAGCGACGGAGACCGCCCGCAAGCTGCTTCCCGAGACCCATGAGGCCTTCCTGAAGGCCGGGTTCTACCGGGTGATGCAGCCGCGTGGCTTCGGCGGGCTGGAGCTGCCCTTCGGCATCCAGACCGAGATGTCTATGGAACTCGCCCGCGCCTGCCCGTCGAGCGCCTGGGTGGTCGGGCTGCTCGCCTGCCACGGCTGGCTCCTCGGCATGATGCCGGGCGAGGCGCAGGAGGAGGTCTGGGGCGACGATCCGGAGACCTGCGTCGCGACATCCTTCGCGGGTTCGGAGATCGCGGCCGAGCGTGCGAACGGCGGATACCGGATATCGGGACGCTGGCCGTTCTCCAGCGGCGTCGACTATTGCCGGTGGGCGATCCTGGTGGCCAACCTTTCCGCGGACGGAGAATCGGGCGGAGAGCCCTGCTACCTGGTCGTGCCGCTGGACGATTGCCGGATCGTCGATACCTGGTACGCCACCGGGCTCGCGGGGACCGGCAGCAACGACATCGTGGTGGAGGATGCGTTCGTTCCCGACCGCAGGATCGCGCGGTTCGCGGCGCTATGCGCGGGGGAGGGGCCCGGTTGTGCGGTCAATCCGGGCTACCTCTACCGGCTGCCGCAGATGGCCGTCTTCAGCTTCAACCTGATCGGGGTGGCGATCGGCGCGGCGCGGGGGGCGGTCGAGCACCTGACCGCGTCGTTGCGCTCGACCAGCCAGGCGACCGGGGCGCCGCTCGCCAGCCAGCAGAGCATCCAGCTGCGGGTCGCCGAATCGATGGCCGAGATCGATGCCGCCCATGCGCTGGTCGACCGCAACCGGCGCGAGATCGTGGCCTGGGGCGAGGCCGGCGCGATGCCCGCCGTCGAGGAACGGGTGCGCTACCGCCGCGACAACGCTTTCGCGGCGATGGCCTGCTGCCGCGCGATCGAGCGTCTGCAGCCCATCTCGGGCGGGCGCGGTTTGAGCGCTGGCGATCCGGTCAACCGCGCCTGGCGCGACGCCAACGCGGTGGCGCGCCACATCGCGCTCACCTGGGACATCGCCGGCGCGATACAGGGCGCGGTCGCGCTCGGCCTGCCCTGCCCGGACCCGTTCGTCTGAGCGAGGCTTGGCCGCGAGAGGTTGGAGGAACCGCAATGGCGAAAAAGGGTCTCGAAACGCTTCCGTACTACGATGAGGCGGCGATCGCCGGCGTTCTCGAATGGCCGGTGCTGATCGACACGATCGAGCGGGCGATGATCTCGTTTTCGGCGGGCGAGGTGGTGCAGCCGGTGCGCCAGATGCTGCCGGTGCCGGGGCGGGATGCGTTCATCGGCGCGATGCCGGCCATCGGCGATGCCATGGCGGTCAAGGTCGTCACCCTCTATCACGGCAATGCCGGCACCGACATTCCGACCCATCAGGCGACGATCCTGGTTTTCGACAAGGACAACGGATCGCCGGTCGCCGTGCTGGACGGAAGGTTGATTACGGAGATGAGGACGGCGGCGGGATCCGCGGCGGCGGCGCGAAAATTGGCGATCCCGAACCCCGAGGCGGTCACGATCATGGGGAGTGGCGTGCAGGCGCGTGCCCATGCCGCCGCGCTGGCGACGGTCAGGTCGCTCGGCGAGCTCCGCCTGTGGGCGCGGACCGAGACATCCGGGCGCGCCGCGGCAGAGGATATCGGCGCGATCTTCGTGGCAAACGCGGAAAGCGCCGTGCGCGATGCGGACATCGTGGTCTGCGCCACCTCCGCCACGGAGCCCGTCCTGATGGGGGACTGGCTGAAGCCCGGCGCATTCGTCGCTTCCGTGGGGTGGAACGGCAGGGACGGGCGCGAACTCGACGACACGGCCATGGCCAACACGGTCGTCGTCGAATCCTACGACGCCGCGCGCGACCAGGCGGGGAACGTGCGCGGATCGGCGTGCGAGATCTTCGCGGAGGTCGGAGAGGTCTTCGCCGGCACGAAGACCGTTCCGGAAGGCGCGACGGTGATCTACGATTCGGTCGGCATCGCGATCGAGGACGCCGCGGCGGCCGGTCTCGCCTGCGACCTGCTGGCCGACCGGTAACCCGCATCGCCTTCACCGTTTCGTTCGGGTTTGCTAAACAGGGCCGTTCGCGGCGTCGGCGCCGCGGGTCGGATGGAGGACACGATGGACGGAGCCGCCTATCCGGGGAGTTTCCGCGACCTTGTCGACGACAGGGTCGACGAGGGCGTGTTCAGGGTCGACCGGTCGATCTACACCGACGAGGCCGTGTTCGAGGCCGAGATCGAGCGCATCTTCGAGGGCGGATGGGTCTTCCTCTGCCACGAGGGGCAGGTCGAGAACCCGGGCGACTATTTCGCGACCGAGATCGGCCGCCAGCCGGTCTTCGTCATGCGCCAGAAGGACGGCTCGCTCGGCTGCTTCATCAACGCGTGCTCGCATCGCGGCGCGCTGCTGACGCCCTTCAGGCAAGGCAATGCGCGCGCGCTCACCTGCCGCTTCCACGGCTGGGCCTACGATCTCGGCGGGCGCTGCATCCGGATCAAGAACGAGGAGGGCGGTTTCTCCGACCCCGAATTCTCCCGCGAGCGTTTCAACCTGCGCCGCATCGGCGCGCTGGGTTCCTACAAGGGGTTCGTCTTCGGCAGCCTGACCGCCGATGTGCCGCCTCTGGAGGATCATCTCGGCGCCGCCGCCCGCTGGATCGACCTCCTCGCGAACCAGGCGCGGAACGGGCTGGAGGTCGTGCCGGGCTCGTCGACCTACATGATCCGCGGCAACTGGAAGCTGCAGGCCGAGAACAGCGTCGACGGCTATCACGTCACCACCGTCCATCGCGTGTTCGCTTCCACGATCGCCAACCGGGAGACGCGGGACGCCACGGTCGGCATGCGACAGACCGAGGCCGGACGCATCAAGGGCAACGTGCCGACCGGCGCCTACGATCTGGGCAACGGCCACATGTCGATCTGGGCGCTGCACACCACGCCGCATGTCCGCCCGATCTACGAGTCCAGGGACTGGCTGGAAGAGAACCTCGATCCCGTCGAGGCCGACTGGATCCTCAACCGGGGGCGCAACCTCTATTTGTTCCCCAACGTGATGCTGATGGACAACCCGTCCACCCAGATCCGGCTGATGAAGCCGATCTCGCCCGACCTGGCGGAAGTGACCGTCTATTGCATCGCGCCGAAAGGCGAGAGCAAGGCGGCGCGGGCCGCGCGGCTCCGCAAGTTCGAGGACTTCTACCTGACCGCGGGAATGGCGACCTCGGACGACATCGCGGCGCTCGAAGCCGTGCAGGACGGCTCGCTCGGACGTCTCAGCCGCTGGAACGACATGACGCGCGGCCTGTCCGACCTCGTGGCCGGCCCCGACGAGGACGCCCGCAGGCTCGGCTTCGAGCCGGCCGGGTGCTGCCCCGACTGGGACCATGAAGGGCTGTTCCACGGCTTCTACCGCGCATGGCGCGACCGCATGGAGAACGGAGCCGCCGCCGCATGAACGGCGACGGCATCGACGCCGGCCTGGAGCGCGAGGTCGCGGCGCTGATCGCCCGGGAAGCGATGCTGCTCGACCGGCGGCGCTGGGACGAGTGGATCGACCTCTACACCGAGGACGCCGTCTACTGGGTGCCCGCCTGGGCGAACGAGGAAGAGACCACCACCGATCCCGAGACCCAGCTCAACCTGATCTACCTCCGGAACCGGGGCGGGCTCGAGGACCGGGTGTTCCGGATCGAGTCGCGCGATTCCTACGCCTCGGTCCCGCTCGACCGCACCGTGCACCTGATCGGCAACGTCCTGGTCGAGAGCGCGGAGGGCGACTCGGTCGAGGCGTCGGCGAACTGCCTCGTCCACGTCTACGGCAAGAAGGGCGCCGCCACCCGGGGAAGCCTTTACGACTTCACGTTCCGGCGGGTCGACGGCGCGCTCAGGATCGCGCGCAAGAAGATCGTCTTCATCGACGACCGGCTCGAAGGGCCGATCGACATCTACCACCTGTAGGGCCCCTTGCTGAGCCTTCAGAAAATCGTCCCGGAAATCGGCGGCATCGCGCTCCGCGAGATCGAGCCGCGCGAGCCCGGGCCCGGCGAGATTTCCATTCGGGTCGGCGCCGCCGGCATCTGCGGCACCGACATGCAGATCTACAACTGGGCGCCGCGCATGGCCCGGCGGATGGCGCTGCCGCGCGTGCTCGGGCACGAGGTCTCGGGCACCGTGGAGGCGGTGGGGTCCGGGGTCGAAGTGCCCGCCGTCGGCGACCGGGTGAGCCTGGAGAGCCACATCTATTGCGGGCGCTGCCGGTCGTGCCGGCTCGACCGCGCCCATCTCTGCGAGGAGACACGCTATCCCGGCATCGACATCGACGGCGCCTTCGCCGAATACCTGACGGTCCCGGCGTCCATCGCCTGGGTGAACCCGCCCGACCTCCCGCACGAGACCGCGGCCATGCTGGAGCCCTTCGGGATCGCCGTTCATGCCTGCCTCGCCGGCGCCGGGGTTTCCGGCTCGACCGTGCTGGTCAACGGCTGCGGTCCGATCGGCCTGATGACGGTCGCCGTCGCGCGCGCGCTCGGCGCTCTCCGAATTGTCGCCTGCGACATCGCCCCGCTTCGGCTTCGCGCCGCGGAGACAATGGGCGCGGACCGGGCGGTCGATGCCGGAAACGAGGATCCTGCCGCCGTGGCGGCGGACATGACCGGCGGGGCGGGGGTCGATGTGGGGATCGAGTTCTCCGGCACCGAGGCCGGCTTCAACGCGGTCTTCCAGGCGCTCGCCAAGGGGGGAGACTTCCGCCTGGTCGGGGCGCCGCCCTCCGCCATCCCGGTCGATTTCACCCGGTGGCTGTTGAAGTGCCCCGCGATGCAGAACATCCACGGGCGTTTGATCTGGCAGACCTGGCAGCGCGCGACCGAGCTTCTCGCGGCGGGGGCCGTCGACATCGAACCGGTCCGCAGCCACACACTTCCGCTCTCCGAAGCGCCGCGCGGGTTCGAGCTGATCCGGGACGGCGAGGCGCTCAAGCCCGTCCTCGTGCCATGACGAGTCACACCGTCACCCTGGTCTTCGACGACGGGCGCATCGCGCGCATCCAGGCCGACGAGGACGACACGATCTACCTCGCGGCGCTGAAACACCGCATCCGCATCGAGACCGACTGCCTCGAAGGCGCCTGCGCGACCTGCAAGGGGGTGTGCACCTCGGGCGAATACCGCCTGGACGAGTACAGCGAGGACGCGCTGAGCGAGGAGGAGGCGGCGCGGCGCGAGGTGCTGACCTGCCAGATGCACGTGCTGTCGGATTGCGTGATCGAATATCCCTACCCCTCGACCTTCTCGCTCAAGGCGCCGCCGGCCACGCGGAAAGGCCGCGTCGCGGAGATCGAAACCGTGGCGGAGAGCGTCGTCCGCCTCGTCGTCGAGCCCGAGGACGGCGATCACGGGCCGGTCGTCTTCATGCCGGGGCAGTACGTGCATCTCGGGGTGCCGGGATCCGACGCGGTCCGCTCCTACTCCTTCGCGAACCCGCCGGAAGAGACCGGGCGATACACCTTCTTCATCAAGGTGCTGGAAGAGGGGGCGATGAGCGATTACGTCGCCGGACCCGCGAAGACGGGCGACGAGATGCCGGTCACCGGGCCGTTCGGGCGGTTTTACCTGCGCCCGCCCGGCCGGCCGATCGTCATGGTCGCGGGCGGCACCGGGCTCGCGCCGATGCTCTCCATGTTCGACCACATGCTGGCGGCCGGCGCGACGGACCAGCCGATCCACCTCCTCTATGGCGCGAATACGCCCGCCGAGCTCTTTTCGCTCGACGAGCTCGATGACTGCGCCGAACGCGGCCTCGGCCTGACGACCGAGCTCTGCGTCGTCGAGGGTGCGGAAGGATGGTCCGGCGCGACGGGGCACGTGACGACGCTGCTGCGGCCGGAAATCCTCAATTCCGGCGATTGCGACGTCTATCTCTGCGGGCCGCCGCCGATGATCGACGCCGCGACCGCCTGGCTTGCCGGCGCGGGAATCGACCCGGCCGCGATCCACAGCGAGAAATTCCTGCCGAGTTGAGGGCTTATACAGATAACTTGACGGGCGGTCGGCTGGTACGGATCGCGACCCGCCCGCATCCGCCCTCCTTGTCCCCCCGCTGTCACCCCTCTCCCCCTCTTTCGTGGGGGCCGGGCCCACGGCCGGGGGGGGGGGGGGGGGGGGGGGGGGGGGGGGCCCCCCGGCGGGGGGCCCGGGTTTGAAAATGAGCCGACGCGGGGGGTTTTT
>JAPPIT010000112.1:10857-26891 GCA_028820505.1 Defluviicoccus sp.
CCCCCCCCCCCCCCCCCCCCCTCCCCCCCCCCCCCCCCCCCCCCCCCCCCCCCCACGGCGGGGGGACGGGGGCGTTGACACCGCCGGGCGGCGCACTATTTTCCCAATCGTACCGAAGCGGTCCTATTTGCGGGAAAGGCGATGATCAAGCTCAGCCGGATGGCCGACTACGCCGTGGTCCTGATGACCCAGCTCTCGCGCGAGCCGGAGACGCTGCGCACCGCGGCGGAGCTGTCGCAGTCCTGCGGCCTGCCGCAGCCCACGGTGAGCAAGATCCTGAAGCAGCTCGCGCAGGCGGAGCTGCTTGTCTCCTATCGCGGCAACAAGGGGGGCTACCTTCTCGCCCGGGCGGCGGACGGGATCACCATGGCCGACGTGATCGGGGCGGTGGACGGGCCGATCGCCCTGACCGACTGCATCGGACCCGACGGGCTGATCTGCGAGATCGAGGCCCTGTGCCCGACGCGGACCAACTGGCAGAGCATCAACGATGCGATGATCCAGGCGCTGTCGTCGGTCTCGCTGGCCGAGATGGCGGTGCCCAGGATGGATTTCGTCCACCAATTGCCGCGGCGGGCCGAGCCCGCGGCCGCGGTCGCGGAGTAGCGGGACGATGGCCGAAACCAGCGAATCGACGGCGGTAATCGCCGAGGTCACCGACGCGCCGTACAAGTACGGCTTCGTCACCGAAATCGAATCGGAGTTCGCGCCCAAGGGGCTCGACGACGATATCGTCCGCTTCATCTCGGCCAAGAAGGACGAGCCCGCCTGGCTGCTCGAATGGCGTCTCGAGGCATTCCGGCACTGGCAGACCATGGACGAGCCGGAATGGGCCTTCGTCGACTACCCGCCGATCGACTACCAGGACGCCTACTACTACGCCGCGCCCAAGAACCCCGACGATGCGCCGAAGAGCCTCGACGAGGTGGACCCCAAGCTGCTGGAAACCTACGAGAAACTCGGCATCCCGCTGCACGAGCGCGCGGCGCTCGCGGGCGTCGCCGTCGATGCGGTGTTCGACAGCGTCTCCGTCGCCACCACCTTCAAGGAGAAGCTGGAGGAGGCGGGGGTCATCTTCTGCCCGATCTCGGAGGCGGTGCAGAACCACCCGGGGCTGGTGCGCAAATATCTCGGGAGCGTGGTCCCCGTCGCCGACAATTTCTTCGCCACGCTCAATTCCGCGGTGTTCAGCGACGGCACCTTCGTCTACGTGCCGAAGGGCGTGCGCTGCCCGATGGAGCTCAGCACCTATTTCCGCATCAACGCCGCAAAGACCGGCCAGTTCGAGCGCACGCTGATCGTCGCCGACGAGGGCTCCTATGTGAGCTATCTCGAAGGCTGCACCGCGCCGATGCGCGACGAGAACCAGCTCCACGCCGCGGTGGTCGAGCTGATTGCGCTCGAAGACGCCGAGATCAAGTATTCCACCGTGCAGAACTGGTATCCCGGCGACGAGCAGGGCAAGGGCGGCATCTACAACTTCGTCACCAAGCGCGGCGCCTGCCGCGGCGACCGGGCCAAGATCACCTGGACCCAGGTCGAGACCGGATCGGCGATCACCTGGAAATACCCGAGCTGCGTGCTGGAGGGCGACGACACGGTGGGCGCATTCTACTCCGTCGCCATCACCAACAATTACCAGCAGGCCGATACCGGCACCAAGATGATCCATCTCGGGCGCAACTCGTCGAGCACCATCATTTCCAAGGGGATCTCGGCCGGGCACGGGCAGAACACCTATCGCGGGCTGGTCAAGGTGCGGGGTTCGGCCGAGGGCGCGCGCAACTTCACCCAGTGCGATTCGCTCCTGATCGGCGAAACCTGCGGCGCCCACACGGTGCCCTATATCGAGGTCGGCGACCCCTCGGCCAACGTGGAGCACGAGGCGACCACGTCGAAGATCAGCGAGGACCAGCTCTTCTACTGTTTGCAGCGCGGGCTCGATCCCGAGGAAGCGGTCTCCCTGATCGTCAACGGATTCTGCAAGGAAGTGCTGCGCGAGCTGCCGATGGAATTCGCCGTCGAGGCCCAGAAGCTGCTCGCCGTGAGCCTCGAAGGGAGCGTCGGCTGATGCTGTCGATCAGGGATTTGAGGGCCGAGGTCGACGGCAAGGATATTCTGAACGGGATCTCGCTCGACCTTGCCGCCGGCGAAGTGCATGCCGTGATGGGCCCCAACGGATCGGGCAAGAGCACGTTGTCCTACGTGCTCGCCGGGCGCGACGGCTACGAGGTCACCGGCGGGTCGGTGACCTATGACGGGCGCGACCTGTTCGGGATGGAGGTCGAGGAACGCGCGGTCGCCGGCATCTTCCTCGCTTTCCAGTATCCGGTCGAAATTCCGGGCGTTTCCAATCTCACCTTCCTCAAGACGGCGGTCAACGCGATTAGGAAGGCGCGCGGCGAAACCGAGCTCGACGCGCTCGATTTCCTCAAGCTCGCCCGCGCGAAGGCATCGGCCCTGGAGATGAGCGACGCGCTCTTGCAGCGCGCGGTCAACGAGGGCTTCTCGGGCGGCGAGAAGAAGCGCAACGAAATCTTCCAGATGGCCATGCTGGAACCCCGGCTCGCGATCCTCGACGAGACCGATTCGGGGCTCGACATCGACGCGCTCAAGACCGTCGCCGACGGGGTCAATGCGCTGCGCTCGCCGGACCGGGCGATGCTGGTGATCACCCACTATCAGCGCCTGCTCGACTACATCGTGCCCGACCGGGTGCATGTCCTGTCCGCGGGCAGGATCGTGAAGTCGGGCGACGCCGGGCTCGCGCGCGAGCTCGAGGCGCAAGGTTATGCCGCGTTCGCCGGCGAGACGGCGAGCGCCTGAGGGAAACAGGGTGGTGGCGACCATCGAGACAGAGCGATTCAGCCGGGCTTTCGCGACGGCGAGCGGGGAGCTGCCGGGGCACGGCAATGCCGAGATCGCCCGCCTCCGGGAAGCCGCGATGGCGCGCTTCGCTTCGACCGGCCTGCCGAACCGGCGCGACGAAGGCTGGCGTTACACCGATCTCCGTCGGCTCGAAAGGCTGGATCCCGCCGGTCTCGCGGGGCGGGTCGACGGCGAAGCGGCCGGCGCGCTCCCCGAGTCGCTCGCATCGCTCGATGCCGAGCGCATCGTCTTCGTCGACAGCCGCTACGAGGCCGCTCTTTCGGCGCACGGGGCGCTGCCCAAAGGGGCGAGGCTCGACGTGCTTTCGGCACATCTCGGAAACGGGTGCGACGACGCGGACTCCATACTGGGCCCCGGGCTTGCCGAATGGAACGGGGCGGGGCAGGAAGGGCTTGCCGCGCTGAATACCGCGATGACGCGCGACGGCGTGCTGCTCGAACTGCCGCCGGGCATGAAGCTCGACAGGCCGATCCTCGTCGTTCACCTGCTGAGCGGCGAGGCGGGCGCGATCCACCCGCGCAACGTGCTCCGGATCGGCGCGGGCGCCGAGGCGGCGCTGGTGGAGGCTTTCGTCGGCCGTCCGGGCGGTGCGGGCTGGACCAATACGGTGCTCGAAGGCTCGATCGAACCGGGCGGCCGGGTGCGCCACGTCGCCATGATTCGGCACGGCGCGAACGCGGTCCACACGGGCCGGATGACCATGGAGGTCGGGCGCGGCGCGAACTACGCGGCGCAGGCGATCACCCTCGGGGGCAGGGTGGTGCGGAACGAGTTCGTCGTCCGTCTCTCCGGTCCGGGCGCGGAATGCGGGCTTTCCGGCGGCGCCCTGGCCCACGGGCGCCGCCATGTCGACCACACCACCGAGATTACCCACGCCGCGCCTCATACCGAGAGCGAGCAGGTGTTCCGCAACGTGGCCGACGACAACGCGAGAACCGTCTTCCAGGGCCGCGTCGTTGTCGAGCCGGATGCGCAGAAGACCAACGCCCGCCAGTCGAGCCGCAGCCTCCTGCTGTCGCCCGGCGCGGAGGCCCAGAACAAGCCCGAGCTCCGGATTTTCGCCGACGACGTGAAATGCAGCCACGGCGCGACCGTGGGCGACCTCGACAGGGACGCGCTGTTCTACCTGCGCGCCCGCGGGATCGACGAGGCCGAGGCGCGCGCCCTTCTGACCCGCGCCTTCGTCGCCGACCTGTTGACGTCGCTTCCCGTGGAGGCCGCGCGGGCGGCGGTGGAGGAGGCCGTCGACGACTGGCTGCGGCGAACCGCGAACGAGGACGGTTGAGATGGCGTCAGCGAACGGCGCATACGATGTCGACGCGATCCGCCGGGATTTCCCGATCCTCGGCGAGACGGTCTACGACAGGCCGCTGGTCTATCTCGACAACGGGGCGAGCGCCCAGAAGCCGCGAGCGGTGATCGACAGCCTGTCGCGGGTCTACGAGACCGAATACGCGAACGTCCATCGCGGCGTCCACTACATGAGCCAGAAAGCCACGGAAGCGATGGAGGGCGCACGGGAGAAGGCGCGCGCGTTCATCAACGCGGAGCACGCGCACGAGGCGATCTTCGTTCGCGGCGCCACAGAGGGGATCAACCTCGTCGCGTCGAGCTGGGGGCGGGCCAATCTGGAGGCCGGCGACGAGATCGTGCTCTCGGTGATGGAGCACCACTCCAACATCGTGCCCTGGCAGATCGTGGCCGAGCAGGCCGGCGCGGCGATCCGGGTCGTGCCGATCGACGATGACGGCGTGCTCGACATGGACGCGCTCGAATCCCTGGTCGGCCCGCGGACCCGGATGGTCGCCGTCACCCACGTGTCGAACGCGCTCGGCACGGTGGTCCCGGTGGAGGACGTGATCCGGATCGCACACAGGAACGGTGCGCTGGTGCTGCTCGACGGCTGCCAGGCGGTGCCCCACATGGCTGTCGACGTGCGCGCGCTCGATGTCGACTTCTATGTCTACTCCGGCCACAAGCTCTATGGGCCGAGCGGAATCGGCATTCTCTACGGCAAGGAATCGCTGCTGAAGGCGATGCCGCCTTACCAGGGCGGCGGCGAGATGATCGAATCCGTCACCTTCGAGAAGACCACCTATGCCGGCCTGCCGTTCAAGTTCGAGGCGGGCACGCCGCATATCGCCGGCGCGATCGGGCTCGGAGCGGCGATCGACTATGTGAGCGCGATCGGGCTCGACCGGATCGGCGCGCATGAGAGCGACATTCTGGAATACGCCACCGCCAGGCTCGGCGCGCTCAACTCGGTCAGGCTGATCGGGACCGCGCCGGAGAAGGCGGCGATCGTTTCCTTCAACCTGGAGGACGTCCACCCGCACGATGTCGGCACGATCCTCGACCGCGAGGGCGTGGCGGTCCGGACGGGCCATCACTGCGCCCAGCCGGTGATGGACCGGTTCGATGTCGCGGCCACCGTGCGCGCCTCGTTCGGGCTCTACAACACGAGACGGGAAGTCGACGCGCTGGTCGACGCGCTCGGCCGCGTGCAGGAGATTTTCGGCCGATGATCGACCTCCGCAGCCTTTACCAAGACGTCATCCTCGACCATTCCCGCAACCCGCGGAATTCGGGTGCGCTGGAACTGCACAGCCACGAGGCGAACGGCAACAACCCGCTCTGCGGCGACAAGGTGCGGGTCTACATGCAGGTCGGGAACGGCAAGATCGACGACATCCGGTTCGAGGCCAAAGGTTGCGCGATTTCAGTGGCTTCCGCGTCGATGATGACAGAATTAATCAAGGGTGTGGAGATCGGGGAGGCGCGCGCGGCCTTCGCGCGGTTTCACGAGATCGTCACCCGCAAGGGCGACATCTCGGACGAAGAGCTCGAAGCCCTCGACAAGCTCGCAGCCCTGATCGGCGTGCGCGAATTCCCGATGCGGATCAAGTGCGCGACCTTGCCCTGGCATGCCATGACGGCGGCGCTCGACGGCGTCGACGGCGACGTGACGACGGAGTGAGCGGCGATGGATGACGACATGACCGGCATCGAGCCGGCCCCGGCCGCTTCCCAGGGCGGAAACGAAACGCTCCACCGGGCGGTGGTGGACGCGGTCAGCAGCGTTTACGACCCGGAGATACCGGTCAATATCTACGAACTCGGCCTGATTTATGACGTCAGCGTTTCGGAGTCGCGCGATGTCGACATTCTGATGACGCTGACGTCGCCGATGTGCCCGGTTGCCGAGTCTTTGCCTATCGAGGTCGAGTCGCGCGTGCGCGGTGTCGACGACGTCAACGACGTGCATGTCGAGCTCACCTGGGATCCGCCCTGGACCCCGGACATGATGAGCGAGGCGGCGAAGCTCGAGCTGGGGTTCATGTGACGGACGGGCGGGGTAAAGTCATGGCGGGAGCGAGTCGATGAACAAGCAGGCGATGACCCTGACCGACGCCGCCGCCGACCGGGTGCGGTACCTGATGGGGCAGCGCGAGGAAACCGCGCTCGGGCTCCGCATTGGGATCCGGACCGGCGGCTGCTCGGGCATGGCTTACCAGATGGAGTTCGCCGCAGAGAGAAGTCCGCTCGACGAGGTGGTCGAGGACAAGGGCGTAACGGTCCTGATCGACGGCAGGGCGCTGATGTTCCTTGTCGGCACCGAGATGGACTATGTCGAGGACAAGCTCCAGTCCGGCTTCGTGTTCAACAATCCCAACGAGAAGGGGCGCTGCGGCTGCGGCGAATCCTTCCACGTCTGAATGCCCAAGGTCTATTCCATCGACGGGGTGACGCCGGTCGTCCACGCCACCGCCTATGTCCACGACGCCGCCATCCTGATCGGCGACGTGATCGTTGGGCCGGGCTGCTACATCGCGCCGTCCGCGAGCCTGCGCGGCGATTTCGGGCAGATCCGGATCGGCGAGGGCTCCAACGTCCAGGACAACTGCACGATCCACTGCTACGCGGGAGGCGAGACCGTGGTCGGCGCCGACGTCTCGGTTGGCCACGGCGCCGTGCTGCACGGCTGCTCGGTCGCCGACCACGCGCTGGTCGGCATGAACGCCGTGGTGATGGACGGTGCGACGATCGGCTCCCGGGCGATCGTCGCCGCGCTCGCCTTCGTCCGTTCCGATTTCCGGGTGCCGGAGAGGACCATCGTCGCCGGCGTGCCGGCGAAGATCGTGCGCGAGATCACCGACGAAGAGGCCGGATGGATGGTCGACGCCAACGCCGACTATCACAGCGCCCGGGAACGC
Source organism: Defluviicoccus sp. (assembly GCA_028820505.1). Lineage (GTDB taxonomy): Bacteria > Pseudomonadota > Alphaproteobacteria > MPNO01 > MPNO01 > MPNO01. The sequence goes on from JAPPIT010000112.1 coordinate 17,961, forward strand.
GCATGGGCCTCGATGGAGCGCGTGGATGCGCTTCACCGGCTCGACCGCGAGGGGCCGCGGCTGTCGTTTACCGGCTCCGAGCCGCTCTACAAGGCGCGCGGCGGCTGAGACATGGCTACCGAACGCGCGCTCGATCCGCAGACCGCGCGCGTGCTCGCCGATCTGGAAGGGCCGGACGTTCCGCAGGTCTCCGACATGTCGCCGGAAGACGCGCGGCGTCACATCGAGGCATTCGCCCGCAAGTGGGACCTCGACCCGAAGCCCCGGATCGGTGCGGTCGACGATCTGACGATGCCGGGACCGGATGCCGGCCAGACCATCCGCGCGCGGCTCTACCGGCCGTCGGGAGCCGAAGGAGCCCTGCCGCTGATGGTGTTCTTCCATGCCGGCGGCTACGTGTTCGGCAGCATCGGGACGCATGAGAGCTTCTGCCGATTGATCGCGGACGGGGCCGGCTGCCTGGTCCTCTCGGTCGACTATCGCCGCGCTCCGGAGCACAAGTTCCCCGCCGCGCACGAAGACTGCTACGGGGCGACCGTCTGGGCGGCGGAGAATGCCGGCCATATGGGGGCCGATCCAAACCGTCTCGCGGTCGGGGGCGATTCCTCGGGCGGGACGCTCGCGATCGGCGTGTGCCAGCTCGCCCACCGGCGCGGCGGTCCGTCCCTTGCCCACCAGTTTCTCTGGTATCCGGGGACGGCGGGCGGGCCGGAAACCGAGTCGATGCGGACCCTTTCGGAAGGCTATTTCCTGAATTCGGGGCTGATGAAGTGGTCGATGGGGCACTACCTCAACGGTCCCGGCGACCTCGCCGATCCCCTGGTGGCGCCGATGAAGCTCGACGACTGTTCGATCCTGCCGCCGACCTACCTGATGACCGCGGGCTTCGACCCGAGGCGGGACGACAACGCGGCCTTCGTCGAAGCGCTCGCCGCCGCCGGCGTACCCGCGACCTACCGCGTGCTCGACAGCACCATCCACGGGTTCATGTTCATGCTGGGCGGAATCGATCTCGCGGTCGAAGCGGCGAAGGAGTCGGCAGACTATATCCGTGCCGCCTTCGCCTGAGCATTGCGCTCGCCCCTCAACCGATCTACATAGCTTTCGCGCGGCGGGGCGTGGCGCAGTCTGGTAGCGCACCTGCTTTGGGAGCAGGGGGTCGCAGGTTCGAATCCTGCCGCCCCGACCAGGACCGCGGGGCAGAAGATGAGCGACGTGAAGATCTACCGTCCGGCCAAGACCGCCACCCAGTCGGGCCGCGCGCGCTCGAACAGATGGGTGCTGGAGTTCTCGACCGCGCTCGCCCAGCGCAGGGATTCGCTGATGGGCTGGGCCGGGCAGGGCGACACGCGGCGGCAGGTGCGCCTGGAGTTCGACAGCGAGGCGGAGGCGGTCGCCTTCGCCAGGCGCAACGGGCTGACCTACGCCGTCGAGCCCGCGCGCCAACGCCGTATCAGGGCGAAGAGCTACGCCGACAATTTCCGTTACGGGCGGGAGGGCAACTGGACGCACTGACGCTCACGGCTCGCCGAGCCCCTTGAGCGCCCGGTTCAGGATCTCGACGCCCTTCGCCAGCACCCGCTCCTTCCAGCCTGCCTCGTCGGGGAACAGCCGCTTGCGGATATCCGCCTTGATTTCGCGGCCGAGCGGGCTGTCGACATCGCCGTGGGCGTGGAGCCAGTTGTCCGCCAGAAGCGCGTGCAGCACCTCGCGCACCGGGTAGGTGCCGAATTCGAGCGTCGCGCTGAGAACGTCCGCGCCCCTGGCGGCCTCGCGCACCGAACGCGCGATGACGCCGACCAGGGGCGCCGAGGACGATTTGCCGGGCGGCGGCGTGGCCGCGATGTCGCCGTAGCGGTCCCCCATCCACCCTCCGCCGATCATCTCGGCATCGCCATAGGCGCCGAGCCCGGTATGCAGGTCGATAAAGGCGATCCGGCGCGCGCCCGTCACATGCCGGTCGAGAATGTCGCGAAATGTCGTATTCGACCACGTCGCCTGTCTACCGCCATAGAAAATGCCGTCCGGATGATCGTACTGGCCGCGCGTGACGACCGCCTGCAGCGCGAAGGCGCCGTGCTTGTCGACATATTCGTCGATCGCGCGCTCCATTTCGGCGAGCGAGACGGCGTCCCACCGTTCGGGACACAATGCCGGGTGGAGCGCGTCATAGGCATCGTTAGGCGGATGCGGCCCGTCATGGTCGACAAAATTGCGGTTGAGGTCGACATTGTCCTCGGTGACCCGGCGCAGCCAGGCGAAGCCGTGCGGGTTGATGGCGTGGACGATGATGACACGGACGTCGTTCGGGAGCGCGGGACGCGCGGCCAGAAAGCCGACCTCGATCGCCGAGCCCGCGAAGGCCTCGACCCCGTGAGTGCCGGCGTTGACCAGCAGCACGCGCGTGGCGTCCGGCGGGCCGAGCAGGGCGACGTCGGTTGTCAGCGGTCCGTCACGGCCCGGCGGCGGCGCTGCCGGGTTGGAGAATGCTTCAAGCGTCGCGCCGATTGCTCGCGCCGAATCTCGGAATTTCTCGCGCGCTGCCCAGTAGTCGGAAGAGAATGAAGAAAGATCGGTTATGGAATCACTCCAAGGATAGGGGTGCGAATTGCGTGCCCCTGTTGTAAGAGAAGGCACGGCCCGCCGCCACACCGCGCGCCCTTAGCTCAGCCGGATAGAGCAACGGACTTCTGGTTTGTTCGCACGCTGGAGATTGCCCTGGCGAGGGCCGAAACGACGATGAGGGCTCCCCAGACCCGAATCGGGCGAGACCCGACCCTCATCGGCTTGGGAGACACGCGATGTTCATGCACCGCATTAAGCTCGAAAACATTCTTTCATTCGGGCCGGAGGCCCAGGACCTTGAGCTCCGGCCTCTCAACGTTCTGATCGGCCCCAACGGATCAGGCAAGTCGAACCTCATTGAAGTGATTGGCCTGTTAAAGGCTGCAACGGACGACATCATGGCCCCGGTTCGTGAAGGAGGCGGGGGCGACAACTGGATGTGCCGCAATGAACGAGAAGTGAGCGAAGCGCGAGTGGGGGTGGATGTAGAACTCCCATTCATCCGCCCGAAGAAACTACTTCGCTATTCTCTCGCATTCGGCCCTTTCTTCTTAGGGACACCAAATCTTCGAGAGGAAATCGGAGAGGTTGGAGAAACCGAACGAGGAGACGATAGCTCGGAACTCTATGTGAAGCGTAGGAGAGGTGAGGTCACCGTGACCTACCGCGATGAGAGCGGGAAGAGAAGCCAGCGTGAACTGAACCCGACGGATGTTGAGGCGGATCAATCGATCCTGTCGCAACTAAAGGATCCGACTCAGTATCCCGAACTAACGTTTGTTGGGATGGAACTCGCCAGAATGCGTCTCTATCGCGAGTGGTCATTGGGTCGAAACACTCCACCGCGATTGCCCCAGAAGGCCGACCTTCCCAATCGCTTTCTCTCGGAAGACGCTCGGAACCTTGGCATGGTGCTGAACCGCTTCGAGGGAAATCCAGACGCGAAAAAGAAGTTCCTCACCGCCCTTCGAAAGCTCTACCGTGGGATAGACGACTACTTTGTTCAGATCGAGGCTGGCACCGTCCAGGTATTTCTTAGGGAGGGCAACGTCCCGATTTCCGCCACCAGGCTCTCCGACGGTACTCTTCGCTATCTTTGCTTACTTGCCGTCTTGTGCAACCCCGCCTTACCGAGTCTGGTGTGTATCGAAGAACCGGAGCTCGGGTTGCACCCCGACATTCTGCCAAGCCTTGCCGACCTGCTTCGCGAAGCCTCCGAACGGTGCCAGCTCATCGTTACCACGCACTCGGACATTCTCGTGGATGCACTGACGGAGACGCCCGAGAGCATAATCATCTGTGAGAAGGAAAACGGACAGACGAAGCTTGAGCGCCTGAACAAGGACGAGCTGTCCCATTGGCTGGAAAAGTATCGACTGGGCGAGCTGTGGACGTCGGGAGAGCTAGGGGGAACCCGCTGGTGAAGGTAAAGATCTATGTCGAGGGAGGAGGAGATGGCAAGGACCTGAAGACGAGGTGCCGCAAGGGGTTCAGTTCCTTCTTCGAGAAGGCGAACCTAGCGGGAAGGATGCCGAGAGTCGTCGCCTGTGGGGGTAGAGACACTGCATTCGACAAGTTTCATACGGCGTTTGGGGCGAGGAAAGCAGACGAATTCATCGTCCTGCTGGTCGACAGTGAGAGCCCGGTCGCGGACGACGCTGGACCGTGGCAGCATCTGGCGGGACGTGACGGTTGGGACACGCCGCATGCTGCAACGGACGAACATGCCCACCTGATGGTCCAATGTATGGAGGCGTGGTTCTTGGCCGACAGGGACGGTCTGGCCAAATACTACGGTGGCGATTTCAATCTCAATGCTCTGCCCCGTCGGAGAGAGATCGAAAAGGTTGCTAAGGACGACTTATTCGATGGGTTACGAAACGCTACGCGCCGGTGCAAGAAGGGCGAGTACGGCAAGGGGCGGCACTCATTCGACATCCTTGCGGAGACTGACCCTGCCAAGGTCTTCAGAGCGTCGCCACATGCCAGGCGCATGATCGACACCCTACGAGAGAAGGCGACGTAACGAACGATATTGCTCGGGCGGTGTCGGGCACTAGGGCCTCCCTCGAACGGGGGTGCGAAACGCGCGCCCCTGTTGTAAGAGAAGGCAGGCTCACCGCCAATCCGCGCGCCCGTAGCTCAGCCGGATAGAGCAGCGGACTTCTAATCCGCAGGTCGCAGGTTCGAATCCTGCCGGGCGCGCCAGCTCCCCCGATACGGCGCGAAGCTGCGTATCGGGGGATCGCAGGCTCGAGCGCGTCTACTTCCCCGCCGTCGCCGCGGCCGCCGCCTTGATCAGCTTGTACATCGGCGCGATCTTGGGGTTCTTGCCGAGGAACTCGTCGCCGAGCGGGCGCACGCGGCGGAACAGCTCGGCCCGGTCGGCGGCGGTGGGCGCGGTGACCGTGCCGCCCTTCTCGCCCCAGAGCTTCTCCCACTTGGCGGTGATCTCGATGGCGATCTTGACGGTGATGTCGCCCATCTCCTTGCCGACCTCGAAGATCGCCGCGCGGTGCGCCTTCGGCAGGCTGTCGAGCCATTTGCGGTTCAGCCACATGCCGCTCGGGATGAAGGCCGACTTCTCGTTGTAGATGTATTTGGCGACCGTGTAGAACTTGGACGGTCCCATCACGATGATGCCGCTCCTGACCCCGTCGATTCCCTTGCGTTGGAGCGCCGGCAAGACCTCGGAATAGGGCATCGGGATGCCCGCCGCGCCCACCGTCTTGAGCGTCGCGATCTCCATCTTGGTCGCCAGCACCCGGATCTTCCGGCCGTTGAAGTCGTCGAGGGTCTTTATCGGCCGCCGCGATGCCACGGCCGTCGCGCCCGCCGACCAGGTGTAGTTGCCGACGATGCCGGCATGCGAGGCAAGCGCGAGGAACTTGTCGCGCACCGTGGGGTGGTTGAGCGAACGGTGCTGGTGCATCTGCGATTCGAAAAGGGCGGGGGCGTCGGGCGCCTGGAAGGCCTGGTTGAGCCCGACGAAGAAGCCGGGCGGCGAGATGAAGCATTCCTGGGTGCCGAGCTGGATGCCCTCGACCTGGCGCGGGATGGTGCCGAGCTGGGCGAGCGGGAAGATGCGGACGTCGACGGCGCCGCCCGTCTTCTTGGCGATCTTGTCCTTGAAGATTTCCGCCGAACGGTGCTGGGAATCGTTCACCGTCACGAAGCCGCATTTCATGTCGTAGGTCTTCGCGTTCGCCGCCGTCGCGGCCAGAAGCACGGCCGCCGCCGTGAGCATCGTTCTCTTCATCGTCGGTCTCCCCGTTTTACTTGTCGTCGTTTCACGCGCCGCGAAAACGGTAGTCGAAGCGGCCCCCGTCGGAAACCACCCGGCCGGCCGTCGTCCCGGGGAAATGGCATGGAACGACGAGGGTGTCGGTGTCGGTCACCGATTCGAGGATCGTCCGCCGCGAGCGGTTGCCCATCGCGGCGTCCCAGCAGAAGCAGGAATGCCAGTCGGGCTCGCGGCATTGCAGGGCGTGGTGCATCAGGTCGCCGGTGAAGACCGCCCGCTGCCCGTTGGATCGGAGGTTGACGCAGACATGGCCCGGCGTGTGCCCGGGCGTCGACGTGAGCCAGATCGAATCGTCGAGCGCGTAATCGTCGTCAACGAGCAGGGCCTGTCCCGCCTCGACGACCGGCAGGCACGAATCGCGCCAGACGTCGCCCGGCGGGTCGGCGCCCTTTTCGCTCTCCGCCGCCCAGAAATCGTATTCGCGCCTGCCGAAGACGTATTTCGCGTTCGGGAAGGTCGGCACCCAGCGCCCGTCGACCAGCCGCGTGTTCCAGCCGCAGTGATCGACATGGAGATGGGTGCAGAAGACGTAGTCGATGTCCTCGAATTTGAGGCCGAGCGCCGCGAACCCGTCGAGCCAGGGCTGCTTGGGATAGTCGAGCCAGGCGCCCCGGTTGGGCTTGTCCTGGCCGACGCAGGTGTCGATCAGGACGGTGTGGCGCGGCGTCCTCAGCACGAAGGTCTGATAGGTGATGACCAGAAGGTCCCGAGCCGCGTCGTAGACGAAATCGGGCAGGCCGCGCAGATGCTCGTCGACGAGGCCGCGCTCGGCGCTCGGATACATCACCAGCGGGTTCCGCCAGGCGCCGTCGCGCTCGATTATGCTGGCGATTTCGACGTCCCCGATCGCGAATCGCTCCATTACACAGCCTCCTTCGTCGATTTCCTCGTGCGGCGTCCCTCGTGCCAGGCGACGAACCCGGCGCTGGCGCAGATCATCGCGGCGCCGATCCAGGTCATCGCGTCGGGCAGCTCGCCGAAAGCGAAATAGCCGATCAGCGCGGCCCATACCAGCCGGACGTAGTCGACCGGCGAGACCAGGCTGGTATCGCCTTCCTTGAGCGCCTGGTTGAGGCAGAGATGCCCCGTGGTGCCGAGCGCGGCGAGGATGAACAGGTTGAGGTACTGCCCGGGGTCCGGCCAGGTCCAGACCGGCAGCGCGGCGAGGAACGACATCGGCGCGAGGATGATCATCATGTAGGCGGTGATCGTGATGCTGGATTCGGTCCGCGTCAGCGTCTTGATGACCAGCATGGCCACCGCCCACAACAGCGCCGAGAAGACCGTCAGGATGGGACCGAGCCCGATCTCGCCGAATCCCGGGCGCAGGATGACCAACGCGCCGAGAAACCCGATGGCGATGGCGCCCCAGCGCACGATCCCCACCTGCTCTCTGAAGACGAAGAAGGCGAGCACGCTCGCGAAGATCGGCGCGGTGAAGGTCAGCGCCGTCACGTCGGCGAAGGGCGCGATGGTGACCGCGTAGAAGAAGCACAGCATCGAGATCAGGTTGAGGATGCCGCGCAGCGCATGGACCTTGAGCTTGCGGGTCCTGAGCGGCGCGATCCCGTAGCGGAACAGGATCGGCGCGAGGAAGACGAGGCCGAACAGGTTGCGGAAGAACGCGACCTCGAACGGGTGCAGGCCCTGCGCGGTGTGGCGGATCATGGCGTGCATCGCGGTGAACGCGATCGTCGCCAGCAGCATCATCGCCATCGCGCGGAGAGTGTTTCCCCCGGCGCTTGAGGTCGCGGTCAACCGTATTCGCGCAATACGTGGCGGGCGAGCGCCATCTTGAGGATCTCCTCCGGCCCCTCGGTGATCATGAACGAGCGCAGGTCGCGCCACAGCTTCTCGATCGGCAGGTCCGTGGTGAGCCCGATACCGCCATGGATCTGGAGGCAGCGGTCCGCCGCCTCGAAGCCGGAGCGGTCGCCGATATACTTGCACATGTAGGATTGGTAGCGGATGTCCTCGCCCCGGTCGAAGCGCGCGGCGGCGTCGTAGACCATCAGCCTGAGCTGGTGCAGCTGCGCGTAGGTGTCGACCAGCATCCACTGCACCGCCTGGCGGTTGGCGAGCGGCTCGCCGAACGTGACCCGCTGCTTCGCGTACGAAGCGCCGAGCTCCAGGCAGCGTTCCATCGTGCCGACGCCGAGCGAGCCGTGGCGCATCCGCCCGAACGTGATCCAGTTCTGCGCCATGCGGAACCCGTCGCCCTCGTTGCCGATCAGGTTCTCCACGGGCACGCGCACGTCGTGGAAGCCGACCTCGCAGGGCCGGTCGTCCATCATCGTCTCCTGCTGGCGGATCACCTCGACGCCGGGCGTGTCCATGTCGACCAGGATGCAGGAGATCCCGCCCCGCGCGCCCTTCTCGCGGTCGGTGACGCAGACCACTTGGGCGAAGTCGGCCTGGTCCCCGCCGGTGACGAAGCGTTTCATCCCGTTGATCACGTATTCTCCGCCCTCGCGGACGGCGGCGGTCCTCATGCTGGCCGGGTCGCCGCCGGCATCCGGCTCGGTCTGGCAGAAGGCGGCATATTTCTCGCCCCGGATGCAGGGCCAGAGATAATCGTCCTTCTGGTCGTCGCGCAGGAACTGGAGCAGGATCGGGCTCACGTCCGGGCCGAAGATCCAGGGTTTGCGGCGCGGAAAGGCGATGGTCCGGCCGGTCTCCTCCCACACCAGCACGCGGGCCAGCAGGCCGAGCCCCATGCCGCCGTATTCCTCGGGAATGTCGATCATCCAGATCCCGAGCTCGCGGGCGCGGGCTTCGAGCTTTTCGCGCACTTCAGGGACCATCAGGTGACCGTCATAGGCCTCGCGCTCGATCGGGATCACCTCGTTGTCGATGAACCGCCTGAGCGTGTCCTTCATCATGCGGAGCTCTTCGGGAAGCTCGAAATCCATAACCGTCCCCCTGGTCGCGGCGCGTGACAGTTAGCGGCGGCCCCGGCGGCGGGTCAAGGCGGGCTCCGCTTCCCCCCCCGGGGGGGGCGCCGCGCGCGGGGGGGGGGGGGGGGGGGGGGGGGGGGGGGGGGGCCCCCCCCCCCCCCCCCC
>JAPPIT010000039.1 GCA_028820505.1 Defluviicoccus sp.
GACCCTGCGGCTTCCCGTGGACCGCGCCTTCACGATCTGCGTCACACCTTCTCCGCACCCTGCGGTGCTAACTATCTGACAAAAGGTCGTTTTTTTCTCCTCCATTCTGCAACCGGTGAACGGAATCCGCATCCGTCCGTTCCCCGGCTGCAACCGAAGCCGGGAGAAAGGAATGCCCCCAGCCAACCTGACCGACGCCCGCGTGGCCGCGCTCAGGCCGCGCAAGGTTCCATACGACATCCGGGACGGCAAGCTCCGGGGATTCGGCGTCCGCGTGCCGCCCTCGGGACGCAAGCGGTTCTTCATCCATTGCCAGCATCGGGGTGAGCGCATCTGGAAGATCGTCGGCGACGCCGGGGATCTGAGCATCGCCGAGGCGCGGTCGCTCGCGGGCGGGATGCTGGCCGCGATCCGGCGCGGAGAAGGGGTGCCCTGCGCTCCCGGGGAAACCCTCTTCGAGGCCGTCGCCGAGGCCACGTTCCGGCGCCACGAGCGGCTCTGGAAGCCGGGAACGATGCGGGTCAACCGAAACTATCTGAGCAAGCGGATCCTGCCGCATTTCGCCGGGCGCGCCATCGCCGACATCGACAACCGGGACGTCCGAAACTGGTTCTCCTCGCTGCACGCCACCCCGGTCTCGGCCGACCGGTCGATGCCGGTGCTCTCGGTCATCATGAGGGAGGCCGAGGCGATGGGCCTCAGGCCAGAGGGCTCCAACCCCTGCCGGGGTATAAGGCGGAACCGCCGCAAGGGGCGGGAGCGGTTCCTGTCGGACGACGAGATCCGCCGCCTGTCCGCGAGGCTCGCGGCCTATGCCGGACGGTATCCCGAGCAGGTGGCGATCGTCCGGCTCCTGCTGCTTACCGGGTGCCGCAAGGGAGAAATCCTAACGCTCCGCTGGTCGGACTACCGCGAGGGGCACCTGTTCCTCCGGGATTCGAAGACCGGCCCCAGAACCGTCTGGCTGTCGCGGCCCGCCAGGGACGTCCTCGACGGCATCGAGCGGAAGGGAAGCTGGGTCTTCACGCCGTCCTCCGCCGGCCGGCATTCGGGAAAGCAGCGGCTGCACACCTTCTGGGACCGGGTCCGCGCGGAGGCGGAGCTGGGCGACGCGCGGCTTCACGATCTTCGACATACGTACGCGAGCCATGCCCTGCGCAGCGGCGAGACCGTGCTCGTCATCGGCCGGCTGCTCGGCCATGCCGATCCCGAGACCACCCTCAAATACGCCCATCCCGCCGACGCCATGGTCGCTGAGGCCGCTGAGCGGGTCGGCGCGGTTCTGGGGAATTGACCGGTGGCCGGGAAGGAGAGAATGCGGCTCACCGATGGCGCCGTCGCGCGGCTGCGGCCCCGCGAGCGGGAGTACGCGGTCTGGGACAGGCGGGTGGCGGGTCTCGGGGTGCGGGTCCGGCCCACCGGCGGCAGGACATGGGTGATGCTGGAGGAGACGACGGAGGGGCGCACGAGGCGCCGTTCCCTCGGCCCGGTTTCGACGATGAGCGTCGAGGAGGCGCGGCGGGCGTGCCACGCGCGCCGGGCAGCTGGGGAGCCGGAGCCGAAGGTCCCCGCGAAACCACCGGCGCCGCCGTTCCGGGACTTCGTCGAGGGCGAATGGAGGGAGGCGCATTTCGGGCGCTGCAAGCCCTCGACGCAACGGACCATGAGCCACCACCTCGAACGGCGCATCCTGCCGGCCTTCGGATCGACGCCGCTCGACCGCATCGCCCCCGCACGGGTCGGGCGGTGGTTCGACGACTACAGCCGGACCGCGCCGGGCGGCGCCAACCGGGCGCTCGACATCCTCCACCAGATCTTCAATTTCGCGGTCGACCGCGGGCACATCGACGCCAACCCGGCGCGGGACGTGAGGCGGAACCGGAGACCGGCGCTGACCCGCTTCCTGTCGCGCGAGGAGATTTCCCGCCTGCACGAGGCGCTCGACGCGGGGACCCGGAAGGGCGACCGCCAGCAGGCCGACATCGTCCGGCTCCTCCTGCTGACCGGATGCCGCCTGGGCGAGATCGTGAAGCTGCAATGGTCGGAGGTCCAGCGCGACATGCTGGTGCTGGCCGACAGCAAGACGGGGCCGAGGAAGGTGCCCCTCAACAGCCGGGCGCGCGCCATCCTGGAGCGGCAGCCGCGCGGGGAAAGCCCTTTCGTGTTCCCCTCGCCGTTCGATCCGGCACGGCCGCGCTCCACCCAGCTCCGGCTCTGGAACCGGGTGCGGCGCGAGGCCGGCATCGAGGATGTCCGACTTCACGATTTGCGGCATACGCATGCCAGCCACGCGGTGATGAACGGCGTCCCGGTGCCGGTGGTCTCGCGCCTGCTCGGTCATTCCAACACCCGCATGACGCTGCGCTACGCCCACCTGGGAGACCGCGACATCGAACAGGCCGCCGAGAGAATCGGACACTCCATCGCAGCGGCGATGAGCCTCGCTTAGCGCGGCCGTCCTCGACGACGTGCGCCTTCACGATCTCCGCCACACGCATGCCAGCATCGCCCTGAGACTGGGGGAGACCGTTCTCGCCATCGGCCGGCTGCTCGGCCACGCCGATCCCGAGACCACCCTCAAATACACCCACGCCGCCGACGCGACGGTCATGCACGCCGCCAAGACGGTCGGCGCAGTATTGGGGGCCGAATGATGCCGGCAAGGGAGCGCAGGAAGCTGACGGATGCGGCCGTGGCCCGTCTCCGACCCCGGGTGCGGGAATACACCGTCTGGGACAGAAGCGTGCCCGGTCTCGGGGTCCGGGTGCGGCCGACCGGCGGGAAGGCCTGGGTCATGCTGGAGGAAACCGGGGCGGCTCGAAGCGCGTCTCGCTCGGGCCGGTCTCGGTGATGAGCGTCGAGGAGGTCCGCCGGGAATGCCTCGTCAGACGGACCGGCGCGGTGGCGGAACCCGCCGCGCCGGCGCGCCCGGTGCCGACGTTCCGCGAGTTCGTCGAGGACGAATGGAAGGAGGCGCATTTCGCCCGCTACAAGCCGTCGACCCGGTATATCGCGTCCCGGCTCCTCGAAACCAGGTTCCTGCCCGCCTTCGGAGAGAAGCCGCTCGACCGCGTTGCCCCGGCCGAGATCAGGCGCTGGTTCGATGCCTTCAGCCGCACCGCGCCCGGCAACGCCAACCGGGCTCTCGACGTCCTGCGTCAGATGATGAACTTCGCCGTCGCCAGGGGTCACATCGAGACCAACCCGACGCGGGGGATTGAGCGCAACCGCCGGCCGCGGAAGACGCGTTTCCTGTCGCGCGAGGAGATCGCCCGGTTGCACGGTGTGCTCGACGCCGAGGACGGGAAGGGCAACCGCCAGCACGCCGACATCATCCGGCTCCTGCTGCTGACCGGGTGCCGCAAGAACGAGATCCTGCGGCTGCGCTGGTCCGAGGTCCGGGACCACATGCTGGAGCTCGTCGACAGCAAGACGGGGCCGAGGAAGGTTCCCCTCAATGCCCAGGCGCGGCGCATCCTCGCCCGTCAGCCGCGCGGCGATGGCGTGTTCGTGTTTCCGTCGCCGCACGGTCCCAACCGTCCGCGCAGCGACAATCTCGACTTCTGGTTCCGGGTCGCCACGGCCCTGAGCGCCCTTGCGAGTTTTCGCATGGCAAAGGCCCCCTCACCGCGACGCCCCAAACGCCGCCGTCAGGTCCGACCGCTCCAGCGTGCCGCCGGCGACCTCATGCGACCGCCCGCCGAATATGCCGGTCAGCCGTCCGGCATCGCCGCCGGTCTCGCGGAACGTGTTGCCGCGGACGGCGATGGAGTAGTGGAGGTCGCCGTCGCCCCATCGCGGAGTCCGTCCGTCCGCGCGAACCGTCACGAGATTGTCGAACGCTGCGGACCCGGCCATGGTCGGGAGATTGACCGTGATGCCCGCATAGCCTGCGACGCGCTCTGCCGCCGGCGTGAAGCCGACCAGAGCGCCGCTCCAGTTGACGCTGCCGGAGAGCGCGCGGTTAGACGCGAGATCGGTCTGCGGGGCGACCCCGTAGGCCCACGGTTCCGCATAGCCGTTGCGCATTGCGACGCCGAACGCGCCATGCGGATTGCCGACGAACAGGTGCTCCGATGTGCTGGACCATGGACCGAGATCGTTCGGATCGGTGCTGTGCAGTAGCGGGCCGTAGAGCGCCCGCATCGCCTCTCGGTCGATCGGATAGAGCAGAGACGCCGGCTGTCGGCTGCCCTGCGCGTTGTCGTAAACGCGGTTCCCCGCCTCCATGATCGAGTCGAAGCGCTCCGGGACGTGTCCGCCGATGCCGAGCGAGTGGATGAGCTCGTGCGCCATCAGAATCACGGCCTTCCGCTCGTCGGTGTACGCCGGGAATGTTCCGCGCGACATCAGGAGGTATTCGCCCCACGAAGTTGCCGCTGCATCGCTGTCGTAGAACTCGGACTGCGGAACGAACTCGACATGGATGGTGTTCGGGAGCTCGCGGCCGGCTCCGAAATAGCGACCCTCGCTGTTCACCGTGTCTCTGAGGCTGAAACCGGGCAGCGGCGATCCGATGCTGAGCTTGGCGCTCTCCGGCAGGGCGGCATTCACCAGTTGAACGGCCGCGAGCACGCGCTGCCGCTCCGTGGCGGACGACGATCCGATGACGCGAACCTCGTAGCCTGGGAGCCGGCGGCTCAGGCCCGTGTACTGGCCCTGAATGGATGCCAGATAGGTTTGCAGTTCCGAGGCACCGGCGCCGTCGCGGATCGTTCCGTGCCGGATCTGGACATCGGGAAAGCCGGGAACCGCCGTCGCCGGAAGTCGCTCCGGGCCGGCCCCCTGGTCGACGCCGATGCGAAGCAGATTGCCGGTTCGGTAGATCGGAGACCGCTTGGCGTCCGACGCCGTGAGGCCGGGATGAATCCGGTACTCGTTGTTGGCGGCGTTCGGCGGTGGGGGCGTTGGGGTTGAAGGCATATGCGGTTGGTCCGTCATGGACACTGAGCCGCCTCCACCCCCGCCCCCGCAACCGGCAAGCATGAGGGCAGACAACACGGCCGCTAACGCGGCCTTGCAACGGACTTTCATGGGATTCTCCCGCTCCCGGCCCCGGAATTGGTGCCGGGCCGTTTGCACTATCGCGCAGAGATTGCGGAAGCCCCGCCTATTCGCCCCGGCCGGGTAGCTACTCCCTGCCGTGAACGGGCTCTTGTATTGAGCGGGCGACCCGACGTCGGGTCTCCACGCGATAGTGCAGCGGGAATGGTCGCCCAGAAGGAGGGCGATTTCAAGCGACTTGGCTAGCCGTGGCTCATGCCGTAGGTTGGCTCACGCGATGCACTCGGGAGCGACGCGATGACGGAACAGACCGAGAAGCGGGGCCGCGGTCGGCCGCCCAAGCCCCTGCCGAAGATCAACGCGAGCCCGGAAGAGGTCGCCCGCGCGATGTTCTCGGCCGTCAAGAAACCCGACCCGTCGATCCGCATCCCAAAGACCGGCACGCGGAGGCCGCGACCGGCTCCGTGAATGGAGTTTCGTGACAATAGACGCGGGCGAGCAAGGCTCGGTCGGATGATGCGAGATGGCTTCGCGCCAGAGAACAGGCTGGCGGAGCGACAGGCGGTTTACGTTTGCACGGAATGTTGCTCGGATCAAGCGGATTGGGGAGGCTGCCGAGCCTGCGGCAGCGAGAATGTCGAGATCCTGACCGACGACGACGAATGAGTGGGTCTTGGCCAGTTAGGCGTATAAGCCCCTTTATTTTCCCCGCTCAACTACCTTCAATTCAGCCAACACCTCAACCGCGTTGTCTATTTGTCCTGCCAAGAGAATTCCCGCTATCGGAGAACGCCGAATCCTTGAGCGACTGCGAATGTCGAGAGCGTAATCAAGCAATTATTTCGAGAAAAGTACCACTGTTACGATTCCAGATCTTGGGTTCGAACCATTTGGTCACGCGATCGGAACGACCCGAGAGAATGACCAGGTTTACAATTTGGGCCTCAAGCGAGATCGACGACTACCGGAGCGTGATCGGGTTTTCCGGTTCTGCCTCGGTCCGCGTAGTGGCCGCGGTCGATCCGGGCGGACCGAAGCCGTCTGACGACCGCCGCATTTCCGAACATGAGGTCCATCCGCAGACCTTTGTCGCGATCGTAATAGTCCGGCGACCACCACCAACTGAACATTCTCTCGTCTGGATTCAAGTCGCGGACCAGATCGAACCAGCCCGCTTCCAAAAGGGAAGAGATCCGCGAACGCTCGTCTTCCCGAAACCCGGGCCTGTTCTTGCGCTCCTTTGTGTTTTCCCAGTGATGGTAGTTGTCAATGGACTTGGGAGTGATGTTGAAGTCCCCGCACAAAACCGCAGGTTCATCGTCGGTCCCGCGTTCGCGGAGGTGCTCAGTAAGCGAGTCGAGCCAGGCGAGCTTCCGTTCGATTCTGCGCTGGCCTTTTCCGGACGCGCTCGGCACACAGACGGTGGTGAACGACAAGCCTGCCGTGGAGGCAGTCAGCAGCCTGGCGCCCCGGTCCTCTTGTCCCGGGAGACCTACCTGGGTCACTTTGAGCGGCTGTCTGCTGAGGATCGCGACCCCCGGAATCCAGCCTTTGTCGTCCGGGTCCATGTGCAACTCGCAATGGTAGCCTTCGCTTCGGAAAGCGGAAACTACGGATTGAGGGTCGTCCGTTTTCGCCTCCTGGAGGCCCACGATGTCGGGTTGGTTGCCGCGGAGCCAAGGGTGGACACGCTGGATCCCTCCCTTGAGCCCACCCACGTTCCAAGTGCAGATTCTCATGGCGGTGGCGAGAATATCGGGCACGCGACACGAAATTTTGCGCATCAGCGGCGTTGCGCTCCTCTGCGCGATGCGGAACCTGACGATACCGGAGCCGGAATCCCGATCGTCAGCCATTGGGTCAGCCGATCGACCCACTTGTCCCGCGCTCTCACGGTGCGGCAAACCTCCTCCGCCGCAGAGGGGGTGGATGCGTAGTCATTCGCATGGACTATCCAGTTGCGCAGTTTTTCGACCATTCCCATTTCTTTCTTGAACTTCGTCCTGCTCCATTGGAAGCGCGGGCTCTTGCGGATTATCCTGACCTTGTCCCCGAACTGGGTGAACAGCAGACTGTTGACGAAGCCGTCGTCGTTGGTCGACGTGGCGATTTCCTCACGAATCTTCGATTGGCGATCATTCGAAAGCCGATCCAACCATGCGTCGGAATCACGGAACTCACGCCGAATGGCACTCGCCATCGTGATCTCGCAATGGGTGATCGTAGCGAACAGGGCCGCCCGCACAGGCAGCTTCTGGAGGTCCGACAGGCTGACGAGCCCGCTTATCTCCGAGCCCGATACCACAAGCCGGCATCTTTGTCGGTCCGCCCCCAGTACGAAATCGAGAATGCTGGCATCAGCGCCGATCAGAATGTTTTCCGAGATGGGGTGCATCCAACCGTTTACGGCGCCGCGAGGGGCGGTTGCGGCCCTGACACCCGGAATATCGAGCAATCCGATGATCGTCTCTGTGGCATCCTCGGAGACACGGACGACTGGAAGGTGATCGAACGTCTCCACATTGTTCGCCAGGACCTCCGCAAGGTCTGCGTCGGAGCGGCATGTCCTGAGGGAGCTCCTCGGAGTGGCGATGAGTCTCACAGGCAGCCAGTCGTGGAAATGCATCGTCAACTCCGGTGAAATGTCGGAGCTAGCCGCCCAGCCGCTTGATCCGCCAACCGCCGGTTCTTCCGTCATGGATGATCGAGCTCTCCCAAAGCAGGTTGTATTCGACGAGTTGGACAAAGTCGCCCGATGTCACTAACACATCTGTGAGTGCGGCAGACGCCGCGCTCACTGGCCGTTATCAACTTTGGATAACTCACTGAAAGCGTGCATCGTTGAGTCGCCAATAGGCGTTTGTTCCATTGAGCGCTTTGTTCTTTTGAACGTTGTCCCAAGGTGTCTTGCCGTGCTTGTTGCGCGCCTTGGGATCCGCTCCAGCATCAAGCAACATCTCAATCAAAACCGGAGAGTTCCTGTACGCCGCCCAGTGTAGAGGCGTCTCGCCGTATGAGTCTCTGGGGTCCGGAGCCACTCCGAAGGCCAAGAGCGCTTTGACGGCCTCTATGGACTCCCCCCAAACGGCCCAATGCAATGGCGTGAGGCGCATGGAGTCCTCTTTTGCGCCGGGATCAGATCCAGCTTCCAAGAGCAGCGTGATCAACTGTGGAGAGTCGTTGCGCGTTGCCGCCAAGTGAAGTGGGCTCAGGCCACCTTCAGTACGTGCCTCAAGACTCGAGCCTGCCCGGACAAGATTTTCTACTACCAGAAGCGTTGCGCTCTTCGCCGCCGCCACATGCAGAGGCGTCCATCCTCTTCGATCCCGCGCTTCTAGATTTGGCTTGGCATCCAGTAGCGACGCGACCACAGTCGACGACCTGCTGTGGCGTGCCGCCACGTGTAGGGGGGTCCATCCATCTTCATCCCGTGCGTTCAAGTTTGCTCCAGCATCCAAGAGCATCGCAATAGCTTCGGGCGATTCACCGAAGCCTGCAGCGGTGTGGAGGGATGTCCACCCATCCGCGTTCCGGGCCTCGGGGCTGGCGCCGGCGCTGAGTAGCATTGCGACTACGGCGGGTGTCGGACTGCTCGACACGGCTTTATGCAACGGCGTCTGGCCACCCATCCCGTCTTTCGCCTTCATGTCCGCACCGGCATGCAAGAGCACCTTGACCACAGCAGGAGATACGCTGTCGGCCGCAGCATGGTGAAGGGGGGTCCTGCCGAACCGGTCTCGGGCTGCGAGATCCGCGCCGAACTCTAGGAGCGCTGTCACGACCGTGGGCGCCGTGCTGATCGCTGCCGCGAGGTGTAGAGGGGTCTGGAGGAATTTGTCTCGTGCTCCCAGATCCGCGCCCGCATCGAAGAGAGCATGGACCACCGCAGGGGACTTGGTTAGGGCTGCAGCCTTGTGAAGGGGCGTTTCTTCAAGACGGGTGCGCCCATTCACGCTTGCCCCCGACGCGATGCACCTCACCACTTCCTTTGCCGTGGCGTTCTCGAAGAACCATGTGGTGTTCCAATCGGTGCAGGAAACTTGTGCAGGCGAGAACGTCGGCCAAAAGGCATACCAGACCATCGTCACGACAAAAGATGTTGATCGCATCGTCTCGTTCCTAATGATCCAAGACACGGACAGGCTGGGTCCTTCTCATCTGTCGCGAAGAGGCGACCACGGATTGCCGCCGTCCCCGGCGGAATTCGATTCGCGGTACCACTTATCGCACGGAGTGCATAGTCTCCGCAGATCACCTTACTGGCACACGAGCCCGGCGGGTACCGGAGCGCGCGGAAAGCAAGAGACCGCACTCGGAGAACTGATCTTGGATCCCCTGAACACCGCGGCTACCGCTTCACAACAATGATCCCGCCGACAGACGTTCTCACCCCGGCAGTACCCGGTGCAATCCTGTCCGATTATACCTCAGGCATACGTCACCAACCGAGACATCGTTGCCCTTCGAAACCACCTCGGTATTGTCCGGCGTATCTCCCGGCCATCGCGCGGGGACCGAAATCCCGCCTATGGCGGTCTCGTCGAATGGGGACCTCAGTTCGATCAGGATGTCGACCGTCCGCGAGTACTCGCTTGATCGCCTCTTCCGGCTGCTCAACGCGCTCGGACGAGACATCGAAATCGTCATCCGCCAGCCCCGCTCCGCCGAGTCCGCCTGACCGTTTCGCCGGATTTGCTCGCCGCCGCTGCGCGGCCGACCCGGCATCCACCGCATTGGCCAGATCCTTTCCCGCCCTGTGCATGAACTTCAGGCGAGCATCGAGAGAACGCTCATGGCGATGAACGATCCGCACGTCGTGGCCCTTGAGTACCTGATCGAGCACGGACCGGATGTTGTCGACTGGTCCCGGGCGGCGCCACTGGACGAGGAGGAACCCAGCTTCCGGGTGCAGGCCGAGAACGGACGGGTCCGCTTCGAGCTCAGGGAGCATTACGCGTCCCAAGAGGCGGCCCGCTCCGCGGTCGAGACCGACTACATCCGCAACTGGGAATTCGTTGTCGGCCTCGCCCGAGGCCCGAACGCATTTGTACTCCGCTTCGACCGTTCCGAGATCGTGGACAGGAATCCACCGTCCGGTCCGCCCCGGCTGAACGCTCGCGCAAGCGTTGGCGGATTCACCGCCAGCGCCAATCTTGCTCCGCCCACGCCTCCCGCCCTTCCGGAGTTGCCACCAGCCACCATCAAGCGGACTCCGGACGTCGACAGCATGTACCAGCGCTATCTCGGGCATCTGGAAGGCAGAGAACCCCTACCGGGCATGGCATATTTTTGCTTGACCGTTCTCCAGAAAATGGGCGGGGGTGCTTCCAATGCCGCGAGACATTTCAGCGTCTCGAACAAAGTCCTCGATCGCATACGCAGGCTAAGCGCCTACAAGGGCGGGACAGGTGCCAGGAAAGAAGACGGCAGGGAGGCTCCGTACACACCCGAGGAAGAACACTTCCTCAGATCCGCCATCAAGACGCTGATACACAGGGCGGCAGAGATCGAGGTCGAATCCGGACCGCACCCGGGCCGCGCCAAGATCACGCTCGCCGACTTTCAATAGCCCTCGGGCTTACTGATCCCACCTCACCAAAACTGTACGCCTCCCTCCCTTAAGCACCGGGCGCGCACGCCGTGGCCCAGCAGCCAGAGTACTTTTTCCGTTACCCTCCTGCGGAAATTCGCCGCGATCAGCACAAGCCGCTGATCGTTGTCGCCGTTCGGCACCACGTCGTCGAGTAAGTCGCACAGGTTTACGCGTCGTGCTCATACCATGCACCACGGTCTTGCACAATAGCCTTCGGCGGTGCTACCGATCACGGTGAAATCGCGGGTAGGGAACCGCCGACAACAGTTCGACCCCGCCGCTTCGTTCCGGGGCGGCATCAGAAAATTAATGAGTGAGGAACAGACATGCAGCAGATGGAGATGTGTCGCTTTGTGGAGGTGTACGGGTTTTCCGCATCCAGCGGACTGCCTACCGCCGAGTCCAACGTTCCCCTATCTGGACCGCGAGACACAGGATTTTCCGCAGCATTGAACGAAAATCCGTCGTCTCAATTGCGTCACTTAGATACTCACGCCACTATTTCCTCGAGACTTCTCCCCGGTGGACTTCCATCTCTATCAGATCCCAAGACCTGTGAACAAGAAATCCAGAAAGCTAGAACTCGACGAGAGCGATCCTCTGTCTACAATGTATATGTCGTCTTCGAAGGTTCTACCACGGTAGAATTTAACTCAAATACAGCAACCTTTCAGTCAAGCGAATTCAACGTATGTCTTGATGGTTTCTCGAATTCAACGGTAGCGGCCCCATTTCAAAACCCCATTCGAGATGTGCTCTGTGCCCTTGTCCTCTCTCATTCAAGACACTCGATCGAACCGATCAAGCGCATTGGTTCGGTCTGTTTCCTTATCGACAGCAGCAACAAACCAACGTATAACTTCAACCCCTCTGTCTCCGCGCAGATATCATTGGCTTCGCCCACGTCCGTCGAAATAATAGATGACACAACGAAATTTCTTTCGATGCTCCCGAATTACGACAAGATATCAGGACTAATTGTAAACTCTCTAGATGGCGACGCCAGTGCCTTGCAGTCATTTATCTCTGCCTGGACGGCTTTGGAGATATTTGTCAATATGACGCAACCGGGTCGATGCTCACTACGCCAAAAGTTTGTTTCAATTGCCAAGCAATTGGATCCTAGCAAAGCAACATCAGATGAAAAGGAGTTTGCACGACTCAAGAACTGGCGCGACTCCTATTTTCATAGCTCTCATCTCGTCGGAGATTTTCCGACATCTTCCATTCACAATCTCCTTATGAAGTATCTGAGTCTAAGGATCCACAGCGAGACCCCTCGACGAAATGCGGGGTAGGCAGTCTGTAATCGGGTCCGCTGTTTGCGGAAATGGTCCGAGACATCCTAGGTCTCTATCTCGACCCTCCGGAGCGAGCACTGGTGCTGTGCGTTGACGAGAAAAGCCAGATCCAGAAACCCTATCGTTCCTATGGGTTCGTACACCACTGGACTCGGGAGCCGGGACACGGCCACACGGCCATACGGAATGCTGGCGAGCACCCGGGGATTATGTAGGAGGGTGCCAGAAAAGTCAGCGTTACAGGGGCGGTAATTCTGGCGGGCGGCGCCCCCTCATCTCGGTGTATTCCTGTTCGAGTTGGAGAAGGCGGCTGGCTCCATGATACCCGACGACTTGTCGGAGCACGGCCAGCATGACTCCGTGGTCATCGCTCCCCATGGACACCGTCCACCGCTGGTGTTTGTGGTGCTTGATGTAGCCCCGCACCGCTGCCGTCCGGAGCTTTCGTCGGAACTGTTGGGCATCCACCGTCACTTCGGCCGCCAGATCGACCGCCTGAACGTGCGGCACATTCCTACTCATCGTTCTTCTTCCTCAGGCTCAATACCACGGGCGGCGGTCGCGCATCCGGTCGCGGTGGGCTTTCTGCGACTCTTGAAACTCGGCGCTCGCCGCCAACTTGGCAACGACTTCTACAGCAGGTGGGAAGATTGCGAGCCAATCCTCCTCGTCGAGAGGCCGAGGGTCCGAAGGTGGCAATTCCTGCAGACAGTCGAAGAAGCGGGACACATCGGCATCTTTGAGGCCGGGCATGTACGGACTCCATGTGTTCAGAGGTAACGTTGACCGCGTTCGCTGCTGCTATGTAGGATGTGCAACGGCGCGCGCGGTCGGGGCCGGGGTTGAAGAAACGGCGGTTAGGGAGCAGACTCCGTCGGACCGCCTCGAAGTCGGCTTTGGTCTGAGCGCGCAGCACGAATCCCGCTGGTTCCACGACCGACAGCGCGTTGCCGCGCACACACCAGTCCGCTTTATTGTCGGGGACCGGACCTGAGCATGTGCCAGTCGTCGACCGGACCCAGGCATTCCATGTCTTCCACCGTTTCCAACTCCGGCATTCCACTCGACCCCATCGGGAATACTCGTCGTCGCCGACGCGTCCCGCAACCGGGATCCGGTCTCCCAGCCCCTCGTCCGGTCCGCACCAGGTTCCGCCGGTCGATCCCTTCCAGCAGGTACTGGAGAGCCGCCCGGCCAGCATTCGGAACAGGGCGGCGTCGGGACAGGCCGATGCGAAGTGGATGCGGATGCGGGCAGCCTTCTCGATCACCCAGATGCCGATCTTGAGCAGTTTCTGTCTAAGGGTGGCGAACTCGGATCAGGCGAACGGCATCCGGCGCGGCACGGCGTGGCGGAGCGCGGGCATCAGCCAGTAAGTGGCGGTGTGAAGGAGCCGCTGGCGGAGGCGATCGGGCGCAATGTGCTGGAAGGGCAAGCCCGTTCGCCGACGACACCCCGGTCAAGCTGCTGGCGCCGGGCACCGGCAGGACGGCGACCGGCCGGGTCTGGAAGCACCTGACCCGCCGCATCCGCCGGCACTGGCCGCGCACCCGGCTGACCTTCAGGGGCGACAGTCACTACGGCCGGACCGAGGCGATGGCATGGTGCGAGGACAACGGCGTCGACTACATCTTCGGCCTGGTGGGGAATGCGGTGCTGCACGCCCTCGCCGACGAGACCGCCGCCGCCGTCCGGGCGCGCCACGCCCAAACCGATGCCGACAAGGTCCGCGGCTTCGCCGAGTTCGATTACGCCGCCGGCTCGTGGGACCGCCTGCGCCGGGTCGTCGCCCGGCTCGAGGCCACCGCGCGCGGCTTCGACGCGCGCTACATCGTCACCTCGCTCACCACGACCCGCGGCGGCCCGCCCATGTCCTCGAAGCAGCCCAACCAACGACTTAGCGAGCTCGGGCAGGTTCAGCGCTGCCGCCCAATGGAGGTCGGTCCAGCCGTTTTCGTCGGCCGCAGTAGGCGATAGCGAACGACCGAGAACCTCACGAAGCTTCCCGACATCGAGATCCGCCAGTGGAGCGGCAACGATCTTCGATTCCAGATCCTCCGGGGTCAGCACGACACGCTTGCCCCCGAGATAAAGCGTCAATCGCGTGGACTTGGACGGATGGCGATTCCGAATTTCCAGCAGCTTGCTCCGGGCCTCCTCAAGCAGTTTCTTGCGCTCCCGCCCGCTGTCCGCAGCCTCCGCAGCCTGGACCAAGGCGCCGGCCTCAAGACGCAACCGCCGGGCATCTTCGGCCAAGGCCAAACTCGGCAGCAGGACGGCAAGGGCCAGGACGACGAATCGTTTCATTGCACTCTTCTCCAAGAGACAGGACAGGGGTGCGGCGGTCGTCACCGCAGGATATCGAGAAACCCGGCCACCGCGGAACGCATGATCGCGGACAGCGCCTGCGGGGCCATCTCCGCGGCCATCGCGGCAAGCGCGCCCTCAACACCTTCTTCGGGGGTGCGATCCTGCATCAGTTCCGCCAGCGAAAGGAGGCCGTCGCCATCGTAGTCGTAGGAATCGACAAGGTTGCCTGCAACGGTCGGTCCCAGCGCCGAGCCCGCAAACCAGGCCAAAGACAACTCATCGATGGGCACGAACGTCGTCTTCTGCTTGTCGGCGATCAGCCGATGGCCGATGAAGAACGCTGCCGCGCGGATCGCCCGGCCGATTTCGGCCCGCGACAGCCGCCCATCCCGAGTGATATCGATCATCCGGAAACCGACAGCGGAGCAACGCGGGCCCGGGCCGTCCTTGCCCAGGCAGGCCTCGCCGGTTTCGTCGAACTTCCGGAACACGGCGACCGTCTCGGCAAACACGACCGGCAGCATCCCCGGCAGGGTCCCGCACTTTCGGAGGCTCTTCAACGGCGGCAGGATGAGCTCCTCCCCGCCATTCTGGAACGAGAACACAATTGAACCGGCGGCCCATTCAGCTCTTGCAATGGCCACCGCCGGCTTTCCGTCCCGGTTCTCGACCATCAGCGCCGCCCGCGAATTCACCATCGCTACCGGGGCCCCGCCATTGCACCCCTTACCAAGGCTCCACACCCCGGTGGCACGCGCCGGCACCGGTTCCGCTCCGACCGGCGCTCCGAACAGGACGACGGATGCGAGAACAGCTACCGCGGCAACGGCGAATTGCATCGATTCGTTCCTCCAGCAATTGCGTACGCTATCCGGCATCGGCTACCAGCAACCGCCTTCACGCGTCAAAGAAGTTCGCTTGTAGCGGTGTCCGGCGCCGGCATCTACCAGGATATCGCAAACGATGACGACGCCATCGGCGAAGCCCATCAACGCCCGTCGGCCGTCCGGCGAGAAGGCTACGGCGCGCGGCTCGGCTTCGTAGCGCCACTTGCGCACGGTCCGCCCGGTTCGGGCATCGTGAAGCTCGACCTCCCAGCCGTCGTCTCCCGTCAACACCCATCGGCCGTCCCGCGACAGGGCCGCCGACGTCACACGGGCGCGAACCAGCCACTGCCGCACGGTCCGTCCAGTCCGGGTGTCGCGCAGCACGGCCCGCCAGTTCGCTCCCCCGGTAAGAACCCGCTGACCGTTCGCGGAAAACGCGGCCGACATGACGCCACCGGCTCCCGAGCCGGAATGCTTCCATATGTGCCGCGTCTTCCCTGTCTCGGCCTCGCCCAGGACCGCCCTGCCGTCGGCGAAGCCCGCGAGAATCCACCGCCCGCCGGGTGACCAGGCGACGGATGTCACCGGGGCTTTGCGCCGCCACCGGCGGAGGATATCGAGAGTACCGACATCGATCAGAAGGGCGACGCTCCCGGCCCCCACCAGAGCCTTGCGCCGGTCGCGCGACAGGGCGACGCCGCTCACCGTGCGATCGTGTTCCCAGCTATTGCCCAGGACCCTTCCTGTCGCGACTGCGCGCAGCGATGCCAGACCGCGCCGCCCCACCGTCAGGGCGCGCTCCCCGCGGGGCGAAAAGGCAGCCGCCCGGCCATCGTCGGCTCCGTGCCGCCACATCCGCACAAGTTTCCCGGATTCGAGGTCGAGCACTGCCCCGACACCGTTGCCGCCCACCGTCAATACACGCCGTCCGCTGTGGTCCATCGCAATTGCGATGACACTCGCGCCATGCCGCCAGAACCCAACCGGAGCACTGTCCGATGTCGGTCGAGGCACGCGTTCCCGGCTCGCACGGTTCATGGCTCTGCGCACCGCCGGTAAAGAAATTGCGCCGATCCGCGGGCCGGTCGCCAGCTTCACCGCCAGATCGGTGGATGGATAACGGTTCACGATTTCGACGAGCTTGTCGTGCGCCTTCCTAAGCAGGACGAATTTCCCTTCCGGCGTCGGTTCCATCTCCGCATCCCGGATGTACCCGACCGCCTCGATCAACAGACGGTTGGCTCGGGCGCCGTCGTCCGCGTGGACCGGCGCGGCCATGAGGCATAGCAAGAATGCAAGGAAAGCGCGCTTCATGGGAGCCTGTTGGTGTTCATGAATGAAGTTGGTTGCGTGTTCACCTCAAGACCGCAACACGGCCATGATGCGCAATTGAAAGCCGGACGACTATCACAGGTCACGACGGTGATACCCCTTTCGGCTGCGCCGCCTTCGAGCCCGCCTGGTCTTGTGATAGGCCGTGACGAGCTGCCCCTCCGCGACCACGATTACCTTGCCTGTCAGCCGTTCGATGTAGGCGATCCGCTTCTTCAGGTCCTGGATCGCCTTCGCCGCATCCCGCTCCGTCAGCATGATCCGGTCGGCCCCCATGTCGGTGCCGTGAGCGAGGAGGAAATCGACATCCGCTTCCCGTATCCCGCGCTGCGACATCCTGGTCGCAGCGTGCCGGGTGATGGCGAGGCCGGTCATCGGTCGCTCCCTTCATCGGACATTCCTTCTAGGTCGTCACCGAGGGTCTTTGCTTGCTCCACCGCCTCGACAATGGTCTCCGTCAAACGCTGGAGGGCACGTCGCTCCTGTTCCTCGGACCGGGCGAGTTCTTGCATCAGCCATCGTCGATATCCTGCTTCATCTTCGCTTCGCTTGATACGAAGGCATTCCGTCAGATCGATCGTCCCGCAGTGAATGTAGTGGAGAATACGGTCAGCCAGTTCTTCCTCGTCCTCGGAATCTTCGTCGGGGATTCCCGTGCACTCGCGCAAAGTGTCGTGGGCGATCCGGTACCAATTGACCATGTCTCCGTCGTCGGACTGTATGTCGTCCACCGCGCCGGCAGGCAGGTCCCCGGCGAGACCGCGGATGAATCGAACGAAAGGCCCCTCATCGCCCTTGTTCCAGTACGGGTATTCGATCAGCCGGCCGAATATGTCCCGTTCGGCGATCGACCTGTCCTCCTGCACCAGCCCGTCACCGACGGCGACGCTGGGGAAACCGGCCAGTGCTCGAAGGTGAGCACCCTCGTTGTCGAGCGTGTCGTCCGCCTCGTACAATTTCGTCCGGAATTCCTCGAGCCGCCGCTCGCGTTCCAGCAAGCTCCGCTCGGCAACGATGAGGAAGAGCAGGGGCGCGAGCTCCAGAACGTCCCTGGGACGCACCCTGTAACGTTCCGCCACGAGGTGCAGCGACGCGTTTGCGTCCATGCTGATCGGCAGGTTGATCCTGACGTCTCCCGGTCTGCCTGCAGCGGGAACCGGGGGTGTCGTGAGCTTTTCCCACCTGACTCCGAGGGTCTGACACAAGGGCCCACGCAGATGCGACCGAACACTTCGTGACGCGCCTCGTTCCCACCGGCTGACCGTGTCCTTGGTACAGCCGATGGCGTCGGCCAGTTGCTCCTGGCTCATTCCCTGGCGTTTCCGCGCCGCCTTGAGTGCCGCTGGGTGGATGATTCCTGCGTCGATGATTTCCGCCATGTCAATTCTCCTGCTCGACATGAGGGAAAATGTAAGTCGCAAAAAGGGGACTTACTATAGTCATTTAGGCATGATTGGAGCTTAAAATGTACAGAACTGGAACAATCTATAGACAATCTCATGACGATAGAGTGTCTGTGTTCGGGGCGGAACGGCGCTTTGGATGGCCTGCCGACGGCGAAAATGTCGATTTTCGTCACATCCGCGCCTTCCGCGGATCGATCGGCGCCAACGATCTCAGGTCTGCCGCTTATGGCGTCGCAATGGACCGACTATCGCGCCCGAGCGCCGATAGGCCCTGGCGAGAAGATCGGCGGCGGTGTCGGTTTTATGGCCGTCCTCGGCGTCGCGGTGGAATTCCGACATCGGCCTCTCCCCCTGGTTGTCCGGCCAGAGGACCGTCCTTCGACCCATCCAATATATGTCTAGATAACCGCGTTAACGCCCACTCCCCAAGATGCGGCTGGGTGAGCGCCGCGGCGGTCGGACCAGACGAATGCGAAAATCGGGTGTGACGCGCAAACCTTCCTTGGGCCTCCCGATTGCCCTTCCTGACCGCTCGAACCGTCGGGCGATGCAGGCCATCGTGCAGCCGGCGTTTGTGATGCCGCGGCAGCCGCGCACTTGCAGAGACAGTCCACGAACCGCCGCGCCGCTTCCCGGGGGTTAACGCCGCCTCGCAGTACGCGACACGGTGCCAGGCTGCGTCGGAGCGGTTCGGCGAGCGGGCAATGAGCATCGACGGGAACGCGACGATGCGGATCAGCGGCGCTCGTCATCTGTCAGGGGCTCGGAGCGGGGATCGAGCTCGTAGAGCGTTGGCGACGTGCGCGGTACCGAGACGAAACCCGCTCTATCCTCCGCCACGGGGCGAGGTTGCAGCACGAGCCGGAGGATGGCGAACACGGCCAGCCCGGCGTGAACCAGCGTGGTGAACAGAAACAGCCCGCCGCCGCCCACATATGCCATCAGGCCCGAAGCGACCACCGGTCCAAGCGAGGCGCCGATCCCGTACAGCAGGAGGAGCCCGCCGGCCGCGGCCACGAATCCGGTCTTGTCGACGAGGTCATTGGCGTGGGCGATCGACAATCCGTAAAGCGGCATGGCGCAGCCGCCGAACACGAACGACAGTGCGATCAGCGCCGCGGTCGAAGCGTCTTGCCAAACACCGAGCAGCGCGCCGCTGGCCGCGGCGCAAACGGCAGCGGCGGCGATCACCCGGCGCCGGTCGAGGCGGTCGGAAAGTCGACCGAGCGGCCATTGGGCCAGGGCGCCGGCGAGCGTGGCACCGGCGATGAAGTAGACCACGCCGTCGACGTCCAGTCCGCTGCGACGCGCGAATACCGGCCCCAGCGACCAGAACGAGCCGTTCACAAGGCCCACGCTCAGGCATCCCGCGAAGCCCACCGGCGAGAGACGCCACAATCCGGGAATGTCCAGGCTGACGGTCGCGGGCCGGCGGGGATTCCTCGCGGTCGTCAGGGACACCGGCACGAGTGCAAGCGCGAACAGCATCGCGACGAAGGCGAAGGGCTCGAAGCCGGAAGGTTCGTGCAGGGTGAGCAGGAACTGCCCGACCATAAGCATGCCAAGACCGACGATCGTGTAGACCGACATGATCGTCCCGCGGTCCGCGGCCCCGGCCCGGTCGTTGAGCCAGCTCTCGATGACCGTGTAGAGACCGGATATCGCGAAACCGATGACGAACCGGAGGGCGCCCCAGGCGAACGGATCGATGAGGAAGACCAGCGCCAACACCGTGGCTGCTCCGGCGCCCGACAGCACCGCAAATGTCCTGATATGTCCGACCCGGCGTATGAAATGCGGAACGATCATGCAGCCGACGATGAAGCCGGCGAAATAGACGGCGCCGAGCGCCCCGATTTCGAGGGTGGAGAAACCTTCGATCTCCGCGCGCACGGGCAGGAGTATGTTGAACAGCCCGCTGCCCGCGACGAGGATCGCCGTCCCGAGAAGAAGGGCGGCAAACTGACGGATCATCGCGGAAGTCCGGATGTCGTGGCGGGTGCCGGAGGTCGGACGACAGGTCCCGTCCGGCACGTTCGACACAGCGATATGGTGCCGGGAGGAAACGGATCAATACCGGCCCGTCGGCAAGAACATGGGAATTCGCGGAAGCCGGCGGCGAAGCGGTCTCGTCCGGGCCGGATCTCGTCCCCGGTCTCGAGCGCCCGGGATCGGTCGGCTCGCGGTCGGCAGGGCGCGTCCCGCTTTGGCCTACAACCCCGTCGCGGCTGTTGCCGGGCGCGTGCGGGAAGCGATGATGCCCTTGAGGCGCCGCCGCGCGATGAACGCGCCCATCCGGTCACAGCCACCCGAGCCGGCGGAAAAGCCAGAATTCAGCGAGCCCGACGACGGCGAGGGCGGCGACGAAGACCGCGAACGCCCAATGCCATGTCGCCCCGGGGATGCCGCCGAGATTGACGCCGAGAAGACCCGCGAGAAGACCGAGCGGCAGAAATATGCCGGCAACCACGGAGAGCACGTAGACGTTCCGGTTCGTTCTCTCGCCGAGACGCCGGGTCAACTCGTCCTGAATCACCGACGCCCGTTCGCGCGCCGCGTCCAGGTCCTCCACCTGGCGGGTCACCCGGTCGGCCGCGTCGCGCGCCCGTTGGACGGCCGTCTCGTCGACCCAGGAGACCCTCTCCAGTGCGAACCTGGCGATGGCGTCGCGCTGCGGCGCGATAAACCGGCGCAGCGCGATCGCCTTGCGCCGCAATGCCCATAGCTCGGTCGGCTCGGCAGAGCGCGGATCGTCGAGCAGGCGATCCTCGATCGCGTCGATGGCGTCATCGAGGTCCGCTACCACCGGACCCATGCGCTCCAGCAGCCCGTTGCAGAGGTCGAGCAGCAGATCCGGCACGCGGGCCGGGCCGCGGCCGGCTTCCAGCCTCGCGCGCAGGTCGGACACCGTTTCCAGCCGTCGGCGGCCCACGGAAACGATCCGGCGGCTGTCCGAGAAAAGGCGTATCGAGACCATGTCTTCGGGATCGGACAAGGGGTCCAGGTTGACGCCCCTCAGATTGAGAAGGAGGCCGTCGTCGATGGCCAGGCAGCGCGGCCGGGTTTCCTCGTGAAACAGGGTTTCGGCGGCCAGATCGGGCATGTCCCCGCGCTCGGCGAGCCAGCGTCGGGCGAGAGCGCTGTCGAGGTTGAGATGGATCCAGACCGCGCGATCGGCGGACAGCGCCGGCAGATCCGTCCAGGCGAGCGGAGACGCGCCGCCCCGGCCGTCCAGGGCATAGGCGAAAATCAGGGTTTCGGCATCCGACATCGGTTCTTCCTTGTTTGACGCGCCTGCGCCGGCGCATCGCGCTACCAGCGATGGAAACAGCACGAGCGGGGCACAGCCCGGCGAGGCCGTAACCGGTCCCCGCGTTGGTGGGACCCGACACTTCGCCGAGACGAAAAAATATTTTTCTCATCCCCTTGTGCGGACGGTCGTCTGTCGCCAAATCGCCTCCGCTGGCACTCGAAGCTGGAGAGTGCCAGCAGACCGGGCGGTCACGAAGCATCTTATTCCGGAGAACGTCAAATGAGCCTTCGACCGCTGAATGACAGGGTCGTCCGCCGGGTCGATCGGGACACCAGGACCGCAGGCGGCATCATCATCCCGGACACCGCGCAGGAAAATCCGCAGGAAGGCGAGGTCCTGGCCGTCGGCCCCGGCTTGCGCGCCGAAGACGGAACGCCGCACGCGCTGGACGTGAAGCCCGGCGACCGGGTGCCGTTCGGCAAATGGTCCGGCAACGAGGCGAAGCTCGACGGCGACGGGCTCCTGTTCATGGAGGAGTCGGACCTGCTGGCGATCTTCGACACCGAGCATGCATCTCAACGGGCCGCGTAGGCGCGGCAGTCTGAAACGGAACGGGCAAGGACAAATCCGATGACTGCGAAGGAAGTACGTTTTTCCGCCGACGCGCGGACCCGGCTGCTCACGGGAATGGACACGCTGGCGCGCGCCGTCGGCGTGACGCTCGGCCCCAAGGGTCGCAACGTGGTGCTCGAAAAGGCGTTCGGCGCGCCGCGCATCACCAAGGACGGCGTGACCGTCGCCAGGGACATCGAGCTCGCCGACAAGTTCGAGAACATGGGCGCCCGCATGGTGCGCGAGGTCGCCTCGCGGACCAACGACGAGGCGGGCGACGGCACCACCACGGCGACCGTTTTGGCGCAGGCCATCGTGCGCGAGGGCATCAAGGCGGTGGCGGCAGGCATGAACCCGATGGATGTCAAGCGCGGCATCGACATCGCCGTCGAGGCGGTGTCGGCGGACATCCTTGGGCGCGCCAAGCCGGTCGACACCGACGAGGAGATCGCCCAGGTCGGCACCGTCTCGGCCAATGGCGAGCGCGGGATCGGCGATATGATCGCCAGGGCGATGCGCAAGGTCGGCAAGGAGGGCGTCATCACGGTGGAGGAGGCGAAGAGCCTCGAAACCGAGCTGGACGTGGTCGAGGGCATGCAGTTCGACCGCGGCTACCAGTCGCCCTACTTTGTCACCGACGCCGAGAAGATGACGTGCGAAATGGAGGAGCCCTACATCCTCCTGCACGAGAAGAAGCTTTCCAACATGCAGGCGATGCTCCCGCTGCTGGAGGCGGTGGCGCGGTCGTCCAGGCCGCTGCTGATCGTCTCCGAGGATGTCGAGGGCGAGGCGCTGGCGACGCTCGTGGTCAACAAGCTGCGCGGCGGGCTCAAGGTCGCCGCCGTCAAGGCGCCCGGCTTCGGCGACCGCCGCAAGGCGATGCTCGAGGACATCGCGATCCTCACCGGCGGCCAGGTGGTCTCCGAGGATCTCGGTATCAAGCTGGAGAACGTGACGCTCGACATGCTGGGCACCGCCAATCGGATCTCGGTCACCAAGGAGGAGACCACAATCGTCGACGGCGCCGGCGACAAGAACGCCATTGCCGGGCGGTGCAACCAGATCCGCGCGCAGATCGAGGAGACGTCGTCCGACTACGACCGCGAGAAGCTGCAGGAACGCCTCGCCAAGCTCGCCGGCGGCGTGGCCGTGATCAAGGTCGGCGGCGCGACCGAAATCGCGGTGAAGGAAAGCAAGGACCGGGTGGAGGACGCGTTGAACTCGACCCGTGCGGCGGTGGAGGAAGGCATCGTACCCGGCGGCGGCATCGCGCTGCTCTATGCCGGCCAAGCTCTCGACGGGCTGCGGGGCGCCAACGCGGACCAGAACGCGGGTATCGGCATCGTCCGCCGGGCGCTGCGCGCGCCGGCCCGGCTCATCGTCGACAACGCGGGCGAGGACGGATCGTTCGTGATCGAAAGGCTGCTCGAGCAGGACAGCCCGACGCACGGCTTCGATGCCCAGAACGGCCGATATGTCGACATGGTGCAGGCGGGCATCGTGGACCCAGCGAAAGTGGTCCGCACCGCGCTCCAGGACGCGGCATCCATCGCCGGGCTTCTGGTCACCACCGAGGCCATGGTGGCCGAGAAGCCGGCGAAGAAGAACGGCTACGTCCCCGACATGGACATGGACATGTAGCCCCGCGGGCGGAACCCCCGGGGCGCTCCCCGGGGGTTCCGGCCCACCGATATTCCGAGCGACGACATCCTCGCTCGACATCGTTTCGCAGTGGACCGATAGTCGCCGGTGGCCGCGTGGCCGCCGGGCCGGCTCCCGAGGACACCGGCACGGCCTCGGCGGCGCGCTCGGCGGGCCTCTCGAACGCGGTTCACCTTGACGTTTCAGGACAATGTCCGCCGGTTCTTGATCGGCGGCATGCATATTCATGCCGGCTTCGCCGATGCGGACACGCGCATCCGCGTGATGACGGCGCTGCGCCGGCACATGCCGCTGCTGCACGCCCTGTCGGCGTCTTCGCCGATTGCCGACGGGCGCGAGACCGGGTTCAAGTCGTGGCGGCTGACGCTGGTCGGCGGGTTGCCGCGTACCGGCCTTCCCCGGGCCCTGGATTCGCGCGCGGCGTATGACCGGCTGGTCGCGGAGTATCGGCGGCGCGACTTTATCGGGGATCGGATTTGACTGTCGTCCTGCCCTCTCGCACCTCAACGGCATCCCGGCGGTTTCGGGCGTGCGCCGGTGGACGGGGGCCGGGCGGCCAAGTAGGAATATTCGGGACGCCGATACGGGAGAGGGCCGCATGAAATATGTCCGGATGTATACCGACGACGACGGCGAAACGCATTTCGAGGATGTCGAGGTGGCGACCGCGCCGCAGGCATTCGCGCCGCCGACCGAGCCGGTCCATGTTTCCGACCCGGCGCCCGCGGCGCGCATCCTGTTCGTCCGGATACCGCGCGGCTGGTTCGGCGACTGGCACGCCACCCCCAAGCGGCAGTTCAACACGACGATCGAAGGCGAGCTCGAGATCACGATGAGCGACGGCGAGAGCCGCATATTCGGCGCGGGCGCGGTGCGGCTGATGGAAGACACGACCGGCAAGGGCCACCAGACGCGGGTGGTCGGCGATGCCGACGTGGTCAGCCTGATCACCCAGACCGAGTGAACCGGGAGGCAGCCGGCGACGGCGGTTCATGCACGGGAAGGGGTTAAGCGACAGTCAGTCAGACCGCTACTGTAGCGCGCAGCCCATGCGATCACGCCCCAAGCAATCGAGGTTGCGATGGAACACGGCTGCCTGGGCCCTGGCGAAACCGGCGCGGCCCGAGCCGTTCTCCCGGCTGCTCCGATAACGCGCCCAGTCGCCCTCGTTCCCCTCGCGCCAGTAGCCGTCGAGAATCTGCGCGGGCAGGGGCTTGAGCTCGGGCAGGGTGTTGTAGCGGGCCCCGGGCGGGCCGTCGCGGCCGGGCAGGCTGCGGCGTTCGCCGAGGAAGCCGTGGAACGAGTAGAAGGCATCGGAGCCGGGGAGGAAGGCGAGCTCGTAGTGGACGATGCGGTTCGGGTCGGTGAAGTCGTCCGCCGACATCGTCGGGCGCTCGCCGAAGCCCATCATGAAGGCCCTCGCGTCACGGTCCAGAAACCGTACTGCGCGCCGTACCGTCCGCTCCGGCGTGTGAGGGTAAAGCTCGTTCGAGCGGATCGCCACGTCGATGTCGAAGCGTCCGTCGGACCCGAGCTTCACGGATTCGCCGACCAGGTGGGTGCGCAGATAGTTGTGCTGCTGCAGGGTCAGGGCGACGGGACGCCCGTCTCCGTCCAGGACCACGAACGCGGCGGTGTAGTGGTCGAGCTGGTGCCAGTCGTCGAGGTCCGCCACCAGCCGAAGCGGGATGGCGGCGGCCAGGGGCAACCCCGCCGGCAGGCCGCTCACCCGGAACGCCAGGTAATAGGCGACGACGGTGAACTCCTCGGCCGCCCGATCCGCCTCCCGCGGCGCCCACAGACCGGTGCGCTCCACCGTGCCGTAGACCACGGGCCGGGGCTCGGCCGTGCCCGGCACGTGCGTGAACTCCGCGCGGACGTCGTCACGGTGGCGGTTCAGGTCACTCCTGGTAGGGCCGTCGATGCGGACGCCGTCGCCGGTTATCAGATAACCGTGCGCGACACTTTCCATTCCAGCCTGGAACTTGCCCAGGAGATCCTGATGGAGCTTGGTCTCGGCGATTTCGAAAGCCGGAAAACGGTCGAGACCTTCCGCGATCACGATACCGCGCGCCTGATCGCGCAGCACGGGATTGCTCACGACACCGACCGCATGATCGAGGAAACCAGGCACTGGACCCGGGACCTGGAAGAAATGTTTGCGGAGGACGAACGTGACACCGGCGAGACCCGGAGCTAGCGATTCGATCGCTGCGCCTCGATAAGGATGGTTCCTCGACCGGTGGGGGAACCCGTTCCGCTCTGCGGAGTAGCGGCCGGTCACGGTTCGACTCCATTCGAGCGAAATTCGTTCTTGCGGTCCCGCCGAACGGGGCGTGCCGAGCAGAGACCGCGGATCCGGAAAGAGCCCGAGGTCGCCTCTCCGTCTATTGACACGGCGGACACCGCCCCACCACAGTCGACCCCCCAACCGGATCGGGAGCTCCCGGACCGTTGCATTCCTCGCCATGCCCCGCGCATTTCGTTCTTGCCCGAAGGAGTTACGGTGGGTGCCAAGAAACTGGTTCTCGGAGCCGCAGCCTACACGATTTGCACGTTCTCCCTTGCCGTGGGCTGGCACGTGCTCCTCTTCAAGGAGAGATACGAATCGTTCGGATACTTCGAGGGAGAGCCGAATTTCCTGATTGGCTTGCTCACCATCGTGCTCCAGGGGCTTCTGCTCTCGGCGCTGTTTCCGATGCTGAGAGTCGAGGGGAACAGCTTCCACCGAGGGCTCAAGTTCGCTCTCCTAGTCGGTGCATTTTTCTGGACCTCTCACGTACTCGCCTTCGTCGCTAAGCAGCAGGTGCCGGACATGTGGGCCTTCATCTGGATGGAGACGGTCTATCTCCTGCTGCAATTCGGCCTGTTCGGCCTGATCATCGGCGCCATCCACCGGCGCGGGAATTCAGCCTGACCCCGGGTCCGATACGCGGCGCCGACGGGTGGAAGAATCGGAAGGACAGATGGACCAGCGTACCGATCTGCGTCGTCAGGGGAGCAAACCGGAAGAACATGACGCCGCCGCGGTTGCTATCCGTGGCCTCATCTACCGCATCCGTGTCCACGCCCGGCTCGATGCGGGGCGACTCGGAGGTAACGCTGAGCGGCGACCTCCGCACCATTCTCGAATTGACGGGAAACCGCTTGGACGCACAAAGAACGACGCGGCCTTGTCGGAAATGTCGATCTCCGTGGTCGCGGGGACCCAGCCACGGATGGAACGGGTGCGTTACCTCAACAACATCGTGCGACTGTAACGACCAAACGTCGGATTTTGCATTCGTCAATCGACGATAAGGGCAAGATCGAATGCTGGTTCAGAACGCTTCGGGCCGGCTGGCTCGGCCGCGTCGAAGCCGCCGAGCGGGAGACCCTGGAGAGCCTGAACCGCGGCCTGTGGGCGTGGATCG
>JAPPIT010000116.1 GCA_028820505.1 Defluviicoccus sp.
TCGGCGAGCGGCACCGATTCGTTGGCCGCGTGCCCCTCATGCGCCGCGCCGGGGCCGAAGGTGAGGATCTCGATCCCGTCGTCGGCGAAATAGCGCCCGTCGCTCGCGCCGACGGCGATGAGCTCGCGCGGCGACTCGCCCGTCACCCGCGCGATCGCGCGGTGGAAGGCGGCGATGCAGGGCGCGTCCGCGGCCGAGGCGAACCCGTTGGTGCCGGTCAGGAACTCGAAAGCGTAGCTTTCCGCCGGCTCGCCCGACGTGGCCAGCGCGGCCTCCATCTCCGCGAAGGCATCGGCCACCTTCTCCTCCGCCAGCGTGCGCCGGTCGATCTCGATGACGCATTCGCTCGGCACGGCGTTGGTGTTGTGCCCGCCGTGGACGGTGCCGATGTTCATGGTCGACTTGCGGCCGCCGCGCCGGCGCACCGTCAGCCTCGGGCCGAGCTCCCGCTGCAATGTCTCGATCAGCCGCATCATGCGGAGGATCGCGCTGTCGCCGGCCTCGGGATCGCCGGCATGGGCGGCGCGGCCGCGCGCCGTCAGCCGGGTCCAGAACACGCCCCGCTCCTCGGCGATCGCCTGGACCTCGGTCTGCGCGCCGAGGACGAGGTAGTCGGGGCGGACGACCCCCGTCTCGCGCAGGAAGGCGAGCCCGTTCGGTCCCAGCCGCTCCTCGTCGCCCACGAAGGTGAACGCGACCTCGCCGTTTCGCGGCCCGCCGGCCGCGGCGATGCGCTCGGCGAGCCAGAGCTGGACCGCCATCGACGCCTTGCAGTTGCCCGCCCCGAGCCCGTGCAGCCTGCCGTCGATCTCGGTGGCGGCGAACGGGTCGGTGCGCCAGTTCGCGCGCTCGCCGACATCGACGGTGTCGGCATGGGCGTTGAACGCGAGCGACGGCCTGCCCTCGCCCATCCGGCCGACCGCGTTGGCGACGCCGTCGGCGCGGGACAGCGTCTCGGTCGCGTAGCCCGCCGCGGAGAGCCGCTCGGCGGCATAGGCGCAGATCGCCGTCGTGTCGCCCGGCGGGTCGGTGGAGGGGATGGCGATCAGATCGCTCAGGATCGCCTTGACGGCATCGGTTATCTGTTTGCGCTGCATGGCCGGACCGATTGAAATGGCGGGAAATCAGGAGGGGTCCTAAATGCCCGAAGCGACACCCGACGGCAACATCGACGTCATCCGCGACGGAACGGTGCTCCCCTTCGACGGGAGCGACCGGGTCATCGAGAACGGCGAGGTCTGGTTCCAGGGGAACGAAATCCTGGCGGTCTGCGAGGCGGGCGGGTTCGACGCGCCGCCGGGCGCGGACGTGACCGCGATCGAGGCCGGCGGGCGCATCGTCATGCCGGGGCTGATCAACGCCCATTCCCATTCCTACACCGCGCTGCTCAAGGGGACGGTGGACGCGGTGCCGCTCGACCTCTACATGATCCGCGCCATCGTCGGCGGCAGCGACCGCACCCCGCGCGAGATCTTCGTCTCCGCCCAGGTCGATTGCATCACGCTGCTGAAGTCGGGCGTCACCTCGGCGATCGACCATTACTCCGAACGCCCGCAGACCACCGCGGAGGGGCTGGAGGCGGTGGCGGCGGGGTATCGCGAGGCCGGGCTGCGCGCCCGCATCGCGCCGATGTTCGCCGACCTCCCCTATCTCGATACGGTGCCGATGGAGAAGGGCCGCCTGCCCGCCGACCTGCGCGCCTTCTACGAGGGGATGAGCCCGCCCGACGCGCAAGCCTATTTCGATACGATAGATCGGGCGCTAAAGGACCTGGATACCGGATCGGGCCGGATCGGGCTGCTGCTGGGGGTCGACGGGCCGCAGCGTTGCAGCGACGCGCTGATCGAGATGACCGCCGACGCCAAGCGGCGCACCGGGCTCGGCCTCCACACCCACATGCTGGAGGCCAAGACCCAGGCCGCGATGCGCCCGAACGGCGAGGGCTTCGTGGCAAGGCTGGCGCGGCTCGGCATCGTCGACGCGAAGAGCTCGTTCGCCCATTTCGTCTGGTCGGCCGAAGACGACATCGCCGCGGCGCGCGAGGCGGGGCTGACGGTGATCCACCCGGCCCCGTCGAACATGATGCTGGGCTCGGGCGTCTGCCCGATGCTGCGCCTGGTCGAGACCGGCATCCCGGTCGCGTTCGGCTCCGACGGCACGAATTGCAGCCCGGCCGGGCTGCTGGAGACGATCCGCGTCGCGGCCTACCTCTCGCGCCTCACCGAGCCCGACCCCGACAAATGGATCGACGCCGCCGGCATGCTCGCGCTCTCCATGACGGGCGGGGCGCGCGCGATGGGGGAATCGGGCCGGATCGGCACCCTCGCCCCGGGCGCCAGGGCCGACATCCTGGTCGTCGACACGCGCAGCCACTGGCACATGCCGATGGGCGATCCGTGGCGGCACGTGCTGTTCTACGAGCAGGGCGCCGGCACCGAGCATGTCTGGATCGACGGCCGGCAGGTGGTGCGCGACGGCGCGGTGCTGACGATCGACGAAGACGCGATCCTCGCCGAGGCGTCCGAGATCGCCGCCCGCTACGCCGAACGCATGGGCGGACGCGAGGATTTCATCGCCCGGCACCACGCCCCGTTCCGCGACATGCTGCTGGAAGCCCACGCAAGCGACATCGGCATCGAAAGGCTGATCCGGCTGCGGTGAGCGGGGGGGTCGTATCGGAAGGGAGAAAAAACAACCGAGATTCAGAGGATTGGAGAACAATATAATCTGAAAGAACGTTTTCCCCTTGACCCGGGACGCGAATCGACCCATATATCCTATGGTCGGGAAATGGGGGCGCCGGAGGAGATGCCGGCGCCCCTTTTCCGTCCCGTGCCTTCCCGACCGCCCCGGGCGGGGCGCCCTCACCCGTCATGGTCGGCATTTGCCGACCGAAATGCCGACCGGCGGGTCGAGTCGGCAAATGTCGACATTCCCGCCCGGCATTTGCGGGGCGCGAATGTCGACCCGGTAGCGATTTGTCTACCCGATGCCTATGTCGACGGCAGGGCCCGGATCGGGACACGAATTTCACCGCACCGGCGTCTTCCCCGCCGCCGTCCCCCCCACCGTCATGCCCGGACTTGTTCCGGGCATCCACGTGGGTCCGCCGCCTCGCCCGCGCCCGCGCCGCACCGCGATGCCGCGAGACGTGGATGCCCGGAACAAGTCCGGGCATGACGAAAAAGGGGTAGATGCCGGACGGGGGCGAACGCGTGGATGGCCGGTCCGGGTCCGACCATGACGGGGCGGGGATTCGGTCCGGGCGGTCCCGCCGGAATCGCGCGTGGGGCGGATTCGGGGCTCCGAAGGCCGATTTCGGGACAGAATCGGAAGGGAGAAAAAACGTCGTGAAATCCGGGACTTGTCGGATTATTTACCCTGAAAGATCATTTTTTCCTTGACTCGGGACGCGTTTTGGGGTAGATTTGGGAGAGTCGACAAGTGGGGGCGCCGGAGGTTTCGGCGCCCCTTTCCGTTGCCGAACCGGCGGAAAGGGAGGGAACATGCTAATGTCGCCAACCATGCCGAAGAACGGGTCATCGCTCCGGGCGTCGATCCCCTCGGTCGACCGGCTGTTGCAGGCGGACGCCCTGCGGGAAGCGGCCGAACGCCACGGGCGGGCGCTGGTGGTGGAGTCCGCGCGGGAGGTGCTGGACGAGGTGCGCGGCACGATCGGAACCGGCGCCGGGACCGATGCCGGCGCGGTCGAAGTCCCGGCCCTCGCCGCCCGGATCGCCGCGCACGCGGAGACGGCGGCGGCGCCCTCGCTCAAACCCGTCTTCAACCTGACCGGCACCGTGCTCCACACCAATCTCGGGCGGGCGAGCCTCGCGCCGGAGGCGGTCGAGGCGGTCGTCGAGGCGGCGGCGCGGCCCTCCACGCTGGAATACGATGTCGGGCGGGCCGGACGCGGCGACCGGGATGCCCATGTCGAAGATCTGCTCCGCCGGCTGACGGGCGCGGAGGCGGCGACGGCGGTGAACAACAACGCCGCCGCGGTCCTCATCGTGCTGTCGACCCTCGCCAGGGGGCGCGAGGTGCCGGTCTCGCGCGGCGAGCTGGTCGAGATCGGCGGCTCGTTCCGGATGCCCGACGTGATGGCGGAGGCGGGCTGCATCCTGCGCGAGGTCGGCACCACCAACCGCACCCACCTGAGCGACTTCTCGGCCGCGATCGGCGAGGAAACCGCGCTGGCGATGAAGGTCCACGCGAGCAACTACGCCATCCAGGGCTTCACGGCCGAGGCGCCGGAAGCCGAGCTCGCGGCGCTCTGCCGGGAGCGCGGCATCCCGTTCGCGGTCGACCTCGGCAGCGGCGCGCTGGTGGCGCTGGAACGCCACGGGCTCGCCCACGAAACCACCGTCAGGGAGACCCTCGCCGCCGGCGCCGACCTCGTGACCTTCAGCGGCGACAAGCTGCTCGGCGGTCCGCAGGCGGGGCTGATCGTCGGCCGGAGCGACCTGATCGCGCGGATCAAGGCCAACCCGCTCAAGCGCGCGCTGAGGCTCGACAAGATGACGCTCGCCGCGCTCTCGGCCACGCTCGCGCTCTATCTCGATCCCGACCGCATCGCGGCGCGCCTGCCGACGCTGCGCCACCTCACCCGGCCGCCCGACGAGATCGCGGCGCTCTGCGCGGCGCTTGCGCCGGCGGTGCAGGACGCGGTCGGCCCGGCGTTCGAGGTCGAGACCGCGCCGTGCCTCGGCCAGATCGGCTCGGGCGCGCTCCCGGTGGCGAGCGTGCCGAGCCACGCCGTCGCGATCCGCCCCGCGGCCGCGCGCGGCGGCGGCACGGCGCTCAGGCGGCTGGCCGCCGCCTTCGCCGCGCTCCCGGTGCCGGTCATCGGGCGGATCGCGGACGGCGCGCTGATGCTCGACCTCCGCTGCCTCGACGACGCCGAGGCGTTCCGCGCCCAGCTCGCCGGGCTCGCTATCGGGGACGAGCCCGCAGGATGATCGTCGCGACGGCGGGCCATGTGGACCACGGCAAGACGTCGCTGGTGCGCGCGCTGACCGGGATCGACACCGACCGCCTGCCGGAAGAGAAGCAGCGCAACCTGACCATCGACCTCGGCTTCGCCTATGTCCCGCTCGAAAGCGGCGAGGTGCTGGGCTTCGTCGACGTTCCCGGGCACGAGCGCTTCATCCGCAACATGCTGTGCGGCGTGGCGGCGATCGACTACG
The DNA here is from genome assembly GCA_028820505.1 of Defluviicoccus sp. GTDB lineage: Bacteria > Pseudomonadota > Alphaproteobacteria > MPNO01 > MPNO01 > MPNO01. The sequence continues at coordinate 5,187 of JAPPIT010000116.1, forward strand.
CGCTCCTGGTGGTGGCCGCCGACGACGGGGTGATGCCCCAGACGGAGGAGCATCTGGCGATCCTCGACCTGCTGGGCGTGGACGCGGGCGCGGTGGCGATCACCAAGACCGACCGGGTCGACCCCGGCCGGGTCGACGACGTGGCCGAGGAGGTCGAGCTCTATCTCGACGAGACCCGGCTCGCCGGCGCGCCCTGCTTCCCGGTCTCCTCGGTCGAGGGCAGCGGCGTGGACGCGCTGAAGGCGCATCTCGAAGCGGTGGCCGGGGAGATCCGGCGCCGCCCGGCGGAGGGCCATTTCCGCCTCGCCGTCGACCGGGCCTTCACCGTCGTCGGCGCCGGGCTCGTCGTCACCGGAACGGCGTTCTCCGGCAGCGTGTCGGTGGACGACCGGCTCCTCCTCTCTCCGGCGCGGATACCCCTGCGGGTGCGCGGCATCCATGCCCAGGACCGCAAGGCGGAGAGCGGGCGGGCGGGCGAGCGGCTGGCGCTCAACATCGTCGGCCCGTCGCTCGGCAAGGACGATGTCGCGCGCGGCGACTGGGTGGTGGCGGACGCCGCACACCTGCCCGCCCGGAGGATCGACGCGACGATCCGCATCCTGGCCGACGAGACCCGCCCGGTGGCGCACTGGACGCCGGTGCACGTCCACCTCGCCGCCGCCGACGTCACCGGGAGGCTCGCCCTGCTGGAGGCCCGGTCGCTCGCCCCCGGCGGGTCCGGCCTCGCCCAGCTGGTGCTCGACCGGCCCATCGGCGCGATGCACGGCGACCGTTTCGTGCTGCGCGACCAGTCGGCGACGCGCACGATCGGCGGCGGAACGGTGGCGGACGTGCTCCCGCCGCGGCGGGGGCGCGCCAGGCCCGCGCGGCTCGCCTACCTGAAGGCCGTGCGCGAGCCGGACGCCGCCGACGCGCTGCGGGCCGCCGTGGAAACGGCCGCGGACGCGGTGGACCTGGTCAAGTTCGCGCGGGCCCGGAACCTGACCGGGACGGCGCGCGAGGACGTCTTCGCGGCGGCGGACATGGTGCGGCTCGGGGACGGCGAACGGGACGCGGCGTTCTCGGAGCCCCGCTGGGCAGAGCTCAAGACGAGCGTCGCCGCGGCGCTCGCCCGCTGGCACGAAGGCAACGAGGACGCGGTGGGGCCGACCGAGGCCAACCTGCGCTCCGCGATGGAGCCCCGCATCGCGGCCGATCTGCTGCGGCTCGCCATCCCGGAGCTGGAGCGGGACGGCGTGCTGGTGCGCGAGGGCGCGCGCGTCCGGCTGCCCGAACACCGGCCGCGGATGACGTCGGCGGACGAGGCGCTCTGGCAGAGGCTGGAAGCGCTTCTGGAAGACGGCGGCGTCCGTCCTCCGCTGGTCGGCGAGATCGCGGAGGAGACCGGGTTCGATTCCCGCCGCATCGCGACCTTCCTCGGGCGCGCCGCGAAGCTGGGCCTCGTGGTGGGGGCGACGAAGAACCGCTATTACCTGCCCGCTTCGCTGCGCGGCCTCGCCGACAGGCTGGAAGAAACCGCGGCCGAGTCCGCCGACGGCACCGTCAGCGCGGCGGCGTTCCGCGACAAGGCGGGGATCGGGCGCAACCTCTCCATCGAAGTGCTGGAGTATTTCGACAAGGTCCGGTTCACCCGGCGCATGGGCAACGAGCGCAGGATCCTCCGCCCGGCGGAAGAGGTGTTCGGAGGCGGCACCGGACCCGAGGCCTGAGGCGCACCCGGCCCGGACAGCCGATCGCTACACGGGAAAAGCCATCGCGTCGCCGGCGACAGGGACGCGGACGCCTTCGCGTTGAGCGAGGAAGGCATCGCGCAGGCGACGGCGAATTCGTACCAAATCCATATCGGGCTCGAACAGAAACTCGTTCGAGCGAGCCGCTACCAGGTCCAGCCCGGAGGCGATCCTGGCGTCCTCTTCCGAGACACGCCGCAGCCGCGGCAGGGCGACATCCTCGAATATCCTCCCGGCCCGCGCCCGTTCCTCTTCGGTGCGGGCGCGCCATGTCAGGAAACGCACGACCCAGGTTCGGTTCCCGTCGAGCGGGAACTGCCAAAGCCGCGCGGCATACGGTTCGGCGCCGGGAGCGGCGGAGATCGGGTTCGTGTGGATCCCCGGAAGCGCCACGCGCTCACCCCGGATGTCGCGGGTCACGTGGCCATGATGGATCGGCTTGCCGTCGCGGTCTACGGAGATGCCGCGCATACCGTGCGGGGTCTCGACGATCTTCACCCGCCGGTCGGCCAGGGGGACGGCGGACGGCGCGACGGTCCCGCCCTCCCATTCCTTTTCCGACGGAGTGCTCTGGGAATCGGCATGCAGGGTGACCGCATGGAATGCGTCGCCCCCGTCGACGGTCAACAGCCAGTTGGCTTCCCATATCTCGTTCGGCAGCCGAAACCAGATGAATTCCTCCGGGTCGGAAAGCTCCTCGGGCACCTCCGCGGCAAGCGGCGGCGGCGGGAAACGCGCGGCGTCGCCGATATAGGCCCAGACATAGCCGCCGAGCTCCTCCGACGGATAGGCGTCGACGCGCACCTCGTCCCTGAGGCGGCTGGTATCCGGCTCCCAGGGTATAAGGGTGCAGCGACCCGTTCCGTCGAACCGCAGGCCGTGAAAGGCGCATTGCAGATGCCCTTCGAGGACGCGGCCGCGCGACAGTCTGACGCCGCGATGCGGGCACCGGTCGCGCACGACCTGCGGCCGCCCCGCCGCGTCGCGCCACACCGCGATATCCTCGCCCAGCGCGGTGAGCTGGATCGGGCGCTCGGCGGGCAAATCCTCGGTCTGGAGGATCGGGTACCAGTAGTTGCGTAGGCCGAGCTCCAGCCCGGCGGGGATGTCGGGCGCGATTTCCCGGTCTTCCGCGCGAGTCGCTTGCGTTTCCAGCATCGCCGCGAGACCTCCCGCTCCGGGTGCGGAGACGTTGCCGAAAACGGTGCCACAGCGGCAATTCGACCGCAACACGGGGATCGCGGCCGCCGGCAGCCTGCGGCGGTTCCGGGCGGTATCCGCATCAATCCTTGCCGCCGGTCGGCCTGTCCAGGGTCCAGTCCCAGGTCCCGTCGTCACGTTCCCGCACGGCCTGTTTCCAGCCGACCTCCCGGGCCCGCCTCGTGAAGTTCAGCCCTTCCGGCGAGTGTCGGGCAATCCCGTCGAAGATCGTGGCGAGCCGCTGGGTGTTCATCAGGCCGGTGGCCTCGATCGCCTGGTTGACGACCAGCTTCTGCATGGCCAGCTGATTGACCGGCACGCCCGCCATGCGCCGGGCGAGCGCCTCCGCCTCGTCGTCGAGCGTCTCCGCGGGCACGGCCTTCAGCACGAGGCCCATCTCCGCCGCCTCCCTGCCGGCGATCCTGTCGCCGGTAAAGAGCAGCCTCTTCGCCTTTTCGGGTCCCAGCCGGTAGACCCACATGGCCGTCGTGGGGCAGCCCCAGACCCGCGCCGGCATGTAGCCGATCTCGGCGTCCTCGGCGATCAGCGTCAGGTCGGCACATAGCGCGATGTCGGAGCCGCCGGCGAGCGCGAGCCCATGCACCTTGCAGATCACCGGCTTCAGCGCCCGCCAGAGCGACATGAAATGCTGGGTATTCGCCCACATGAAGGCGTAGTCGCGGATCGGGTCCCAGGGCATCTCCTGACCGACATACTCGCCCTCGCCGCCGCCTTCGGGTCCGCTCGCGTAACGCTTCAGATCGTAGCCGGCGCAGAAGGCCCGTCCGGCGCCCGAGAGCAGCATGACGTGGATATCCGGATCCGCGTCGGCCCGGGCGACGGCGTCGGAGAGCGCGCCCGGAATCTCGTCGTTGATGGCGTTCAGCACCTCGGGGCGGTTGAGGACGATCCGTGCGATCCGCCCGTCACGCTCGTACAGCACACTCGTCGTCATCCCGATCTCCCGTCATTCCTCGCCGCGATCCATTGCTGTGCGGTTTAGATGGGCTGGACCCGATACAAGGCGTTGGTACAGCCGGGTTTCCGGCCCTTCCCCCGGATCGGGACACGGATCGCGGCCCGCTCGCACCCGCCGTCCTTTTCCCCCGATTGTCACCCCGGACTTGTTCCGGGGTCCAGGGAAGCCGGCGAGAGCGGTGCCTGTGGCTCTGGACCCCGGAACAAGTCCGGGGTGACAGCGGGGGGCGGGACGGTCCCGCCTGTCGGCACAGAGCCCGCCCCGAAGTTAAGCCGCACAGCATCGGTGACGATCCGCGGTTGACGCGGTCGCCGCTAACGCCGCACTCTCGCGGCCACGGAAAAGAATCGCGGCCCGGCGGCGCGCCCGGTCTTCAAAACCGGTGAGGGGCGTGAGACGTCCCTGGTGGGTTCGACTCCCACTCTTTTCCGCCACCCCTCACGGCGCGCCGTAGCGCTCCTCATACGCAGCGACCGCCGCCTCGAAGCACTCGATCGGCGCGCGAACGGTGCCGGCGCCGATCTGCCCGCCGTCGCGCCCGGCGATGCCGATGTCCATCGCCGGCAGCACGCCGGTTTCGACCACGCGGTGGATGTCGATGCCGGTCGGCGTGCCGCGATAGCCGAGATAGGGGATCTTGTAGTCCGGGTTCTCGCCCACGGTAATCGCGTAGAGCTGGAGGTTGCGCTCCACCATCGCGGCGGCCGAGCCGCCCTGGTACTGCTGCAGCGGGAACGCGGCGGCCTGCGCGAAGCCGCCGAGGCCGATCGTCTCGGCGATCGTGCTCTCGCCGCCCATCCAGGCGATCTCGTCCTCCGTGTGCCCGTCGAACAGCCGGGCGTCGACCGAGGCGTGCGGGCCGAGGAACCAGCGGTCGCCCAGCCCCCCGACCCGGATGGCGAAGTTGTTGCAGTTGAACGCCATCGCGGTGACGACGCCGGAGCCGTCGATCCCGGCGGCGGCGTCGGCGGTGCACTTGGCCGCCGCCATGGACAGCCTGAGGAAGAAGTAATGGTCCTCGGTGAGTGCCGTCACGGTCCGTTCGACCGCGTCGCGCATCCCGGCATTGAGCCGCAACAGGTGGGGGAACAGTTCCCGGGTGAACAGGAGCGACGCCGCCGTGTTGCGGCTGTGCAGCTCGTCGCCCATGTGCAGCGCGCGCCGCATGATCGGCTTGAGCGGGATGCCGCCCGCCGCCCGCACGGCCTCGGCGAGGACGGGGGCGATCGTGTCCTGGACGAACAGCAGCCGCTCCCGCACCCCCTCGTCGTAGACGCCGTAATTGAGGCGCCTCGGGTCGGTCCCCTCGTACATGTTGCAGAAGCCGTTGATGCCCGCGTGCCGGTTCTCGACCACGAAGACCGGCATCGAGGCGGTGTAGATGCCGGCGAGCGAGCCGACGGCGCCGTAATCGTGGCAGCCGTCGACCGCGATCTCGCCCCGTTCCAGCTTTCGCGCCGCGTCTTCGGCATCGGAGGCCAGCCCCTCGAACAGGGCGCCGCCGATCACCGCGTCGCGCTGGCCGCCGACATAGCGCTCCCACGGCATCGGCGGGCCCGAGGTGAGGACGGTGGCGGGCGTCATTCCGGGCAGGACCTCTATCGCCGGGCGGATGTCCACCAGCACGGGCTCGGCCGCGCAGAGGCGCTCGAAGGCGAGCCGGTTCGCTTCGGTCCTGTTCATGCCCCTCCCCCGCCTCCTCCGGTTGCGGTCAGGATGGCCCGGGGCTAGTCTCCGCCGCAAGGGCGGGAACCGGCCCGGCCCGGGAATAACATCGTGGAGCGGACGTCATGGCTGCGGATACCACCAACCTGCCCTTCGTAAGAAACGCCTGGCACATCGGCGCGTGGTCGGAGGAGCTCGCGGACGGCATGCTGGGTCGCACGATCATGAACCAGCCGCTGGTTTTCTTCCGCGATTCCGACGGCAAGGTGGGCGCGCTCGAGGATCGCTGCTGCCACCGCGGCGCGCCGCTGACCCACGGCACGGTGATCGAGACCGGCCTGCAATGCGGCTATCACGGCCTGGTCTACGACACCACCGGCGCCTGCGTGACCGTCCCAGGACAGGACAGGATCCCGCCGGAAGCCCGGGTCGTCAGCTACCCGGTGGTCGAGCGCAACCAGATCGTCTGGATCTGGATGGGCGATCCGGCGCGCGCCGACGAAAGCCAAATCGTCGACTATCCCTATCACGACCAGCCCGGGAAATGGCCGCATCGCAAGGCGATGTTCCAGATCAAGGCCAACTACATGCTGATGATCGACAATCTGATGGATCTGACGCATCTGGGTTACGTCCACAACCGGACCATCGGCGGCGATCCCAACACGCACGTTGACGCCGACATGGAAACCCGGCCAACCGAGAATGGCGCCTATTTCATCCGCTGGATGCCCGATTGCCAGCCGCCGCCGACCTATCAGAAGGGCGGCCAGTTCGAAGGGCGCATCGACCGTTGGCAGGAGTTCGAGTACGTGGCGCCCGGGATCGTGCTGCAATGGTCGGGCGGTCTTGAGGTGGGCCGCGGCGCGCGAGAGAATCGCGACCAGAAGGGCTTCCACTTGCGTCTTTTGCACGGCGCGACGCCGGAGACCGAAACGACCTTCCACTATTTCTGGTCGACCGCCAACGGCTACCGCCAGGACGAGCCGCAGGCGACCCAGGAAATGTACGACGAGATCTACCCGACCTTCATCGAGGACAAGACCATCATGGAGGCGCAGCAGGAGCGCCTCGACCTCGACCCCGACCGCAGCCTGGTGCCGATCGCCGCCGACGGCGCGCTGGCGCTCGCCCGGATCGCCATCGACAGGATGATCGACGGCGAGCGGGCGGGTATCGCCCAGGCGGCCGAATAACGCCGGGCGCCCCCTTCAGGCACCCCTTGCGCCGCCGGCCGGCCCGGTCGGCCCGGCCGGCGCTCGCCCCCTTGGAGACGGTTGAATGAGCGATCCGGAGTTCGATGTCGTCGTGGTCGGCGCCGGCAACGCGGCGCTCTGCGCGGCGCTGGCGGCGGAGGAGAACGGCGCAAAGGTGCTGGTTCTCGAACGCGCCAACGAGGACGAATCCGGCGGCAACTCGCGCTTCACCGCGGGCGCGATGCGGGTGGTCTATGACGGGGTCGACGACCTCAAGGCGCTGATGCCCGACCTCACCAACGAGGAGATCGCCAACACCGATTTCGGCACCTACACCCAGGACCAGTTCTACGACGACATGGCGCGCGTCACGCAGTACCGCGCCGATCCCGACATGGTCGAGCTCCTGGTCACGCGGTCGCGTGACACGCTCCTCTGGATGCGCGAGAAGGGCGTGCGTTTCGCGCCGATCTGGGGCCGCCAGGCGTTCAAGGTGGGCGGCAGGTTCAAGTTCTGGGGCGGGCTCACCGTCGAGGCCTGGGGCGGGGGTCCCGGGCTGGTCGATTCGCTGCACGAGATCGCGGCGAAGCGCGGCATCGAGATCCGTTACGGCCACCGCGCCACCGAGCTGATCTTCGACGGCGTGACGGTGAGCGGGGTCAGCGTCAAGACCGGCGGCCGGATCGAGGAGATCCCGGCGAAATCGGTCGTGCTCGCCGCGGGCGGCTTCCAGGGCAACTACGAATGGCGCACCCGCTATCTCGGCCCGGGATGGGAGCTCGCCAAGGTGCGCGGAACCCGGTTCAACACCGGCGACGGGATCCGCATGGCGCTCGACATCGGCGCGATGCCCTACGGCAACTGGTCGGGCTGCCACGCGGTCGGCTGGGAGCGCAACGCGCCCGAGTTCGGCGACCTCGCGGTGGGCGATCAGTTCCAGAAGCACAGCTACCCGTTCGCCGTCATGGTCAACGCGACCGGGCGGCGCTTCGTCGACGAGGGCGCCGATTTCCGCAACTACACCTATGCCAAGTACGGCAGGGTGATCCTGGAGCAGCCGGGGCAGTTCGCCTGGCAGATCTTCGACGCCAAGGTCCTCCACCTGAAGCGTGACGAATACAACATCCGCCAGATCACCAAGGCGACCGCGAACACGCTGGAGGAGCTCGCGCCGCAGCTCGACGGGGTCGATCCGGACGCCTTCCTGGACGAGATCGCGGCCTACAACGCCGCCGTCCGCACCGACGTCCCGTTCAACCCCAACGTCAAGGACGGGCGCCGCACCGAAGGGCTCGCGATCCCCAAGTCCAACTGGGCCAACACCATCGACGAGCCGCCATTCGAAGCCTATGCGGTGACCTGCGGCATCACGTTCACCTTCGGGGGCCTGCGCATCGACACCGAGGGGCAGGTGCTCGACACCGAGTCCGAACCGATCCCGGGCCTCTACGCGGCGGGCGAGCTGGTGGGCGGCATCTTCTACTTCAACTATCCGGGCGGCAGCGGATTGACCTCGGGCTCGGTGTTCGGCCGCATCGCCGGCGCGTCGGCGGCCACGGCGTAGACCTTGGCCGGAACCGCCTCCCTCCGGCTTTCTCCCGTCATGGTCGGCGGAGGCCGACCATCCACGTTTTGTTTTTTTGTCCAAGCGGTACAAAAACTCGTGGATGGTCGGCCTCCGCCGACCATGACGAACTGAAAAACCCGATCCCGCGCGAAGGGAACCGCCGTGCCCGTCATCGTCGCCGAGAACGATCCGATCATCCGCAACATCCAGGTCGTCCTCGACCCGGACACGCCGTCCGATCGCCAGGCCGCCATAGCCGATTATTTCTCGGTCGACCTGCCGGATTTCGACGCCTGGCGGGACGAATTGCGCACCCGTGCGGCTGCGGTTTTCCCGGCCGAGTTCCGCATGGCGGACGATGCCGACGCGTTCCGGGCGGCGCTTCCGGACGCCGAGGGCGCGATCGTCGAGGGCATGGCCTTCGGCGCGGCGGAGCTCGGCTGCGCGCCCAAACTCAGGATCGTCCAGAAATTCGGCGCCGATCTCCGCAACATCGACCTGGACGCCTGCGCGGCGCGCGGGGTTCCGGTCAAGCCGCTCCGGCGGCGGGTCAACGGCGCGGTCGCCGAGCACGTCTTCGCCCTGATGCTCGCGCTCGCCAAGAAGATCTGCGAGATCGGCGGGCGGATCGACCCCGCCAGCCTCGAAGCGATCGGCTACGCGCCGAAGCTCTATGACAGCCGCCATTGCGGGCGCTCCAACTGGGGCCGGATCGGCGGGATCGGAACGCTCGAAGGGGCGACGCTGGGCGCGGTCGGGCTGGGCGAGATCGGGCGCGAGCTGACCAAACGCGCGTCCGCGTTCGGAATGGAAGTACTCTACTATCAGAGGCGGCAGCTCCCCCGGGAGGTGGAACGGGCGCACGGCGCCAGCTATTGCGGCTTCGAGGAGTTGCTGGAGCGCTCGGATTTCGTCTCGGTCCAGCTTCCCTCGAACGCCGAGACGAAAAACATGATCGACGCCGCCGCGTTCCGCCGGATGAAGCCGGGCGCGGTGCTGATCAACGTCTCGCGGGCCGAGATCGTGGATCGGGCGGCCCTGATCGAGGCGCTGGAAAGCGGCCGTCTCGGCGGGGCGGGGCTCGACGTGTTCTGGGAGGAGCCCGCCGCGCCGAACGATCCCCTCACCGCGTTCCCCAACGTCGTGATCACGCCGCACACCGCGGTCGCCGCCCGCTGGAACGGGGCGCGCGACGTGGAGGAGGCGGTGCTCAACTTCGCGGAGGCGATCGGCTGAGCGCGGACGCGACCCGGCGGATCGCGGAATTCGCCGGCGGCCTGACATTCGAGGACCTGCCGGAGCCCGTGCTGGAACGCGGCCGGGTCCACGTCCTCGACTGCCTGGGCCTCGCCATAGCGGGCGCCCGCACGGAAGCGGCCCGAATCGCGGGCGGCCACGTAGCGGCGCTGGGCATCGCGGACGGCGGCGCCACGGTAATGGGCACGAGCCGCCGGACCGTGCCGCGCTTCGCGGCGTTCCTCAACGCCGCCGCCATGCACGCGGACAATTTCGACGACACCAACCCGCAGGCCATGGCCGAACGGAACGGCGGGATTCACGCCACCGCACCCGTCCTTGCCGCCGCGCTCGCCGTCGCGGAAGAACGGAAGGCGAGCGGACGCGACCTCGCGACGGCGCTCCATGCCGGCATCGAGATCGCCTGCCGGATCAACCACGCGATCGACGCGCGTCACTACCAAGGCGGGTTTCACGCGACCGGCACGCTCTCCACATTCGGCGCGGCGGCGGCGGCCGCGATGCTGCGCGGTCTGGATCGGGAGAGGATCGGCCACGCGCTTGCTTTCACGGCGAGCGCGGCCGGCGGCGTCCGGCAGAATTTCGGCTCGATGGTCGAGATCCTTCACCCGGGCCTCGCGGCGGAGGCGGGAATCGTCGCCGCCGACCTGGCCGCGCGGGGCCTTGTCGGCGCGGCCGATGCGCTGGGCGGCAAGGTGGGGTATTTCGAGGCTGCCGGCGGCGGCTGGGACCCGGAATGGCTCGGGCGGCTGGGCGATCCCTGGGCCATCGTCGATCCGGGCATGTGGATCAAGCCGTTTCCCAACGGCGCGCTGACCCACCCGGCGATGACCGGTCTGCTGGCGCTCAGGCGCGAGCACGGGTTCGGCGCCGGAGACATCGCGTCCCTGTCGGTCAGGACCAACCGGCGCGTCCTCGAAACGCTGATCCATCACGACCCGCAGACCGTCGGGGAAGCGCGCTTCTCGATGCAGTTCGCGCTCGCCCTGATCGCGGTGGAAGGCCGCGCCGGCCTCGCCGAGTTCACCGAGGCAACGCTGGCACGCCCCGATATACGCCGCGCGATGGAACGGGTCCGGTTCACCGCCTATGACGAGCCCGAGCCCGGCTACACCAACATGACCACGCTGCTCGACGTGAGGCTCGCCGACGGGACCCGTCTCCGCAGGCGCTGCGACTGGGCGCAGGGGTCGACGCAATCGCCGATGAGCTTCGACGAGGCGTGCGGCAAGTTCCGGCAATGCACTTCGTTCGCGGGTTTCCCTGCCGACTCCGCCGAAGCGCTGATCGACACGGTCCGGGATCTCGAATCGGTCGACGACGCCGGCCGGATCGCCCGGATTTGCCAGTGGGGCGGGGAGCGGCAATAGTCGTTCGCCGCAATCGGGAGGGGAAAGCGATGCACGACATCCGGCGCGTGGTCACCGGCCACGACGAGAACGGCAAGGCGGTGGTCGTCATGGACGGCGCCGCGCCCAACGTCCGCACCCGGGCGGTCGGCGACCTGGTGGCGACCCAGCTGTGGCGGACCTTCACGACCCCGGCCGACAACAGCGGCCACGAAGACCCCGCCACCGGCGAGATCAAGACGCCGCCGCCGCCCGGCGGCACGGTGTTCCGCATCACCGAGTTTCCGCCGGTGACGCCCGAGGTGGAGGCGCTCGAGCACAGCGCGGTCGCCGCGGCGCTCGGGGCGATCCCGACCGGCGACATCGTCAACAAGCATCCCTTCATGCACCGCACCAACTCGGTCGATTACGCGATCGTGCTGACGGGCGAGATCGACATGCTGCTCGACGACACGGAGGTGCACGTGAAGGCGGGCGACGTGATCGTCCAGAAGGGCACCAACCACGCCTGGGTCAACCGCGGCACCGAGCCGTGCCGCATGGCCTTCATCCTGATCGACGCGGAACCGGTCCCGAACGCGGTGTGAGCGGGGCGGGGTCCCTCGATACGGCGCTGGCGCGCCTACTCGGGATGAGGGGCAATGAAAAACCCCTCACCCTGAGTAGCGGCGAAGCCGCGTATCGAAGGGCGGCCCTACTCGAACGGCAGCAGGACGGTCGCTCCCGTAGTGCGCCGGGCCTCGATCGCGCGGTGCGCCTCGGCCGCCTCGCTGAGCGGGTAGAGGTGGTTGACGGCGGGCTCTACCGCGCCGTTCAGGACGACGTCGAACAGCTCCTCCGCGCCGGCGACCAGATCCTCGCGCCTCGCCATGTAGTGCATGATCGCCGGCCGGGTCAGGAACAGCGAACCGCGCGCGCCGAGCTCGATCACGTCGACCGGGTCGGGCGCGCCGGACGCATGGCCGTAGCTCGCCATCATGCCGAGCGGACGCAGGCAGTCCATCGACCGGCGGAAGGTGTCCTTGCCGATCGATTCGTAGACGACGGCGCAGCCCTCGCCGTTCGTGACTTCCTTCACCGTCGCGACGAAATCGCCCTCGTCGTGGACCACCGCGTGGTCGCAGCCGGCGGCGCGCGCCTGCTCGGCCTTTTCCTCGGTGCTGACGGTGCCGATGACGGTGGCGCCGAGATGCCTGCCCCATTGGCACAGGATCAGGCCCATGCCGCCCGCCGCGGCGTGCACCAGGATGACGTCGCCCGGCTCGACCCTGTAGGTCCGCCGGAGGAGGTACTGCGCGGTCAGCCCCTTGAGCATCGTGGCGGCGACGGCGCGCGCGTCGATTCCGTCGGGCACCTTGACCGCCTTCTCGGCCGGGTAGATGCGCTCTTGGCTGTAGGCGCCGTGCGGCGGCATGGCGTAGCCGACCCGGTCGCCCGGCGAGAGCCCCTCGACTCCCTCGCCGACCTCGGTGACGATTCCGGCGCCCTCGAAGCCGAGCACCAGGGGGAGCGGCGGCACCGGCCAGGGGTGCGGCATGCCGCGCCGGTGATAGGTGTCGACATAGTTCACGCCGACCGCCTCGTTGCGGATGCGGACTTCTCCCTCGCCGGGCGCGCCGACCTCGACCTCCTCCCAACGGAAGACGTCGGGCGTCCCCTTCTCGTGGATCACCGCCGCCATCGGCATTTCTCTACTCCGCGACCGGTTGCGTGACGGCGCAGAATACCGGCCGCGAGCCCAGGGTTGTAGGGTTTGCCGGGCTTCCGGCCATCCGACATACTCGCCCCGAAACAAGGCTTGAAGGAGATACGGGCGATGGAGTTTCACGGCCCGTCCACGGTCGAGGAGGCGGTTTCGCTGCTGGCGTCGGACGAGGAGGCGCGGTGTCTCGCGGGCGGCGCGACGCTGGTGGCGATGATGAACGCGGACCTCGTGATGCCGTCGGCGCTTGTCAGCCTGCGCCATATCGAAGAACTCAGGGGAATTTTCACGGACTCCGGCGGCGGGCTGCGCGTGGGCGCCATGACGACCCACCGCGAGGTCGCGGAGGCGGACGGCCTGGCCGGCGCACATGCCCTTCTTTCGGACACCGCGCGGGCGATCGGCCATCCGGCGATCCGCAACATGGGAACCGTCGGCGGATCGATCGGGCACGGCGATCCGCAGGCCGACTATCCCGGCGCGCTGGCAGCGCTCGACGCCGCGGTGGAGGTCCGGGGGCCGGACGGAACCCGGCCCGTCGCGGCGGAGGACTTCTTCGTCGACTATCTCGAGACCGCCCTCCTGCCGGGCGAACTGATCGCCGCCGTCACGCTGCCGCCCCCGCCCGCCGGCGCGTTCGGCGCCTATGAGAAATTCGCCCGCGTCGAGGGCGACTACGCGACGGTCTCGGTCGCCGCGGTCGTCGCGATGGAGGACGGCCGTTGCAGCTACGCCCGGGTCGCGTTGGGGAGTTGCGGCCCGACCCCGGTCCGCGCCGAGGCCGCGGAGGACCGCCTGACCGGAAGCGCGCTGGACGATGCGGACATCGCCGAGGCCGCCGCGATCCTGCGCGAGGAATGCGACCCGGTCGACGACGTCAGGGGATCGGGCGAATACCGGATGATGCTGGTCGAACCGCTGCTGGGACGCGCGCTGCGAGCGGCGGCGGCGAAGGGAGGCGCGCGATGAGCGAGGCGATCCCGATCTCGTTGACGGTCAACGGCCGCACCCACCGGCTGTTCGTCCAGCCCTGGCACACGCTTCTTCAGGTGCTGCGGGAGCAGATATTGCTGACCGGCTCCAAGCGGGGCTGCAACCAGGGGGTCTGCGGCGCGTGCTCGGTGACGATCGACGGCGCCGTGGTGCGCGGCTGCCTGACCCTGGCCGTCAACGCGACGGACCGGGAAATCGTGACGGTCGAGGGACTCGCGGCGGGCAACGAACTGTCTCCGGTCCAGCAGGCCCTGCTCGACCGCGGCGCGGTGCAGTGCGGCTTCTGCATGCCGGGCATGGCGGTGGCCGCGACGGCGCTGCTGGCGGACAACCCGGATCCGAGCGACGACGAAATCCGCGACGGGCTCTCGGGCAATCTCTGCCGCTGTTCGGGCTATGTGAAGGTGATCGAGGCGGTGAGGTCCGCGAGCGCGGGAGGCGCGTCATGAGCGACTATGTGAGCCCGGTCGGCCAGGGCATCCCGCGGCTGGAGACGCGCGACAAGATCACCGGCAAGGCGGTCTACGCCGACGACATGTCGCGCCCAGACATGCTGTTCGGCGTCATCGTGCCGAGCCCCCATGCGCATGCGCGGATCGCGGGCTACGACGTCTCGGCCGCGCTCGCGCTCGACGGCGTCGTGGCGGTGGTCACGGGCGAGGATATCGGCGACCACAAGATCGGCCCCTTCATCAAGGACGAGACCGCGCTTGCCGTCGGCAAGGTCCGCTACATGGGCGAGCCGGTGGCCGCGGTGGCCGCGGTCGATCTGGAAACGGCGAAGCAAGCGGCACGGCTGATCGACATCGCCTACGAGGAGCTGCCGGCGGTGTTCGACACGGATGCCGCGATGGCGGAGGACGCGCCGGTCCTGCACGAGAATTCGGGCGATTACATCAAGGTCTTCGAGGCCGACAGCGACGGCAATGCGATGGCGATCATCGAGATCGTCGAGGGCGACGTTGCCTCGGCGTGGGAAAACTGCGCCGCGATCGTGGAGGGCAGCTACGAGACGCAGGCCCAGTGTCACTCCTACATGGAGCCGTGCTCGGCGCTCGCCGAGATCGATTCCAACGGCAAGATCACCATCTGGTCGTCCAACCAGTCGGTGTTCCACGTTCAGGCGTTCACCGCCGATGCCCTCGGCATCCCGATGTCCAAGGTGCGCTGCGTCACGCCGCAGGTGGGCGGCGCGTTCGGCGGCAAGATGGAGCAGACCGTGCAGCCCGCCGCCGCGGCGCTCGCCCGCGCCACCGGCCGGCCGGTCAAGGTGACGCTCACCCGCGAGCAGGATTTCGAGATGATCCGCGCGCGCCATCCCGGCAAGGTGTGGATGAAGACGGGCGCGGCGGCCGACGGCACGCTGCTCGCGCGCGAGGTCAGGATCGTCCTCGACGCCGGCGCCTATGCCGACGACAGCCCGGGGGTGGCCGGGATCGCGGCCTTGTTCTGCCGCGGGCCCTACCGGATCGAGAACGTCTCGATCGAGTCGCGCCCGATCTACACCAACAAGCTGCGCTCGGGCGCGTTCCGGGGTTTCGGGGGACCGCAGGTCGCCATCGCCGGCGAGACCCAGATCGACGAGATCGCGGACAGGCTCGGCCTGGACCCGATCGACGTGAGGCTCAAGAACGCCGTCCGGCCCGGCGAGGAATGGATGATCGGCGTGGCGCTCAACAAGGCCGGACTGTCGGAGTGCCTGAACCGGGTCCGGGCCGCGTCGGGCTGGGACGAGAAGCGCAAGGCGGCGCCGAACGGATCGGGCCGGAGGCGCGGCATCGGGGTCGCCTGCATCCCGCATATTTCGGGCGTTCTGACCTCGGGCGCGATCGTGCGAATCCTGGAGGACGGCACCGCGGTGCTGAACACAGGCGCGGTGGATAACGGCCAGGGCTCGGACACCGTTCTGGTCCAGATCTGCGCCGCCGCGCTCGGCCTCGATGTCGACCGGGTGAGCGTGGCGACGCCCGACACCGACGGCTCGCCCTATAACTGGGGCACCACCGCGAGCCGCGTGACCTACATGGCCGGTCGCGCCGTGGTCGCCGCCTCCGAGGACGCGGTAAACCAGCTCAAGCAGCGCGCGGCGATCATGATGGAGTGCGCCGAGGAGGATCTGGAGCTCCGCGACGGCGGGCGCATCGGCATCAAGGGCGTGCCGGAGGCCGAGGTCGGCTTCCGCGACATCTCCGGCTTCTCGCACTGGGTCGCCGGCGGGCCGGTCATCGGCACCAACTCTCTCGCCTATGACGGGCCCGACTTCGACCCCAAGCGCGGTTTCCTCAGGGGTTTCCCGTTCGGCAAGATCGGCGCCTGGATCTTCGCCGCCCAGGCGGTGGAAGTAGAACTCGACGAGGCCACCGGGCGGATTACCCCGCTCAAGATCTGGTCGGCCCACGACATCGGCAAGGCGATCAACCCGACGGCGGTGGAGGGCCAGATCCAGGGCGGCATCGTCCAGGGGCTCGGCTACGCGCTCTGCGAGGAGATGGTGTGGGATTCGGGCCGCCTCGCGAACCCGTCCTTCATGGACTACAAGATTCCCGGGATCGCGGACGTTCCACCCCAGATCGAGACCATCCTGGTGGAAGACCCCGACGAGGACGGACCGTTCGGCGCCAAGGGCATCGGCGAGCCGCCCATCGTCGGCATCGCCCCGGCGATCTCGAACGCGGTCGCCCACGCGGCCGGCATCCGCCTCCGGCGCCTCCCGATGACGCCGGAACGCGTGCTGCGGACATTGAAGGAGTAGATCGCGGGGCGCGCGAATGGGCGGGACGCTGATCGTCAAGGACGGGCTGGTCGTCCGCGGCGAAGCGGGATCGCGGCGTTACGAGACCGCCGACGTAATCGTCGAGGGCGCCCATATCGTCGACATCGGGCGGGACAAGGCCCCGGAACACGACGGAACCGTCATCGACGCGTCGAACGCGATCGTCATGCCCGGGCTGGTCAATGCCCACCTTCACTCCAACGAAGGCTTCCAGCAGGGCGCCTACGACAACCTGCCGCTCGAGATATGGCTCGGCGAGAGCTACCCGCCCTTCGGCTTTCCGCTGCTGACGCAGCGCGACTACTATCTCAGGACCATGCTGGCGGCGATCGAATCGATCCGCGCCGGCGTGACCACCGTCCAGGACGACTACGTGCACCCGCCGGCCACGCCGGACGCGATGGATGCGGCAATCCGGGCCTACGCGGATGCGGGACTCCGCGCCTGGGTGACGGTGGACATGTGGGACCAGCCCCTGCGGGCGTGCCTCCCCTGGGCGGACGAGCTGATACCGGAAGCCATCCACGATGAGCTCGCCGCCATGGGCGGCGCCGATGCGGATGCGCAGATCGCCCTGTTCGAGCGCCAGTTCGAGCGCTGGCACGGTCACGACGGCCGGATTCGCATCGTGCTCGCTCCTTGCGGTCCGCAGCGCTGCACGCCCGAACTCCTGCGCCGGATCGCGGCGCTCTCGGCCGAGCGCGATATCCCGATCCACTGCCACACGCTCGAAACCCGACTGCAGGCCATCCACGCCGAGCAAGCGTGGGGCATGACGGCGGTCGCCTTCATGGAGAGCGTCGGGCTGCTGGGACCGCGCACCACGCTGGTGCATGCGATCTGGCTCACCGACGACGACATCGCCAGGCTCGCCGAGCGCGGATGCTCGGTGGTCCACAACCCGCTTTCCAACATGAAGCTGGGGAGCGGCACCTGCCCGGTGCGCAAGCTGCGCGATGCGGGAATCGCGGTGGCGCTCGGCACCGACGGCCTGGCGACCAGCGATACCGCCGATCTGGTGGAAGCGATCCGGGCCGCCAGCCTGATCCACAAGACGGGCAACCCCGACCACGCATCCTGGGTTTCGGCGGACGGGGTGTGCTCACCTACTATCAGTTGGATGGCACTTGAAGGGTCGAGGGGGATCGCTTTCTCTCCTGTACAAGTGGTTATCGTAATTGACTTTTCCGGGTTTGTCGAGGATTTTTGTCAGGTTCCGTTGTAGACCCATTTATCGTCGTTGCCGGGTTTTCCGGTTGCATTCAGGGAAGTAGCTCTGGCGTTGCCTGGGTGGCGGGGTGTACGATCCGATTGGTGCTGGCGAGGGCCGGCGGGAGCTACAACGGAGATACAAGAACGTTATGCCGAACAGTATGCCCGCAGGAATCGTCTCGTATTACTATCCACGCGGATGCCCCCTTGTAGGGGCGGTTTCGCGATGTGCGGCGACAGCCGCCGGCAGCGCGTGATCGGGCGCAGGCTTTCAGCGGCGATCCGGTGTTGATCCGCTCGGATTGATCGAGGTTTTTGGGGGGGTGCCCCCCGGCGATCTTGCAAGAAGCTCGCCCGGGGGGCTTTGTCTCATGGTGACGATCAATCTCCAGAGACGCCTCCAATGTCGCACAAGCTGTTCCACCACTCCATCCTGTCGGGCGGACGGGTCTGGGCTTTCCTGAAGCGGATCGACGCGGCGGAGGCGGAGACCTGCCGTGCGGCGGGCTGTCCGCGCTGCGGCGGGGCGCTTCACAGCGCGACCTACCCGCGCAAGCCGCACGGTCTGGCGGCGGCTCTTCGCGACGATGTGCGGCGGTTCAGCTTGTGCTGTTCGGTTTGCCGGCGGCGGGTGAAGCCTGCGTCGGTGCGTTTCTTCGGGCGCCGGTTCTATGTCGGGGCGCTGTTCCTTCTGGTGAGCGCGCTGGCTCTGGCGGGCGGGGTTCGGCTGGAGACGATCGCGCGGCGCTGGCGGATTCCGTCGCCGACGCTGCGGCGCTGGCGCCGGTGGTGGCGGGAGACGTTCCCGCTGACCCGGGAGTGGCGGGCGAAGCGGGGCGAGTTGGCGGCGCCGCCCGGGGAGGTGCCGCTGCGCCGGTTGTTGCGCATCATCCGGGGCCGCGGGTTCCGCTCTCCGCATTGCCTCGTTACCTCCTGCTTCCTATAGTGCCGCCCGGAAGCCGCGCGGCGGTTCGGGGACTGTCCCCGCAAGTGCGCGGCGGGCGCTGCCGCTCAAGCGCCGCTCGGGCTAAATGCCGATGGCAAAACGGCTTTCATCGCCCGACGGTTTGAGCAGTCAGGAAGCGCGACAGGGACGCCATTCGGCGCGTTGCACGCACACCCTACGCGCGCAGGCCGGTGGAACGGAACGGTCGCTGGGATTGCCGGAGCCGGTGACCGCGCCGTTCTGGCGCCGCCCCCGCCTTCCCGGCTACGATCCTCCGCCGGCCCGGTCTCCAGGGGGATCAAGCGGGGCGGTCCCGGCGAACCAAGCGGCCATCCCCGGGCCGGAACGTTGACGAGATGTCATGGGCGGGGAAATGGCCGCGCGCCCCGCGCTCGCGATCCCCCCGAGCGTCCGGGACCGCCCCCTTGGCTGGCGAAGGCGAACGAATGGCGGCGGATCCGGGCGATCGTGGAGTGCGGGATCGACGAAGCGAATGACGTACGGATGGTCATGGGAATCGTTTCGCCAAATGGCGCTACCGACGGTCCTCGCGGTGACCGGCGGAGTTCCGGCGTCGGCAGCCATGCCCGGCTGGAGGACCTCGCCATGAAACTTCCGATCCACTCCGTCGCGGTCCTGGCGCTCGCGTGCCTCCTGTCCGCCTCCCCCGGCCGGGCCGCCGATCCGATCGTCGGCCTGATCGTCAAGACCGAGACCAACCCGTTCTTCGTGACGATGAAGCGGGCGGCAATCGAGAAGGCCCGCGCGCTCGGCGTCGAGCTGCGCACCTATTCGGGCGCTTACGACGGAGACGCAAAGGGCCAGATCGCGGCGATCGGGGATCTCGTGAATGCGGGCGCGAAGGGCATCCTCGTCGCGCCCTCGGATCCCGCGGCGCTCGCGGATGCGGTCGCAAGGGCGCGGGAGGCGGGCGCGGCGGTGATCGCGCTCGACACTCCGTTCGAGGCGCCGGGGTCGGCGGACGCGACGTTTGCGACCGACAACTTCCAGGCCGGCGCGCTGATCGGCATGTGGGCGAGGGCGCGGCTCGGGGAGTCGGCGAGGCATGCCCGGATCGCGACGCTGGACGGGTTCGAGGCCCCGATCACGGTGGACGTGCGGCGCAACCAGGGGTTCCTCAGCGGCTTCGGCGTCGATATCCGCGACCCGGACAGGAAGTACGACGAGGACGATCCTCGCATCGTCGGCAGCGGCACGACGCGGGGCACCGTGGAAGGCGGACGGGCCGCCATGGACGCGCTCGTTCGCGAGCATCCCGACATCGACGCGGTCTACGCGATCAACGAGCCCGCCGCGGCGGGCGCCCACGCGGCGCTCAAGGCGCTGGGACTGGAGAAGGACATCCTGCTGGTGAGCGTTGACGGCAGCTGCCGCGGGGTCCGCGACGTAGCCGCCGGCGCCATCGGGGCGATAGCCATGCAGTACCCGGTCCGGATGGCGCGTCTTGGGATCGAGGCCGCGGTCGCGTTCGCCAGGACGGGCGGGAGGCCGGAGGCCATACCCGGTTCGGACTTCCACGATACCGGGGTGACGCTGGTCACCGACGCGCCCGTTCCGGGCATCCCGTCGATCTCCAGCGCTCGCGCCCTGAAGAAATGCTGGGGATAGACCGCGCTCCGCCATGCGCCGCCCGCGGCCTTTGAGATGCCGCTGCCCATCCAGTGCCGAAGCGCACGGGACTCTTCTTGTCGTCGCCGCTCTCCGGTTGCACCGGCATTCCGGCCTGTCGTGGCGCCTGTCGGTCGCGGTGCGGCTCGTCGTGACCGGCCCGTCCGGCGTCCCGCCCTCGACCGGCGCCCGGTCGAGCGTCGCCCGCGGCTTGCGGCCCCTGCCCTTGACGATCGCGCCGGCCGGGGCGGAGCTCGAACGCGGGAGCGATTGACTTGCTCGGGGACGGTTGCTCTATCATCGCCCGATGGACAGGGGCGGGATGGACATACGGATCACCCACGCCCTGCCTGCCGAGGCGGGGTCGGGTCCCGTGACGGTCGGTTGGCTGCTGGACGTCGCGCGCGGCGCGGTGGTCTACGATGCGCCGGCCCGGGTGCGCCCGGGCGAGATGAGCCGCACCCATGCGAAGTCCGCGTCTCGCTGTCCGGCCATCCTGAACCTGGAGAGCCGTTACATCGAGGTGAAGTGCCCGTTCGACCTGCGGCTCGGCTTCGTGCGCGACAAGGAAGGCCGGCCGGGCCTGCGCAATCTTCTCGGCCCGGCCTCGCCGGTGCGCTCGAACAAGCTCGCCGATCTCATGCACATGGTGAACGAGGCGGAGTGGCGCCATCCGGACCGCCCGACGCTCCAGATGCGCCTGCCCTACGTGTTCGTCGCCGACGAGCCGGTCTATCTCTCGCAGGTCGCGCCCTTCATGCACTACCGGTCGGAGCCGTGGCCGGGAACGCTGTTCGGAGGGCGGTTTCCGATCGACGTGTGGCCGCGCCCGCTGATGTGGGCGTTCGAGTGGCACGACACGGAGAAGGAGCTGCGCCTCGCGCGGGGCGAGCCGCTGTTCTACTGCCAGTTCGAGACGCTGCCGCCGGACCGGCCGTTCCGGCTGGTGGAGGCGGAGCGCACGCCGGAGCTCGACGACTATCTCGAGCACATCTCGGGCGCGGTCAGTTTCGTCAATCAGACCTTCTCACTGTTCCGCACCGCCGGGGAGCGCCGGCCCGAGCGGCTGGTCGTGCCGCGGAAGCGGTGTAAGCATCCGCCAAAGGCCGCGGGGTATTTCAGGCTGAGTTCGGTGTCGGGGT
>JAPPIT010000086.1:0-5064 GCA_028820505.1 Defluviicoccus sp.
GCGGGCGAGGCGGCGGAGGGACGTGGATGCCCGGAACAAGTCCGGGCATGACGGCTGGGGGGACGGCGGGGCGGAGCAAACGGGGCCGATCCGACGGCACGCGTGCTTCCGAATCGGGACCCTACCGCGCGCGCTTCAGCGCCGTCTGGGTGAAGTCGCCGAGATCGAGGTCGGTGCCGAACTTGTAGTCCTTCCAGTTCAGCACGGTGCTCTTTCCCGTCAGGTGGTTGGTCATCGATATGGTGTCGGCCCGCCAGAAGCGGTCAAGATATCGCTTGTAGCCTTCCACCGTCATCGTCTTGAGATGCGTGTTGCGGCGATCGAAATACTGGATTTGGACGTTGCGCAGCGCCTCGCGGTCGAGCCAGACGAGCTGGCGAGAGTACCCCGAATCCTTGTTCTTCGGGACGCGCTCCAGGACGAAGCACTGGAGCTTGCCGCAGGCCTCCTCGCGCACGAAGCGGTGGGTGTATTTCCCGACCTCGACGGCGCCCATGTCCTCGTAGGAGAACTCGCTGCCCATGAAGGAGCCCGACTGCTTCGACGAGCTGATGCGCTTGACCCGCTTGAGCGCCGGGAGATAGAGCCACTGGTCGTCCGGCCCCTCCTTGTGGGCGTGGACCAGGAACCCGGTCCCCTTGACGTTGCGCGGCCGGTCGAAGACGAAGATGGTCCGGTCGCCGTCGTTCTCGACCTCGATGACCCTGAGGCGGAGCTCGCGCTTGCTCTCCTGCCCGCGCTTGTTGCGCAGCGTCATCGTCAGGTTCGCGGTGAAATTGCCGAAACCCTTGTCGCCCTGGCGGGCGTCGGTCGCGATCCTGAGCCCGCGTTCCTCGGCGCTCTCGGCCGCGCCGGCGGCGGGCGGCTCGGCGGCCAGGGCGAGAATGGCGAGACAGGCGCCGGCAAGCGCCGGGGTCGTGCGGGGGTGAGAAATGCGGGTCACCGTTTCCTCCTGTCCTGGGCTGCCGGACTCATTCGCTTGCGCGCCGCAGCCGTTCCCTGATCTGCGCGGTCGTTTCCCTGGTTCCGTCGAGCGCCATCAGCAGCGGCGGCAGGAACAGGTAGTCCGCCAGCAGGGCGATGATAACCGTGATCCCCACCAGCAGGCCGAGCGCCTGGTTGGTTATCATCCCCGAGGCGCCGAACACCAGGAACCCCAGGGCGAACACGATTGTGGTCGCCAGCAGCGCCTTGCCCACCGTGCCGAAGGTGGATTGAACCGATTCCGACGGCAGCAACCCGTCCTTCCTGGCCGATACGTATTTGGTCATGAAGTGGATCGTGTCGTCGACGATGATGCCGAACGCGATCGCGGTGACGACCGCCGCCGCGTTTCCGACCTCTCCCACCGCGTAGCCCCACAGCCCCAGCGCCATGGCGGCGGGCACGAAATTCGGAATCAGGCTGATCAGGCCGAGGCGCAGGCTCCTGAAGACGAAGAGCAGCAGCAGGGAAACGATGCCCATCGCCACTATGGTGCCGGTCAGCATGCCGTGGATGTTCTTCTGGATCGAATGCGCGCCGACCACCGCGACGCCGGTCGCCCGGGTCGCCAGGCCGGGGGCGTTCCGGCGCAGCCAGTCATGCGCGCGGTCGTCGAGCGCGATCTTCTCGCTGGTCGACAGGCTCCTGAGCACCGCCGTCATCCGCGTCGCGGAGCGTCCGACGTCGATCAGGTTGTTCAGGTCGCGGCCGGCCGGCAGCGAGAACTCGTAGAGCAGCAGATACTGCGCCGCGAGATCGGAGTCGTCCGGGAGCCGGTAGAACGCCGGGTCGTCGCCGTGCAGGTTCTTGTTCAGCCGCTTCATGATGTCGGAGATGGCGAAGACGTGGGCGACTTCCGGCTGCGCCCGGTACCACTCGGCGAACGCGTCGACCCGGCCGAGATATTCGACGTCGGTGACGCCGCCCTCCCGCCCGGAATCCAGCGAGTACTCGTAGGTTTCCACGCCGGTGAAGTTCTCGCTTATGAAATCGGTGGACCGGCGGAACTCGTAGCTCTCGTCGAGCAGCTCCAGCCAGTTCTCCTTGAGCTCGATCCGGGAGATGCCGGCGACCAGCACGACGGTCGCCGCGGCGAAGGACCACAGCAGGGTCGTGCGGTGGGAAACGACGAACCGCCCGAGAAGATCGAACAGGTCCGATTTCCCGGGCGCCGCGGGCCGGGCGCGCATCGGCATGACGGAGAGGAATACCGGCAGCAGCGTCACCGAGAAGACGAAGGCGCACATCGAGCCCATCGCCACCATGTTGCCCATGACCTGAAACGGCGGCATTCCCGAGAAATTCAGGCTGAGGAAACCGATCGCGGTGGTGACCGAGGTCAGGAAGACGGGCCAGGCGTTGACCCGCAGGGAATGGCCGGCCGCCTGCCTCCGGTCCATTCCCCGCCGCAAGCCGGCCCCCATCCCCTCGATGATGTGCACCGAATGCGCGACGGTGACCGCCATCAGGACGAACAGCGCCGCGCCGCTCTCGCCGAACAGCCTCATGCCGGTCCAGCCGAGGAGGCCGAGCGCCGTCAGCATGACGACGACGATCATCGCCAGAATCGCGACGGTGCCCCAGATCGAGCGCAGCAGCACCAGGGCGAGGAGCAGCATGGTCCCCAGCGCGGCGGGCGCGAGGACGGCCATCTCGTTGTCGATCGCGTCGCGCATGGCGCGGTTGAGGGCGATTTCCCCGGTCATGTGGTAGTCGATGGCCGCATGCTCCCGCCGCGCATCGGCGAGGGCGCCGTAGAGAAAGTCGGTCACCTCGATCTTGCCCAGCTGCCGCCTCTGCCGGTCCTCGGGAAGCGCGACGCTGACCACCAGCCCGGCGATGCGGCCGTCGCGGGAAACGAAGCGCCCGGCGACCTCCCGGGTCGACAGCGCGATCCTCCCGACACGTTCCAGATCCGCGTCGCTCAGCGAAGCGGCGTCGTCGATCAGCGGCCCGACGACGAGCTCGTCCTCGCGGCCCTCGCTGTGCGAGTAGTTGGCGATCGAATCGACCCGCGTCACATAGGGCGTCTGCCACAGGCGGTCGGTCAGCGCCTCGATGGCGGTCAGCGTTTCCCGCGTGAAAACGGTGCCCGTCTTCGGCGCCACCGCGACGAGCGCGGCGTCGGAGAGGGCGTAGGTGTCCTCCAGCCGGTCGAGCGCGACGATGTAGGGGTCGTCCTTGCCGAAATGGTTGCGGACGTCGACATCCACTTCGACGATGCGCCCCGCGCCGGCGGCGAGCGCGGCGATGAACAGCACCGAAACCAGCGCCGTCAGCCATCGGCGGCCCATGACCAGCGCTATGCATGTGTCCAGATTCATATCGCCATGCCGGCTTGCGCCCGGGAGTCGAGAATAGCATCCGCCGGCCGCCTCGGCACCGGCCGATTCACCGCCCCGCGCCCGCCTCCCGCGCGATCGAGAGCAGCGCCTCGGCGCAGAGCGCGTCCGTCGCCGCGCCGGTCCGCTTGCACGCCGCCTCCGCCTCCACCAGCCGTTCGAGCGCCCCGCCGGCGGTCGCCGCGGTCCACAGCCGGAGCGCGTCGCGGAAGGCGGGCGCGCGCTTGAAGAACACCGGCGGGCGCAACGCCTTCACCGCCGCGTCCGGGGACGCGCCGGCCTCGATACGGGCGGCGGCGAGCTGCAGCCGGGCGAAGTGGCGCTGGGCCGCGCGCAGGATGGAGACCGCGTGCACGCCCTCGTCGGCGAGGGTGTCGAGGCCGGCGATCGCCGCCTCCGCGCGCCCCGCGGCGGCCGCGTCGCACAGCTCGTCGAGGGTGAGGCCCGACTGCGCGCCGCACGAGGCGGCGGCGTCCTCCAGCGTTATCGACCGGCTGTCGGCGGCGTACAGCACCAGCTTCTCAAGCTCCGAGCGGGTGATCTTGCGGTCCTCGCCGAGCCGGCCCGACAGGAACGCCATCGCGTCCGGCGTGACCGAGATCCCCGCCTCGTCCAGGGTCTGGCGGATCAGGCGCGAGACCGAAGCCGCGTCGTCGGCGTAGCAGGCGATGGCGGCGGCGTCCGGCGCGTCCTCGAACAGCTTGCGGAGCTTCGAGCGCGGGCCGAGCTCGCCCGCCTCGACGATGGCGAGCGCGGCGGCGTGCCCGCTCTCCAGCAGGATTCGGCACGGCTCGGCGGCGGCGTCGGTCGCGGCCTCGAGCCGGACCAGCCGGGTCTCCCCGGTGAGCGAGAGCTGCGCCGCCTCGTCGGCCAGCAGGCCGGGCTCGTCGCCGAGCGCGGCGGGCGCGACGGCGGAAACCCGGAACGGATCGGAGAGGTCGCCCACATGCCGCTTGCCGAGCGCCGCCGCGCGTTCGCGCACCAGCCCGCCGTCCGGGCCGTAGAACAGGACCGCCCGCAGGCTCTCCGGCGGGGCGGCGAGGAAGCGGTCCGCCCGGGCCGGGGGAATCTTCATCGCCGCCCGGCCCGGGCCCCGTTCGGGGGGCGGTACAGCCAGGCGGCGAGCCGCGCGGTGAGCCCGTCGGCAAGCTGGCGCACCCCGCGGGTGCGGGCGTTCCGCTCCGCCGCCAGCGTGCCGTAGGGGGAGTCCAGGATGTTGTAGCTGTTGACCGAGCGCAGCTCGCCCGCCGTCGCCGTCCTGCCCCCGGCGGCATCCTCCAGCACGTAGCGGGCGGTCAGCGTCAGGTTGGCGCGGGTCGCCACGTCCTGCTTGACGACGCCGAGCCGCTTCGTGCTCTCTTCCAGCGTCACCTTGAGCCGCCACGCGGCCGGCGCGTCCGGATCGCCCGGCGGGAAGCTGAGGAGCAGCGCGTTGCGGAGTTGCTGCCCGGTGCGGTCGGCGATCCGTTCGATATGGACGCGGGCGAGTTCGCCGCGCGCGCCGCCGCCGGTCGCGAGCAGCGGCTTGAACCCGCAGCCCGCGGCGCCGAGCAGCGCCAGCGCGAGCCCGGCCGCGGCGAGGCCGGTGCTCTTCCCTCCGTCGTGACGACGAAGGAAGGGCGACGGCGTCTCCCCCACCGGGGGGGGCGCCGCCCCCCCGGGGGGGGGGGCGGGGGGGGGGGGGGCGGGGGGCCGGGGCCCCCCGCCCGCCGGGGGGGGGGGCCCCCGGGGGGGGGGG
>JAPPIT010000086.1:5074-25838 GCA_028820505.1 Defluviicoccus sp.
TCTCTGCATCCTCGTGTCCATGTGGGACGCGGCGGCGAGTGTAGCCCGACCGGCGCCTAACCCGGCCCCCCCCCCCCCCCCCCCCCCCCCCCCCACCCCCCCCCCCCCCCCCCGGGCTGGGGGGCGGAGCCTGTCGCCCTGGACCCCGGATCGAGTCCGGGGTGACAACAGGGGGGGCGGAGACGTTCTCGCCCATATACGCTACGCCACGACATTGAGGATCCGGTTGGGAACGAAGACGATCTTGCGGATCGGCCGCCCGCCGAGCGCCGCCGTCACCGTCGGGAGCGCGAGCGCGGCGGCCTCGGCTTCCTGCTGGTCGGCGTCGCGTTCGAGCTCGACGGTGCCGCGGGTCTTGCCCATCACCTGCACCGCGACGGTGACGATCTCGTCGCGGGCGAGCGCGGCGTCGGCCTCCGGCCAGGGCGCGTCGGCGAGCAGCGTCTCGCGGCCGAGGAACCGCCACAGGCTCTCGCCGAGATGGGGCACCATCGGCCCCGCCAGCAGCGTCATCGTCTCGCAGGCCTCGCGCCGCACCCAGGCGGCTTCCTCGCCGCCGGCGTCGAAATCCGACAGCAGGTTGACCAGGCTGTGGATGCGCGCGACCGCGCGGTTGAAGCGGAACCCCTCCAGGTCGCCCGTCACCCCGCCGATCGCCTTGTGCACCTCGCGCCGGACGGCGGTCAGCGCGGCGTCGCCCTCGACGCCCGCCGGCATCGCCGTTCCCGGCGGCGCGAGCGGCCGGCCGGGGTCGCTCACCAGCCGCCACATCCGGTTGACGAAGCGCCACGCGCCGGCGACGCCCGCCTCGGTCCATTCGAGGTCGCGGTCGGGCGGAGAGTCGGACAGCATGAACCAGCGCGCGGTGTCGGCGCCGTAGGTCTCCATGATGTCCTCGGGGTCGACCACGTTGCGGCGCGACTTGCTCATCTTCTCCGACCGGCCGACGATCAGCGTCTCGCCGGTGGCGGCGCGGACCGGCGCCTTGTCGGGACCCTCGGCGACCTCGATCGGCGGCACCCATTCGCCGTCCCCGGTGCGGTAGGTCTCGTGGCACACCATGCCCTGGGTGAACAGCCCGGCGAAGGGCTCGTCGAGCGCCAGCTCGTTATGGTCGGTCATCGCGCGGGTGAAGAAGCGCGCGTACAAGAGGTGCAGGATCGCGTGCTCGACCCCGCCGATATACTGATCGACCGGCAGCCAGTATTCGCCCTCCTCCTCGTCCACCGGCGCGTCGGCGCGGGGCGAGCAGAAGCGCGCGAAATACCACGACGAATCGACGAACGTGTCGAGCGTCGAGGTCTCGCGCTCGGCCGGACCGCCGCAGGCCGGGCAGCGCGCGTGCTTCCAGGTCGGGTGGCGGTCGAGCGGGTTGCCCGGCGTCTCGAAGTCGATGTCGTCGGGAAGCTCGACCGGAAGCTCATCGCGCGGCACCGGCACGATGCCGCAATCGGCGCAATGGACCACCGGGATCGGGCAGCCCCAGTAGCGCTGGCGCGACACGCCCCAGTCGCGCAGGCGGTAATTGACCTCCCGCCGGCCGCTGCCGTCGGCCTCGGCGCGGCGCGCGATCGCCGCCTTCGCCTCCTCGACCGTCAGCCCGTCGATGAAGTCCGAGTTGGCGAGCCTGCCGTCGCCGAGATACGCCTCATCGCCGACCGCGAAGGCGGCGGGGTCCTCTCCCTCCGGGACCACGACGGGGAGCACCGGCAGGCCGTACTTGCGCGCGAAGTCGAGGTCGCGCTGGTCGTGCGCCGGGCAGCCGAAGATGGCGCCGGTGCCGTATTCCATCAGGATGAAGTTGGCGACATAGACCGGCAGCGTCCATTCCGGGCGGAACGGGTGGCGCACCCGGAGCCCGGTATCGACGCCGCGCTTCTCGGCCTGCTCGATCGCCGCCTCGCTGGTGCCGGTGCGGCGGCATTCCTCGATGAAGCCGGCGATGTCGGGGTTTCCCCCGGCGATCTCCGCGGCGAGCGGGTGCTCGGGCGAGACCGCGCAGAAGCTCGACCCGAAGATCGTGTCGTGGCGCGTGGTGTAGATGTCGAGCCCGCCCCCGCGTCCGACGATCGGGAAGGTCAGGCGGAGCCCTTCCGAGCGGCCGATCCAGTTCTCCTGCATCGTCCGCACCTTGTCGGGCCAGCGCTCCAGCCCGGCCAGCGCCGCGCGCAGATCCTCGGCGTAGTCGGTGATCCGCAGGAACCATTGCGGCATCTCGCGCTTCTCGACCGGGGCGCCGGAGCGCCAGCCGCAGCCGTCGATCACCTGCTCGTTGGCGAGCACCGTGCGGTCGACCGGGTCCCAGTTGACCCAGCCGCTGGCGCGGTAGAGGAGCCCGCTCTCCAGGAAGTCGAGGAACATCGCCTGCTGGTGGCGGTAATAGCCCGGGTGGCAGGTCGCGAGCTCGCGGCTCCAGTCGATCGAGAGTCCCATCGAGCGGAGCTGGCTCCGCATCGCGGCGATGTTCTCGTAGGTCCACGAGCCGGGGTGGACGCCCTGCTCCATCGCCGCGTTCTCGGCCGGCATGCCGAACGCGTCCCAGCCCATCGGGTGCAGCACGTTGAAGCCGCGCGCCCGCTTGTAGCGCGCGACCACGTCGCCCATCGTGTAGTTCCTGACATGCCCCATGTGGATGCGCCCCGACGGGTAGGGGAACATCTCCAGCACGTAGTATTTCGGGCGCGCGGGGTCCGGCGCGACGACGAAGGTGCCGCGCTCGTCCCAGACCGCCTGCCAGCGTGCCTCGTTCTCCTTGGCGTCGTAGCGCCGGGGCGCGGTGCCGTCGGTCATGTCGTGGCGGGCGGCGCGGATCCGTCAGCCGGACGACGCCCGCGCGACGCGGAGCTGCCGGGCGCGGGTGAGGATCTGGTTCTCCAGATCGGTCGCGGTCTTCGGCTGGACCGCCGAATCGACCCAGTTGCCGGCCGCGTCCCGGGTCTGGCGGAACACCGAGACCCGCAGCCCGTCGGCCCGGAGCTGCCGGCCGAGGATATAGACGTTCATCTTGAACCGGTCGTCCGGCGTCTCGGGCGGGGAGTACCAGTCGGTGATGATCACCCCGCCGAACGGGTCGGCGGAGCTCAGCGGCATGAAGGAGACGGTATCGAGCGTCGCGCGCCACAGGAACGCGTTGACGCCGATCCCCGGCGCGCCGGATTCGCGCTCGCTCTCCATGAAACCGAGCAGGTTGAACCCGCCCTCGCCGAACACGGTCGACTCCGGGGGGTCGTCCTTGTAGCGGTACGGCGCGTTGGAATCGATCGGCGGCTCGGGATAGTCCTGCTCCAGGTTCATGCCGCTGCAGGCGCCGAGCGCCAGAAGCATCGCGCCGCCGGTGAGCGCCGCGACGGAACGGCTCGAACGAAACGCCATCATGACCTGCTCCCGAGGCGCCCTTCCACCGCCTCCGATATGGCGGCCCGGGCACCGTCCTGCAAGCGGCGCACTATAGATAAGCCGTTTTCCCGGGGCAACTTCGGATGGGGGCGGGGGCGGGTTCCAATTCCCCGCCGCCGCCCTATGTTCCCTGGCGACCGGCGAGGGAGGAGCGACCATGGCGCGCGAACCGATTCACCCCGGCGAGACCCTCAAGGAGGACCTCGAAGCGCTCGGGATGAGCGCGGCCGAGCTGGCCCGCCGGATCGGCGTCCCGGTGAGGCGCATCGCCCGGATCCTCGACGGCCGCAGCGCAATCGCGGCCGACACCGCGCAGCGGCTCGGACGCCATTTCGGGACCTCCGGCGCGTTCTGGCTCAACCTCCAGAGGCTCTACGAGGCGCGGCTGGCGGAGCGGGAAACGGGGAGCCGATATAGATGACTCGACGGCCGGTAGGCTGGCGCGGACCGGCGACGGGAATGTCGCCCTTGCCCCCTCTCGTCATGCCCGGACTTGTTCCGGGCATCCACGTCCCTCCACCGCCTCGCCCCCTCCCGGCTCGCACCGCGATGCCGCAAGACGTGGATGCCCGGAACGAGTCCGGGCATGACGACAGAGGGCGCGGCGCCATCCCCCCTCAAACGTTCGCCTCCGGCGCGGTCTTGCTGAGCTTGGCGTGGCGGTGCTGCCAGGCGGTGACGGGGGCGTGGCGCGGGGTCTCGCCGGGCGCGAGGCAGGTCGGGATGCACTCGATCCTTGCGTCGTAGTCGGGCTGGACGAAGAAGGCGATCGACTGGCGCCTGGTGCCGCCCGCCGCCGCCGGCGGGTTGACCACCCGGTGCAGGTTGGACAGCCAGCGGTCGTTGGTCCAGACCATCATCAGATCGCCGATATTGACCGTGAAGCTGCCCGGCGGCGGGCTCACGTCGATCCAGCCGCCGCCGCGGGCGCGCGCCTGCAGCCCGCCCGGCGCGTCGTCGATCTGCAGCAGCGTGTGGGTGCCGAAATCGGAATGCGCGCCGCAGCGCAGCTGGCCCGGCGCCGGCGGCGGGTCCTGCTTGGGATAGTTGATCGCCCGGAGCACGCTGGCATGGCGGCCGAAGCGCCCGAGCAGGTAATCCGCGTCCACGCCGAGCGCCGCGGCGAAGATGCGGAGCAGGCGCCGGTTCAGCCCCTCCAGCGCGGCGTAGTACTCCCGCACCGTCTCGCCGAGCCCGTCCACCCCCTCGGGCCAGATATTGGGCTCGTAGGCGTAGGCCGCCTCGGGCCGGCGGTAATAGGGGTCGTCCGGCAGGTCGAAGCGCCCGAAGGCGAGCGCCTCGCGGTAGTCGGGCGGCGCGTCGTCGTCGTGCGAGGAGGCGACGAACTCGTCGCCGAGCGGCACGTAGCCCCGGTTGATGTTGCGCGCCGGGTTGGCGGCGCGCCGCTTCTCCGCCTCCGGCAGGTCGAAGAAGGCGGCGAACCGGTCGGCGATGCGCGCCATCAGCGACGCGTCCACCCCGTGGCCGGTCACCGAGAGGAAGCCGATTCCCTCGACCGCCCGGGCGACTTCGCCCGCGATCCGCCCGCGCGCGGCTTCGCCGCCCGACTCGAAGCCGGAAATGTCGATCAGCGGGATTTCGGAGACCGCCATCGCGCCGTCCTTTCGCGCGGAAGACTAGCCGGTCGCCGGGCGGGTCGGCAACGGGTGGGGACATCGTCGCCCATTCCACCGCGGCCCGATTTGGCCTAGCCTGCGGCCGTCGCGGAGGGGGGCCGATGGAGAGCGCGGATTTCGAGGCGGTGCGCCGGCCGCTCGACGAGGCCGAGACCTTGCCGCCCGGGTGCTACACCTCGGACGCGTTCTACCGCCGCGAGATCGAGCGCATCTTCCGCCGCAAGTGGAACCTGGTCGGCCGCGAGGACTACTGGCCCGGGCCCGGCGACTACGCGGCCATGAGCCTCGCCGGGGCGGAGTATGTCGTGCTGCGCGACGGCGAAGGCCGGCTCCGCGCCTTCGCCAACTCCTGCCGGCACCGGGGCGCCAAGCTGCTCGAGGGCGAAGGGCGGTGCGAGCGCATCGTCTGCCCCTATCACGGCTGGACCTACGCGCTCGACGGCGCGCTCTCCTTCGCCAACGGGATGGAGCGCGCGCGCGGCTTCGATCCGGCGGAGTACGGGCTGGCGGAGATCCGGCTGGAATGCTGGCAGGGCTTCGTGTTCGTCAATTTCGATCCCGGCTGCGGCCCGCTCGCGGACCATGTCGGCGACCTCGGCGATCACCTGGGCTCCTACCGCCTCGGCGACATGGTGACCGTCCGGCGCGAGGACTACGTCGTCCGCACCAACTGGAAGAGCTATGTCGAGAACTCGATGGAGTCCTTCCATCACGCGACGGTGCACCGGAACTCGGTCAACGACCCGTCGATAAGGAAGAAGACGGTGCTGGGCGCGCCGGCGGAATACGTGCTCGTCCAGTCCGATTCCGGCGGGCGGACGCGCGCGCTGCTCAAGGGCGCGGAGGGCTTTCCGCCGATCCCGACGCTGACCGGCGCGGCGGCAAGGGGCTCGCAGTATCTGCTGGTCTACCCGGCGACGATGATCGGCTGCGACGTCGATTCGATGTGGTTCAAGCAGATGCTGCCCGAAGCGCCCGACCGGGTGCGCAACGTGGTCGCGATCTGCTTCCCGCGCGAGATCGTCTCCCGGCCCGATTTCGAGACCGTGGCCGCGCATTACTACCGGCGCTTCGAGACCGCGATCGCCGAGGACAACGAGATCGCCGAGCGCCAGTTCGCGGGGCTCTCCTCCGCGCTCGCCCGGCCCGGCCGGTTCTCGCACCGCGAGCCGCTGGTGCACGCGATCGACAACTGGATCCTCGACCAGGTGCTCGACGGCTGAGCGCGCGGTCGGAGGGGGAGAGAGCGATGGCGGGACCGGTTTTCCACATGGCGGCGGGCGCGCCGCGGCCGGTGGCGCCCTTCAGCCACGCCGTCGAGATCGACGGCTGGGTGCTGGTCACCGGCCAGATGCCGAACCGGCCCGGAGACGAGGACGCGCCGCTGCCGCCCGACATCGAGGGCCAGACGCGGGCGGTGATGGCGAACCTCGAGACCGTCCTCGCCTCGCTCGGCCTCGGGCTCGAGCATGTCGCGATGGCGCGGGTCTACCTCACGCATTTCCGGGAAGACTACGCCCGGATGAACGCGGTCTACGCCACCTACTGGGACGAGGACAAGCGCCCCGCCCGCACCTGCATCGGCGTCACCGCGCTCGCGCTGGATGCGAGGATCGAGATCGACCTGGTGGCGAAGCGGGGGTAGGGGCGGGGGGCGGCGGTCCTTCCAACCCCCTTGATTGCTGTCGATTGACACCGTACAAACAGACCGGTGATCGGGACATTCCGGCATCGCGGCCTGAAGGAACTCTACGAGCAGGGGCGTTCCGCAAGGGTGACGCAAACCCATGTCACGAGGCTGCTGCGGATCCTGACCGCGCTGGACAGCAGCGGCAGTCCCGAAGGCATGGACCTCCCCGGCTTTCGGCTGCATCCGCTCAGGGGTCGGATGAAGGGCTTTCACGCGGTTTCGGTTTCCGCCAACTGGCGGGTGATCTTCCGCTTCGAAGATGGGCGTGCCGTCGATGTCGACTACATCGATTACCATTAGGAGGGCATGGCATGGCGATGAAAAACCCAGTGCATCCCGGCGCGATCGTGCGCGAAGACTGCCTCAAGCCGCTGGGACTGTCGGTGACCGAAGGCGCCAGGCGGCTCGGCGTGGGACGCCAGACGCTCTCCAATCTGGTCAACGAAAGGGCGTCGATCTCCATCGAGATGGCCTACCGGCTCTCCAAGGCGTTCGGGTCGACCCCCGAGACGTGGCTCGGGATGCAACTCGCGTTCGATCTCGCCCGCTCGCGCCACCTCGAACGGACGATCGAGGTGGCGCGGATCGCGGCGGGGTAGAATGAACCGAGCGCCGATGAAGAAAGCGACTTCCCAAGCACTGACCCGACGGCAGAAAGCGGACATCGAGGCCCTCGCCGCGCTCCCGGACGAGGACATCGACACCAGCGACATTCCCGAAGTGCTGGACTGGTCCGGCGCCAGACGGGGTATGTTCTCCAAGTTGGTGAAGGGGTAGATCCCGGCTGCGCCGGCCGAGAGCGGCCTGACCATCGCTGGCGCGCAAGACCCTTGACGGTCGCGCGCCGGTGGCCCGAACTGTCAGGTGATTATCGTCTCAGAACAGATAGAGTGATCCGTCACACGATGGCTCTCCTCACGCTTCTTATGAGCCGCGTGAGTCGACGCGTCATGAACCGATATCTTCAAATAATTCTTCCGCGCTGGAAAAGCGCTTGCCCTTACCTTCGTCCAGCTCCTTCATGGCTTCAAGGGTCGCGGCGTTGGGTACTTTGATCGCGTAGCGCGACCGGTTCCTGTCCGCCGTTCGCCGCAATAACCGGCGGATCGATTCCGGCAGCAAGCCCATAGCGTAAGACTCCCTACGCCGCCGCCCTGATCGCCGCGGCCTTCACCTTGTCGTCGACCGCGTTCTCGAACTGCTCGAAATTGGCCTCGAAGCGTTGCGCGAGGCCGCGGGCGGTGGTGTCGTAGCCGCCCTTGTCGGACCACGCGTTGCGCGGGCTCAGCACCTCGTTCGGCACGTCGGGCACGTTCTCGGGCACCAGCACGCCGAAATTGGGGTCGGGCGCGACTCCGACCGAGGCGAGCTTCCCTTCGATCGCCGCGCGCACCATGGCGCGGGTGTGGGCGATCTTCATCCGCTCGCCGACGCCGAACGCGCCGCCGCTCCAGCCGGTGTTGACCAGCCAGCAGGTCGCGCCGTGGCGCGCGATCTTCTCGCCGAGCAGCCTCGCGTAGACCGTCGGATGGCGCGGCAGGAAGGGGGCGCCGAAGCAGGTCGAGAACGTCGCCTCGGGCTCGCTGCCGAGGCCGCGCTCGGTGCCGGCGAGGCGCGCGGTGTAGCCCGACAGGAAGTGGTACATCGCCTGTTCCGGGCTGAGCCGGCTGATCGGCGGCAGGACGCCGAACGCATCCGCGGTCAGCATCACGATATTGGCCGGGTGCCCGCCCATGCCGGATTCCTCGACGTTGCCGAGGAAATGGAGCGGGTAGGAGGCGCGGGTGTTCTCGGTGAGCGAGCCGTCGTCGAAATCGGGCTCCCGCGTGACCGGGTCGATGACGACGTTCTCCAAGAGCGTGCCGAAGCGGAAGCAGGCGGCGTGGATCTCGGGCTCGGCTTCGGCCGACAGCGCGATCGTCTTGGCGTAGCAGCCGCCCTCGAAGTTGAACACGCCGTTGTCCGACCAGCCGTGCTCGTCGTCGCCGATCAGGGTGCGCGTGGGATCGGCCGAGAGCGTCGTCTTCCCGGTCCCCGACAGGCCGAAGAAGATCGCCGTGTCGCCGTTGGGCCCGACATTGGACGAGCAGTGCATCGAGAGCACGCCCTTCCCCGGCAGGATGTAGTTGAGCACCGAGAAGATCGTCTTCTTGATCTCGCCCGTGTAGTGCGAGCCGGTCACCAGGATCAGCCGCTTCGCGAAGTTGAGGAGGACGCCCACCTCCGACCGGGTGCCGTCGATCTCCGGCACCGAGTGCAGGTTGGGCGCGTGCAGCACGGTGAATTCGGGCCGGAAATCCGCGCGCTGCCGGTCCGTCGGCGGGATGAACATGTTGCGCGCGAACAGGCTGTGCCAGGCCTGCTCGGTCACCACCCGGACCGGCAGGCGGTAATCGGGATCGGCGCCGGCGAACACGTCCTGGACGAACAGCTCGCGTTTCTGCAGATAGGCGGTCATCCGCGCGCGGGCGGTCTCGAAATGCGCTTCCGAGATCCGGTTGTTGACCGGCCCCCACCAGATGTCGCCGGACGACGACGGCTCGTCGACGATGAACTTGTCCCTGGGCGACCGGCCGGTGTACTCGCCCGTCTCGGTCACGAATCCGCCGCCCCGGGCCAGCACGCCCTCGCCCCGTCTCAACCCGTGCTCGTAGAGCGCCGGCACGTCCGGGTTCCAGTGGACGGGGCCGGAATTGACGAGCCCGTGATTTTCCAGCCCCCACGAGCTGGCGGCCGATCCGGTAGCTTGCACTCTCGTCCTCCCGGGGTTGGGGGATGCGCATGGGCCCGAGGGCGCCGGCGGGGCGGATGGGCGGGGACCCGTATCAGGCGGCAAACTAGTGTCTGCGTTGCGCCGGTTCAACCGGCGCCGCCGCGCGCCCGCGAAGTCCCGCGGGGAGCGGTTCGCCGGGCTTGCCGCGGGCCCGCGAGATACCATCTAACGGGTCGCGGCCGCGCGTCGCGTCCGGAAACAAGGGCAGGAGGCGTCGTGAAGCAACGGATCGCGCTGGTCGACGACGACCGCAACCTCCTCGCCTCGGTCTCGATGCTGCTCGAAGCCGAGGGGTTCGCCGTGCGCTTCTTTACCGACGGCGCGTCCGCGCTCGAAGGACTCGGCGCCGATCCGGTCGATCTCGCCCTGCTCGACGTGAAGATGCCCCGGATGGACGGCATGGAGCTCCTGCAGCGGCTGCGCAGGCGCTCCGACATCCCGATCGTCTTCCTGACCTCGAAGGACGACGAGATCGACGAGGTGCTGGGGCTGCGCATGGGGGCCGACGACTACATCACGAAGCCGTTCTCCCAGCGCCTCCTGCTGGAACGCATCCGCACCGTGCTGCGGCGCCACCGGAAGGGCGCCGCGGGACCCGGCGAGGCCGCCGCCGATCCCGCGCTGGTGCGGGGCGAGCTCACCCTGGATGAGTCGCGCCATCTCTGTTCGTGGCGCGGCCGGCCGGTCGACCTCACGGTAACTGAATTCCTGATCGTCAAGGCGCTCGCCGTCCGCCCCGGCCACGTCAAGTCGCGCGACCAGCTGATGGATGCCGCCTATGGCGAGCACATCTATGTCGACGACCGCACGATCGACAGCCACATAAAGCGGCTGCGCAAGAAGTTCCGGCTGGCCGACGAGGATTTCGGCCATATTGAAACCCTCTACGGCATCGGCTACCGGTACAGGGAGGACTGAGCCGCCGGGCCGCGCCGGCCCCCGACCGCCGGCGCGGCGTACCGACGACCGGGGATGCTCCGATGATCTCGCCCCTCACGCGGCGCGTGCTGACGGTCAACGTCCTGGCCCTCGGGGCGCTCGTCGCCGGGCTGCTCTATCTCGACCGGTACGAGGACGGGCTGGTCGAGGCGGAGCTCGCCTCGCTGCACACCCAGGCGGAGATATTCGCCGGCGCGCTCGGCGAGGGCGCGGCGGGGGGAGCGGCCGGCGGGGACCGGGCGCTGCTCCCGCTCACCGCGCGGCCGATGCTGCGCCGGCTGGTGGGTCCTACAAGGGCGCGGGCGCGGCTGTTCGGCGCAAGCGGCGCGCTGATCGTCGACAGCCGCGACATGGTGGGCCCGGGCGCGCCGGTGCAGGAGGAGGCGCTGCCGCCGCCCGGCGAGGACGGCTTCGCCGGCCGTCTCGCCATCGCGGCCTATGAATGGGTGCTCGGCCTGTTGCCTGCCCGCGACCGCCCGCGCGACTACGCCGAACGCGCGGTCCAGCGCGCCGCCGACTATCCGGAAGCCGCGTCCGCGCTCGGCGGCGAGGCGCGGGCCCGCGTCCGCTTCGACGAGCGCGGCGGCATGGTGCTGGTCGCGGCGGTTCCGGTGCAGCGCTTCAAGCGGGTGCTCGGCGCGCTCATGCTCAGCGCCGACGGCGGCGATATCCGCGAGGCGGTGCGCGACGTGCGCCTCGGCATCCTCAACGCCTTCGCGGTCGCGCTCGGGGTGACGGTGATCCTCTCGCTTTACCTCGCCAGCGCGATCACGCGCCCGGTGAAGCGGCTCGCCGAGGCCGCGCGGCAGGTCAAGGGCGGGCGGGACGAGCATCTGAAGATCCCCGACTTCACCGCCCGGCGCGACGAGATCGGCGACCTGTCGGCGGCGCTGCGCGACATGACGGCGGATCTGTGGAACCGGATGGAGGCCGTCGAGCGTTTCGCCGCCGACGTGTCGCACGAGATCAAGAACCCGCTCACCTCGCTCTCCAGCGCGGTCGAGACCGCCGCGCGCATCTCCGACCCGGCGCAGCAGCGGCAGCTCATGGCGATAATCCAGGAGGACGTGCGCCGCCTCGACCGGCTGATTTCCGACATATCGAGCGCTTCCCGTCTCGACGCCGAGCTCGCGCGGGCGGAAATGTCGGAGATCGATATCGGCCGGTTGCTGGAGACGCTCGTCGATATCCACGGGGCCGCGGGCGGGCGCGGCGGCAACGGGCTGGAGCTCGCGCTCGACGGCGGCCCCCTGCTCGCCACCGGCATCGAAAGCCGGCTGGTCCAGGTGTTCCAGAACCTGCTCGACAACGCCTTTTCCTTCAGCCCGCCCGGCGCGCCCGTCACGATCCGGGCGCTCAGGGAGAACGGGGCGCTCGCGGTCACCGTCGACGACCGGGGTCCCGGCATCCCGGAGGAAAACCTCGATTCGGTGTTCGAGCGGTTCTACAGCCAGCGCCTGGAGAACGAGGCGTTCGGCGGGCACTCCGGGCTCGGCCTCGCGATCTCGCGCCAGATCGTCGAGGCGCATCGGGGCTCCATCGCCGCCTCGAACCGCTATGACGGAAACGGCGATGTCGCCGGCGCGCGCTTCACCGTCCGCCTGCCGGCGGGCTGAGCGATGGCGACGGTCCACGCGAGCTGCGTCGCCGTCGACGGGCGGGGCGTCCTCCTTCTCGGACCGCCGGGGAGCGGGAAGTCGGACCTCGCGCTTCGCCTGATCGACGGCGGCGCGGTCCTCGTCGCCGACGACCGGGTCGACATCCGCGCCGCCGGCGGCCGGCTCCGGGCCTCGCCGCCGAAGACGCTGGCCGGCAGGATGGAAGTGCGGGGGCTCGGCATCCTTGCCCTCGACTGGCGGCCACGCGCGACGCTCGCGCTCGCGGTGGAGCTTCTGACCGGCTCCGGGCCCGCCCGCCTCCCCGAACCCGCCGCGTGGCGGTACGGCGGTATCGCGCTGCCGCTGATCCGGGTCGCCCCGTTCGAATCCTCGGCCGCCGCGAAGGTTCGCCTCGCCGCGCGCGCCGCGGATACCGGCCCCGACCCCGGCGGCGCCCCATGACCGCGGCCCGCCCGGCGCGGATCGTGGTCGTCACCGGAATGTCGGGCGCGGGCAAGACGGCGGCGCTGAAGGCGCTGGAGGATCTCGGCTACGAGGCCGTCGACAACGCGCCGCTCGCCCTGGTCCCCGAGCTCGTCGGCCCGGAACGCGACGGCGGGCGCCCGCTCGCGATCGGCATCGACATCCGGACGCGCGATTTCACCGTCGCCGGGTTCTCCGCGCGTCTGGATGCGCTCGTCGCGCCGCCGGGCGCGTCGGTCCGGCTGGTCTTTCTCGACTGCGGCGACGAGGTCCTGGGGCGGCGTTTTTCCGAGACCCGGCACCGGCATCCGCTCGCCGAGGAGGGCCGGCTGACCGAGGCGATCGGCCGGGAGCGCGTGCTGCTCGCGCCGCTCCGCGAACGCGCCGACGAGGCGATCGACACCTCCGCCCTCACCCTGGCCGGCCTCAAGCGGCGGCTCGCCAACGCCTGCGGGCTGGGGGACGCGCCCGCTCCCGCGATCTCGCTGGTCTCGTTCGCCTATCGCAACGGGCTGCCGCCCGAGGCCGACATCGTGTTCGACGTCCGCTTCCTCGCGAACCCGCATTACGAGGCGGACCTCGCGCCGCTTTCCGGCCTGGACGCGGCGGTCGGCGCGTTCGTCGGGGCCGACCCCGCCTTCGCGCCGTTCTTCGAGTCGCTGAACGGCTTCCTCGCGGTGGTCCTGCCGCGCTACCGGGCCGAGGGGAAGAGCCATCTCACCATCGCGGTCGGCTGCACCGGGGGCCGGCACCGCTCGGTATTCGTCGTCGAGAGGCTCGCTGCGCGGCTCGCCGGGGAGGGTCAGCGGGCCGCCGCGACGCACCGCGACCTCGCCACCGAAGCCGGGGCGTGACAGGATAGCGCGATGGGCATGATCGGCATGGTGCTGGTGACGCACGGCAACCTCGCGAAGGAGCTGGTCGCCGCGCTCGAACACGTGGTCGGGCCGCAGGAACGGACCGAGACCGTCTGCATCGGCCCCAACGACGATGCGGAGGGGCGCCGCCGGGACATCGCCGACAGCGTCGCGCGGGCCGACGGCGGCAGCGGGGTGATCCTGCTGACCGACATG
This sequence comes from Defluviicoccus sp., assembly GCA_028820505.1. Classification (GTDB taxonomy): domain Bacteria; phylum Pseudomonadota; class Alphaproteobacteria; order MPNO01; family MPNO01; genus MPNO01. The sequence goes on from JAPPIT010000086.1 coordinate 18,664, forward strand.
TTCGGCGGCACGCCGTCCAACCTTGCGATCTCGCTGATGAAGGACGGCCATGTCGAGGTCATCGCCGGCGTCAACCTGCCGATGCTGGTCAAGCTCTCCAGCGTGCGCGGCCGCGACAGCCTCGAAGACGCGGTCGCCGCCGCGCAGGAGGCGGGCCGCAAATACATCAGCGTCGCGTCCCGGCTGCTCGGCGACAAGGAAGAATGACCGCCGGACGGGGCGTCGCCCGCCGCGAGGTCGAGGTGGTCAACGAGCGCGGCCTGCACGCCCGCGTCGCCGCCAGGATCGCCGCCGCCGCCGAGCGGTTCGACGCCGACATCCGCTTCGCGTGCAAGGGAGAGACGGTCTCCGCGCTCTCGATCATGGGCCTCCTGATGCTCGCGGCGACCCGGGGGACCCGACTGGAGGTCAGCGCGTCGGGCAGCGACGCCGCGGCGGCGGTCGAGGCGATGGCCGCCATGTTCGCCAACGGCTTCGAGGAGGGGTGAGGGATGGGTTGTGGGCGGCCAAAAATTCTCCTCATCCCGAGTAGGCGCGAAGCACCGTATTGAGGGACGCCACGCTGGCGCGGGTCCATCCAAAACGGATAGACTCCGGGTCATGAAAAAACGACTCGCCACCTATCCCCTGCGCTTGCCGGTGTCCCTGAAGGAGGCCGTCGCCGAGGTGGCCAGGCGGGACGGGACGAGCATCAACCAGTTCGTGACGACGGCGGTCGCCGAGAAGCTGTCGGCGATGAGAACGGCCGAGTTCTTCGCCGAACGCCGGGCGTCGGCCGACATCGAAGACGCGCGGCGCATCCTGTTCAGGGACGGAGGCAGGCAGCCGGAACCCGAAGACCGCCTGCCCTGATTTCGAGGGCGGCGCTCCCGCTCAGGCGCCGCCCGCCGCCTCGCGCCGCCAGACGACCGGGTAGAGGTCGCAGTCCATCGGGTCGCCGTCCGCAAGATCGTCGGTCCAGAGGGCCTTCGCCGTGCCCGGGCGGGGGTCGAAGCGGGCGTCGTCGCCGGTGTAGCGCACCGTGTAGCCGCGCCGCCGCACGTCGTCGCGCATATTGCCGCCCGCGCCGTGCACCGCCAGCGCATGGAACGCGATCGCGTCGCCCGGCTCCATGTCCCAGGCGAGGATGTCGTAATCGCCGCGCGCCGCGTCGATATCCGGCATCTTCTCGTAGTCCGGATTTTCGTCGTACGTGTTGACCTCGGTCTTGCCGAACGCCTCCGGCTGGAACCAGCGGTCCCATCGGTGCGACCCGCGGACGAATTCGAGCCGCCCGTTCTCCGCCGTCGTCCGATCGAGCGCGAGCCAGAACGACATGACCTGCCAGCCGCGCACCGGCCAGTAGGGCTGGTCGTTGTGCCAGCGGGTGGGCTGTGCCGTCCCCGGCTCCTTCACGAAGAGCTGGTCGTAGAGCAGGTTGACCCTGGACGCGCCGAAGAACCCGGCCGCGATCTCCGCGAGGCCGCTCTTGAAACAATAGGCGCGGAAATCGGGGTCGGTCTGCCAGATGCGCAGATTGCCGTGGAAGCGGCCCCGCCCCCCGGTGTCGTAGCCGTGAAAGAAGGGGCCGGGATCCTCGATGTCCCGCTCGATCGCGGCCGCGACCCGGTCCAGCCATTCCGGGCCGATCACCCCTTTCAGGAGCACGGCGCCGTCGGCGTCGTAGGAATCGATATCGGCCGAGGTAATGCGGTAGGGCATGTCTCGGGGTCTCCTGGCGCGATCGCGGTATTCTAGTTCCCACGACCCGAAAGGGCGACGGGCCGATCGAAGTACGGCTCTGACGCCCAACCCTTCGAGGAAATGCCACAGGTGTCGAATTCCGATTTGAAATACCACCCGCGATTGCTCAATACCGACGCTACTTGCTATATGGCGGCGACTTCCGTTTCTCTGTTGATCCCCAAGGATTGGAAAGAAAAATGAAGCGTTCGACTATTGGTGTAATAATAGTTATCATATCTTCACTTTATGGTTGTGCCTCCATCGTCGAAGGCACCGATCAGACATTGATCGTCGATCTGTCGCCCAAAGAGGCGGCGTGCGATGTGAAGCGCAAGGGGGTGAGTGTCGCGACAATCTCCGGTTCCAACCGCTCGCTAAACGTCTCCAAGAGCAAAGACGACCTGCTCTTTACGTGCAATGCGCCGGGTTACAAAGAGCAGTTCGTAAAGATCGAATCTTCGGCGTCCGGCTGGGGCGTCGTGGGCTGTTTTTTGATCGACCTGTGCATCACCGACTATTCGACGGGCGCCCTGAACAAGTATCCGGAAACGCTGACGATTTCTCTATTGCCCTTGGATGCCAAGCCGGGGACGACGAAGGAGCCGCCGGTCAAAGCCAAATAGCCGAACGGCCCGCCCGGATTTCTCACGGAAGAGCTGGCTTCGCAGTCGATTTCGCTTCCCCGGAAGCGCAGCACCGCTCATTGTTCTCGACCCTCGCTGGAGTCTGGCTGTCTATCGCCCGACTCCGGTTGCCCATCCCCGCCCCCGCTTGTTATATGGCGCCGCCCGCCTCGCCGGCATCCGTCCACAAAAACCGGGACAAGCACATGAGTGCAGCAGACGACTTCAGGGTCGCCGACATCGCCCTCGCCGACTGGGGACGGAAGGAGATCGCGATCGCCGAGACCGAGATGCCGGGGCTGATGGCGCTCCGCCAGGAGTTCGGCGCCTCGCGCCCGCTCGAAGGTGCGCGGATCTCGGGCTGCCTCCACATGACGGTGCAGACCGCGGTGCTGATCGAGACCCTGACCGCGCTCGGCGCGACGGTGCGCTGGAGCTCCTGCAACATCTTCTCGACCCAGGACCACGCCGCCGCCGCGATCGCCGCGGCGGGCGTGCCCGTCTTCGCCTGGAAGGGGATGTCGGAGGACGAGTTCTGGTGGGCGATCGACCGGACCATAGAAGGGTCTGGCGGGTGGCGCCCCAACCTCATCCTCGACGACGGCGGCGACCTCACCAAGGTGATGCACGACAACTTCCCCGCCCTGCTCGACGACGTGCTCGGCCTCTCCGAGGAGACCACCACGGGCGTCCACCGGCTCTACGAGATGGCGCAGAACGGAACGCTCAAGGTGCCCGCGATCAACGTCAACGATTCCGTTACCAAGTCGAAATTCGACAATCTCTACGGCTGCCGCGAGAGCCTCGTTGACGGCATCAAGCGGGCGACCGACGTGATGGTGGCGGGCAAGATCGCCGTGGTCTGCGGCTTCGGCGACGTTGGCAAGGGCTCGGCGGCCTCGCTCCGCAACCAGGGCGCGCGCGTCATGGTCACCGAGATCGACCCGATCTGCGCTCTCCAGGCGGCGATGGAAGGCTATGAGGTGGTGACGATGGACGAGGCCGCGCCCGCGGGCGATATCTTCGTGACATGCACCGGCAATATCGACGTGATCACCATCGATCACATGCGGGCCATGAAGGACCGGGCCATCGTCTGCAATATCGGCCACTTCGACAGCGAGATTCAGATCGCGGCGCTCCGCAACTACAGATGGGAGAACGTCAAGCCGCAGGTCGACGAGGTCGAGTTTCCCGACGGCAAGCGGCTGATCGTGCTGGCGGAGGGCCGGCTGGTGAATCTCGGCTGCGCGACCGGCCATCCGAGCTTCGTGATGAGCGCGTCCTTCACCAACCAGGTGCTGGCCCAGATCGAGCTGTGGGAGAACCACGCCGACTACGGCAACGAGGTCTATGTCCTGCCCAAGCGGCTCGACGAGAAGGTGGCGTCGCTCCATCTCGAAAAGCTCGGCGTCCGGCTCACCGCGCTCTCGTCCGAACAGGCGGAATATCTCGGCGTCGGGCAGGAGGGGCCGTTCAAGCCCGAATACTACCGTTACTGACGGGCGGCGCGCTTGCCGGGCGACGCGGCGGCGGATAGAACGGCGCCCATGTCGGCGCCTCCCCCGACATGCGCGCCGGTGCGCCTCCCCCTCCCCGACCTCGACGCGACCCGGGCGCTCGCCCATGTCTTCGCCGGCATGGCGCGCCCGGGCGATGCGATCGGGCTCGCCGGCGTGCTCGGGGCGGGAAAGACGACCTTCGCGCGGGCCTTCGTCAACGCGCGGGCGGAATCCGCCGGCGCCGGTCCGGTCGAGGTCCCGAGCCCGACCTTCACCCTCGTCCAGCCCTACGATATCGGCGGGACGACCGTCCATCATTTCGACCTCTACCGGGTGGACGCGCCCGAGGATGCCCTGGAGCTCGGGATCGAGGACGCCTTCGCGACCGGGATCTCGCTGGTCGAATGGCCCGACCGGCTGGGCCCGCTGATGCCGGGGGACGCGCTGATCGTCACCCTGATTCAGGGCGCGCGCGAAAACGCACGCGAGGCGGAAATCGAGGCCGGCCCGCATTGGCTGGACCGCATCGGAGGGTCGCTTGACCGGTTCCGCGCGTAGGCGGGAGATCGACCGCTTCCTCGCCGGCGCGGGCTGGAACGGCGCCGCCGTCGAGCCGCTGGCCGCCGACGCCTCGTTCCGCCGTTACCTCCGGATCCGCCGCGGTTCGCAAACCGCCGTGCTGATGGACGCTCCGCCCGACCGCGAGCCGATCGAGCCCTATGCCGCCATCGCCCGCCACCTGCTCTCGCTCGGCTTCGGCGCGCCGCGAATCGAGGTGGAGGACCGGACCGCCGGGCTGCTGCTGATGGAGGATCTGGGCGACGACACCTTCACGCGGCTGCTCGCCCGCGGCGAGGACGAGACGGCGCTCTACGAGCTTGCCGTCGACACGCTGATCGCGCTCCACCGCCTTCCCGCCGCGACCGCCGTCCCGCCGGGCCTGCCCGCCTATTCCGACGACCTGCTGATGGCGGAGGCGGACCATTTCCTCGACTGGTACCTCCCCGCCATCGGCCTCGCCCTCCGCCCCGGCAGCCGGTCCGCCTACGGCGCGCGCTGGCGGGAGGCGTTCGCCCGGGCGCGCGACGTGCCGCAAACGCTGGTGCTGCGCGATTTCCACGTCGACAACCTGATGCGCCTCCAAGGGAGGGAGGGGCCCGCGGCCTGCGGGCTGGTCGACTTTCAGGACGCGGTGGCGGGGCCGGCGAGCTACGACTTCGTCTCGCTGGTCGAGGATGCGCGGCGGGACGTGCCGCCGGCGCTCGCCGGCGCGCTCCGGCATCGCTACCTCGCCGCCTTTCCCGACCTCGACGCGACGGCGTTCGACCGCTCCTGCGCGGTGCTGGGCGCCCAGCGGCACTGCAAGGTGATCGGCATCTTCACCCGGCTGTCGCGGCGCGACGGGAAGGACGCCTATCTCGGCCACATCGCTCGGGTCTGGCGCCTGCTGGAGGCCGCGGTGCTGCACCCGGTCCTGCGCCCGATCCGGGACTGGCTGGACGAAACCGTCCCCCCCGCCGCGCGGACGGTCCCCGGTCCGAGGGCGGCGGCATGAGGCCGCGCCGCGCGATGGTCCTGGCGGCCGGTCTCGGCGAGCGCATGCGGCCGCTGACGGAGACCGTGCCCAAGCCGCTGATCGAGGTCGGCGGACGGGCCATGCTGGACCGCGCGCTCGACCGGCTCGATGCCTTCGGGATCGACGAGGCGGTGGTCAACCTCCACTATCTCGGCGAGCGGATCGACGCCCATCTCGCGACGCGTTCCAGCCCCAAGACGAGCGTGAGCCGGGAGGAAGTCCTGCTCGACACCGGCGGCGGCGTGGCGCGCGCGCTCGACCGGCTGGGCAAGTCCCCGTTTTTCGCGATCAACGCCGACATCGTCTGGCTCGACGGCCCGACGCCGGCGCTGGAGCGGCTCGCCCGGGGCTGGGACGATACGGCGATGGACGCGCTACTCCTGATGCACCGCTGCGTCGGCGCCTACGGTTACGACGGGCGCGGCGACTATTTCATGGATCCGGACGGCGCGCTTCACCGGCGCGCGCCCAGGGACGTTTCGCCCTACGTCTTCACCGGCGTGCAGATCCTCCACCCGCGCCTGTTCGAAGGCGCGCCCGACGGCGCGTTCTCGCTCAACCTGCTCTACGACCGGGCGCAGGGCGCCGAGCGGCTGTTCGGCATCGTGCACGACGGGGAGTGGTTCCATGTCGGCACGCCGGCGGCGCTCAGGATCGCCGACGACCGGCTGTTCGGCCGGCCCGGCGCGCACGACTTCCACGTCGGATGACGGACCGTCAGCCCGGGCCGGCGCGCGTCTTCACGATCCCCGCCGGGGTCCCGTTTCTCGACGCGCTGGCCCGCGGGATCCTGGCGGACGAGCGGGGGGGCGAGGCCGCCCGGGCGACGGTGCTGCTGCCCAACCGGCGGGCGTGCCGGGCGCTCGCCGAGGCGATGCTGCGCGCGATCCCGGACGCGGCGCTTCTGCTCCCCTCCATCCTGCCGATCGGCGATATCGGGCTCGACGAGGCCTTCGAGGCCGACGACGTCGCCCAGCCCGCGGCGCTCGACCCGCCGCCCGCCATCCCGCCGCTCCGCCGCCAGCTCCTGCTGGCTGAGCTGATCCGCGCGCGCGAGGGTGCGTCCCGAGCGGACGAGCCCGCCCGCATCGCGGGCCTCGCCACGGAGCTCGCGCGCCTGCTCGATCAGGTGGAGACCGAGGAGCTGGGCTTCGACCGGCTCGCCGAGCTGGTGCCCGAGACATTGTCGGCGCACTGGCAGACCACGCTCGATTTCCTTCGCATCGTCACCGATGCGTGGCCCGCGGTGCTCGAACAGGAAGGCGCGGTCGGCCCGGCCGAGCGGCGCAGCCGCCTGATCGGGGCGCGCATCGAATCCTGGCGCCGCGACCCGCCCGAGGGGAGGACGATCCTCGCCGGCTCGACCGGGAGCGTGCCGGCGACGCGCGCCCTCATGGCGGCGGTGGTGGGGCTCCCGGGGGGCGCGGTCGTCCTTCCCGGGCTCGACCGCGAACCCGACCCGGCGATCTGGGACGCGCTCGACGCGAGCCACCCCCAGTACGGCCTCAAGCTCGTTCTCGACGGGCTCGGGATGGCGCCCCGGGAGGTCGCGCTCTGGCCGGGCGCCGATCCGCCGCCCGCCGCCGCCGCGCGGACCCGGCTCCTGGCCGCCGCGATGCGGCCCGCCGGCACCGGAGCGCCCGCGCCCGCGCCCCCCCCGCGGGCCCCCGCGGGCGGGGGGGGGCGCCCGGCCCCCCGCCCCGGCGCCCGGGGGGGGGCGGCGCCCCGCGCCCGCCTGCTGCGCGCAAC
>JAPPIT010000068.1 GCA_028820505.1 Defluviicoccus sp.
TCAAACCGACAAAAATCGCCAGTCTCCTACCCGGTTAGACCGGGAGACAACAGCGGCCGAACCCGGGAACCTCCTCGAACAGCGTCGCGCGCGGGCTCCCGATCATGTCGGAGACCAGGCCGCGCTCGTCCTCAAGCCGCACCACGCTCCCCAGGAAGCGCGAGAAGTTCCAGTGAGAGGGCACCGTCGAGCGGACCTGCGCCGGGCGCGTCACCGCATGACCGTCGCGAAGCTCCGTCACCGGCGCCCCCTGGTACGGCAGCGGGTCGAACCCGCAGATCTCCAGAAGCGCCGGGTTGCGCCCGAGCTCGCGCAGCAGCGACTGCACCGAGGCGTGCTGGAACACCACCTCCGCGATCAGCGCCCGCCGCCACATCGCCCGAACCGGGTAGTCGTTGCGGCCCCGACCGCGCGCCACCTCCAGCGCTGCCACGATCTCCCCGTCCGGAAGCGTCTTCAAAACCAGCCGCAGACGCGCAAGGTCCGCCAGACCTTCGACATCGCGCCACGAAAAGGGTAGCTCCTCCGCCGTCGCCATCATGTTCTCCCAACCAGGGCTGGTGGTGGAACGAGGGCTCCAAGCCCGATGGCGACACTTCTATCCCATCCGCGCGGCGTGCCGATTCGCGATGCCGGGCGTGGGGTAGAAATCGACGAAACGACGGCCTCGCCAACCCCGGACCCGCGGAAATCCACCACCCCGCCGGGGTAAAGAAAATCTCAGGTCAGCCGAAACCCCTGATCGACAAGGGATTCACCGCAGCGCACAGGGCTCAAGAGGCGTGTGCGTAGCGGCGTTTTCTGGCGGGCAGCGTCTGCTTGAAGGGCGCGGATATGGCCCGCCCGGCCGGGTCGGGCGTTGGGAATCGGGCGAATCGGCGCGATTTGGAAACGTTACGGGAACATTATCTGGTGATCGGCCTAGGGGATCGGTTTGCCGGGGTCCGGCCCGTCCGATCGGCGCTGTCGGGAGGCGGACGCACGCTCAGCTGGTGTCGCGGTAGAGCACGCGCTGACCAGCGAGCGCATCCGCTCGGCACGGCCGAATCGGAGCATGTCGCCGGGGTCGAGATGTCTCTCCGTCGGTGAACGAGGGGAGCCTGCCGTGGCGCGGCGGTTTCAAATGTCGAGGATATTTCCGATGGACCCGCCCACCCTCTCGGCGGCCTGCTCGGTCTCGCGGTCTCCGAGATGAGAATATCGCAGCGTCATGCGGGGATTGGAATGCCCGAGGAGCCGCGAGACCACCGGCACCGGAACGCCGTTCATCACCGCGTGGCTGGCGTGGGTATCCCGAGGCCCGCCACGCGTTTGTCCCACACCGCATATGCCGCTCGCGGGGCCTGAGCCGCGCGACGGCGCCGTCGGTGATGTGAGGGCGCTCTCCAGTGATCGGCTCCTTCCCCGAAATCGCACGGCTGGCCGTCGCCAGGACGCCCGGATCGTTGCGCGCCGGTGCGGAGGGAGAGACCGCCGCGCCAATATTGCGCGACGGTGGAAAGCGGCGATGGAAGGGCATCCCGGCGTCTACCCATGCGTGCCAAAAATCAAACTGTTAAAATTGCAGTTTGATTTTTTCGTTCTGTTTCAATGTCTTAGGAATTGTCCCGGCGAGGTCGAAAGATCCCATCATGCATCCGACTTCCCGACGACTTGTCGCCAGGGCAGCAGCTGGATAGATGGAAAACGGGATGCCGGACAATTCAGGGCTTGCAGTCCCCGGGCGTCGAACCCCGGCACCGAACGAAACCCCGGTTTCCGAACGGCGGAAAGGACGAGGAATGAAATCTGCTTTCACGGCATTGGCCGCGGCGTCGCTCCTCGTGCTGACCGGCTGCGGCGGCGGTGGCGAGGACCGGCCGGACATGGCCGATTCCACCCCCATGAGCGAGGTCCGCGTGATCGACGCCGACACGGTCGATGTCGACGGGGTGCGCTACCGGCTGCATGGGATCGACGCACCGGAAGCGCGCCAGACCTGCCGCGCATGGGGCCGGACATGGGACTGCGGCGCGGCCGCCACCGAAGCACTGATGTCACGCGCCGATGGCATGAGCTGCGCGGGCAGCGGCAGCGACGCCTTCGGACGGACGATCGGGATATGTTCCGCGGGCGGGGTGGACCTAAACGCCTGGCTGGTGGCGAACGGCTGGGCGCTCGCCTATCGGCAATTCTCCGGGGATTACGTCGACGAGGAAGACCGAGCGCGGTCGAACCGGCGCGGCATTCATCGGGGCGAATTCGTCGAGCCCTGGGACTGGCGCCGCGGCGAGCGGCTCGAAGGCGCGGACAGGTTCGCGGCGACCGCTTCCGAGGCGCTGGATGTCGATGCGCTGGCCGACCGGATGCTGCGCGGCGACGACACCGACGTCTACGGCCATTGGCTCGATCGCAGCGTGTTCGCCATGGTGGACGGTTCCGTGGCGGTGTCGTTCGGAGACTTCCCCGCGACCGACCCCACCCGGATCGGCGGCGGGGTGTGGAAGGGCGCCATGGTCGGGGTCGACGCCGCGACCGGGGAGCGGATCGAAGGCGTTGCCGAGATCGAGATCGACGATTTCGCCCGTCCAGACGTGGACATCGCGCTCACCGGCATCCGCGACGCTCGCGGCCGCGACCGGGCCGACCTCCTGTGGCAAGACATCCCGATGGTGCGGGCCATTTCCAGTCGCGCGACATGGCGGGTTCGATCGAAGGCCGGTTCTTTGGACCCGACCATGATGAAGTAGGAGGCATCTTCCGGCGGGATCGGCTCGTCGGCGCGTTCGGCGGTTCGCGCTGAATGGGGACACCCTGAGCGGTCTCGAAGGAAAACCCCTCCAAGCAGGAAAATGGCTGTAAGCCTTCGGGTCCCGGGGGATTGAAGGTGCCGGGCGAGTAGCGCCCCGCC
>JAPPIT010000010.1 GCA_028820505.1 Defluviicoccus sp.
TCGCGCGGCGCGACGCGCTGCTGGAGAAGGCGAAGACGAAACTCCCCTACCTCGAGCCGGTGACGAACCTCGGCCTCTCCCACAAGCTCTGGCGGCGCGACGCGGACCGCGCCATCGAGGCGGGGCGGAAGCTGCTCCACGACCCGCGCCACGCGCCGCAACTCGACGCGCTCGGAGGACGCGAGAAGATCGAGGCCGGCGTGCGCCGCCTCGAACAGGCGCGCTCGCTCGACGCCCTGCCGGCACGCATGGCCGCCGGAATGGAGGAGGTCCGGGACCGGGAGCGCGAGACCGGCCGGCACCGCTTCTTCCTCCCCGAGCACCAGAAGCTCTGCGTCTCGATGTCGGTCAACGCCTGGGACTTGAGGACGTCCGGCGCGTCGGGCTTGATCCACGACGAGCTCAGGATGCGCGAGGAGATGACCGGGCAGGCCGAACGGCTCGACCGGGTGGCCGAGACGCTCAAGGAGAGTATCGAGAAGCGCGCGGCGGCGGAGAAGAGCGAGGTGCCCTTCGTCCGCCAGGAGGACTACCGGAACTGGGTCAATCCCGCCCGGCGCGCGGTGAACGAGGCCGAGGCGATGCTCCGGGACCGGACATACGAGGTGCAATTCGAGAACAGGCCCGGTCTCAAGGATACCCTCCGGGACCTCGCCGACAGGGTCGACCGGCCGATCCGCCGGGAACGCGCCCAATGGGAGGAAGTACAGAACCAGCGTTTCCAGGCGGAGGAGCAGCAGAGGAGCCAGACCAGGGGCCGGGGAATGTCGATGTGATCCGGTAGACCCGGCCTTCGTGAGGCCCCGCCGCCGAAGCTCCTCGCCATGGCGTTCAAGAGCCTGCCCCGAACTTGTTCCGGGGGTTCGAAGCCGACCGGGGCCGGAGCGGCACCGTCAAGTACCGCTGCCCGGCGGCCGCCTTCGACCTCGACTGCAAGGGGCGCGATGCGTGCCACCGGGCGGGCGGGGTGAAGCCCGGCGCGTACGGCCGCATCGTGCGCGTCGATCTCGACAAGCACGACCGGCGCATCTTCACGCCCACGCCGTGGGGCAGCCCGCACTGGCGGCGCGGCTACAACCGGCGCTCCGCGATGGAACCGATCGACGCCCGCCTCGTCCGGGCGGCCTTGCGCCGCGAGTTGGCCGGGCTCAAGAAGCTGGTCCGCTGCCCCCCGCCGACAGTGTCTTGCCTTCCCCGGCCCTGTCTGAAACACTCCGCGTTGCAAACACACCTTGGGGCGCACCTTGCGGTGCTAACGTGTTGAAAAAAGGTCGTTTTTTCTCCCATAGACAGTTGCAGTCCGGCGGAATGGGGACCCTCCGCTTCCCCGGCTGCAACCGCAGCCGGGAGAATGCCGATGCCGAAGATCAACCTCACCGAGGCCCGAGTCGGGGCGCTCGAACCCCGCAAGTCCGCTTACGAGGTGCGCGACGCGAAACTCGGGGGCTTCGGTGTCCGGGTGACGCCCTCCGGGCGCAAGCGCTACTTCATCCACCGCCAGCACCGCGGCGAGCGGGTCTGGAAGATCGTCGGCGATGCCGGATCGGGGTCCGACACAGGTGCCGACGCCATGGGGTTGGAGGAAGCGCGCTCGCAAGCCCGCGGCATGCTGGCCGCGATACGCCGCGGCGAAGACCCCGGCTCGGCTTGCGCGGATGCCCTCTTCGAGGATGTCGCCGCGACCGTGTTCCGGCGGCATGAAAGGGTCTGGAAGGCCAGAACGCTCGAGGTCAACAGGGGCTATCTCAAGAACCAGATCCTGCCGCATTTCGCCAGGCGCCCGATCGCGGAGATCGACCGGCGCGAAGTCCTTGCCTGGTTCGCCGCGCTTGGCGCCACGCCGGTCGCGGCCGACCGGTCGATGCCCATCCTCTCGGTCGTCATGCGCGAGGCCGAGGAGATGGGGCTCAGGCCCGAGGGCTCCAACCCCTGCCTCGGCATCCGGCGCTACCGCCGCAAGGGCCGCGAGCGTTTCCTGTCCGACGACGAGGTCCGGCGTCTCTCGGCCGCTCTGGAAGCCCATGCCGGGAACTGGCCCCGCCAGGTCGCCGCGATCCGGTTGCTCCTGCTGACCGGGTGTCGCAAGGGCGAGCTCATCGCGCTGTGCTGGTCCGACTACCGCGACGGCCATCTGTTCCTGCGCGACGGCAAGTCGGGCCCCCGCACGGTATGGCTCTCCCGGCCAGCCCGGGACGTGCTCGACGCGCTGGAACGGACCGGCACCTGGGTCTTCGCGTCGCCCCGCGGAAACGGACCACCCGGTCGGAGCGCGCTGGATCATTTCTGGCGCACGGTCCGCGCCGAGGCCGGGCTGGAGGACGTGCGCCTTCACGATCTCCGGCATACCCACGCCAGCATTGCATTGAGACAGGGTGAGACCGTGCTTGCCATCGGCAGGCTGCTCGGACACGCCAGCCCGGAGACCACCCTCAAATACACGCACCCCGCCGACGCGATGGCGAAGCAGGCTGCCGAGATCCTCGGCGACATACTCGGGAGCTAAGCCATGCCGGCAAGGGAACGCAGGAAGCTTTCCGATGCCGCCATCGCCAGGCTGCGGCCCCGGGCACGGGAATATACAGTGTGGGACAGGGAGGTCCCGAGCCTCGGCGTCAGGGTACGGCCCACCGGCGGAAAAAGCTACGTTCTGCTGTGCAGCGCCGCCGGCGGTTCCACACGTATCGCCCTCGGTCCGGTGGACATCATGAGCGCGGTCGACGCGCGCGGGGAATGCCTCGCGCGGCACACGCGACCGGAGCCGGTAGGGACAGCCGCGCCCATCGCGCCTCTGTTGCGCGATTTCGTCGAGGGAGAGTGGATGGAAGCGCATTTCGGGCGATACAGGCCGGCGACGAAAACGGGCTACCGTTCCCTGCTCGCCGGGCGCATCCTGCCCGCCTTCGGGTCGAAGCCGCTCGACCGCATCGCCCCGGCGCGGGTGAGGGAGTGGTTCGACGACTACAGCCGGACCGCGCCGACCAACGCCAACCGGGCGCTCAAGCTGCTCCGACAGATCATGAACTTCGCCATCGCCCGCGGTTACGTCCAGTCCAATCCGACGCGCGGCATCGCGCAGAACCGCCGTCCACCGCTCACCCGCTTCCTGTCCCGCGAGGAGATCGCCCGCCTGCACCGGGCGCTCGACGGTCAGACCGGCGAGAGCAACCGCCAGCAGGCCGACATCGTCCGGCTCCTGCTGCTCACCGGGTGCCGCAAGAGCGAGATCGTCCGGCTGCGATGGTCCGAGGTCCAGGGCGACATGCTGGTCCTCGCCGAAAGCAAGACCGGGCCCAGGAAGGTCCCGCTGAACGCGCAGGCCCAGCGCATCCTCGAACGCCAACCGAGGGAGGACAGCGCGTTCGTGTTCCCTTCGCCGCTCGATCCGTCGCGGCCGCGCAGCCGCGAGCTCTCGCTCTGGCACCGGGTGCGCCGACAAGTCGGCATCCAGGACGTGCGGCTTCACGATCTCCGGCATACCCATGCCAGCCACGCGGTGATGAACGGCGTCCCGGTGCCCGTGGTCTCGCGGCTCCTCGGACATTCCAGCGTCGGCATGACCCTCCGATACGCCCATCTCGGAGACCGAGAAATCGAACAAGCCGCCGAACGAACAGGACTCGCCATCGATGCGATCATGAACGGCCACGGCAGGCCGTGACAACGACGCGTCCACGCCCCAACCCCTCTACTAGTCCATCGGATGGGTTACAGTGATGGATATTTCCTGAGGGGACGGTCATGTTCTTGAGGGATTACTGGTACGTCGCCGCGACGGCGGACGAGATCGGCGCGGAGCCGCTCGCGCGCACGCTGCTGAACGAGCCGGTCGTGCTCTACCGGACGAGCGACGGGGCGGTTCGCGCGCTGGAAGACCGCTGCTGCCATCGCCACCTGCCTCTGTCGCTGGGCAAGGTGATCGGGGACCGGCTGCAATGCGGCTATCACGGGCTGGAATACGATGCCGGCGGGGCGTGCGTCGCCGTGCCCGGACAGACCGCGGTCCCGCCCGGCGCGCGGATCAAGGCCTATCCCGTGGTCGAGCGCTGGGGCTGGATCTGGATCTGGATGGGCGACGCGGAAGACGCGGACGAGGCCGATATCGAGGACTTCCACTGGCTCGACGATCCGGACTGGCGCGCCGCGGGCTGCCGCATCCCGATGCAATGCGACTATCGGCTCGGCATCGACAATTTGCTCGACCTCAGCCACCTGACCTACGTGCACCGGACCACGCTTGGCAACGCGGCGGTGGTCGAAGCGGCCGAGGTGAAGACCGAGCGTTACGGCCCGGGCGTCCGCGTCACCCGCTGGATGATCGACGTGCCGGCGCCGCCGATGTATCGAAAGCTCGTCGATTACGGCGCCAACATCGACCGCTGGCAGGTCATCGATTTCTCGCCGCCCTGTTTCGTCAAGCTCGATCTCGGCGGCGCGCCGACCGGGAGCGGCGCACGCCAGGGGGACCGTTCCAAGGGCTTCGAGCGCAAGAGCCTGAACGCGCTCACGCCGGAGACCGGGACCTCGATCCACTATTTCTGGGCGGACGCGCACAATTTCGACATCGACAAGCCGGAAGTCACGCGGCTCCTCTTCGACCAGGTCCACGAGGCGTTCATGGAGGACAAGGCGTTCCTCGAGGCCCAGCAGCGCGCCTTCGACCGCGATGCCGGCCGCCCGATGGTCGACATCAACGCGGATGCGGGAGGGCTCGAGGCGCGCCGCATCCTCGACCGGCTGCTGGCACAGCAGACGAACGCCGTCTGACCGTAAGCCTCAGCCGCGGGCCGTTGGATCCGCACCAGTCAAAACCTGCGGCATCATGAAACTGAACGAGGCCCAAGCCGCCAGCTCCGCGAAGCGCCTTCGTTCAATCCCTCATCGCTATTCCACTTTCCGGGTCGAACAGGTGGATCCGCGAGGGATTGAATTGCACTCCCACTGTCTGGTCGACGGAGAAATTTTGCTCGGCCTTGACCTCGGCCATGAGTTGGATGTCTTCGCCGCAGGCGAGGTCGACCAGCTTCTCCGATCCCACCAGTTCCACCAGCCAGACTTTCCCCACCAGGTTCGCGGACGCCGCCGCTTCGCTGAGCGAGATGTCCTGCGGCCGGATTCCGAGGATCAGCCTCTTTCCTTCCGGACACTTGCTCACGATAGGGTGGGTGGCGGGGGGCAGGGTCTGGCGAGCCGGGCCAAATTTCAGAGCGGGCCCATTCTCGTGCGTCAGGGTTCCATTGAGCAGGTTCATCGGTGGGTTGCCGATGAAACCGGCGACGAACACGTTGGTCGGCCGGTTGTACACCTCCTGCGGGGTGGAGAACTGTTGCAGCACGCCGTCGTTGATGACCGCAATCTTGTCGGACATGGTCATTGCCTCGAGCTGATCGTGCGTCACGTAGATCGTGGTCGTGTTGAGCCGCATGTGAAACCGCTTGAGCTCGGCCCGCATGCTGACCCTGAGCTTGGCGTCAAGGTTGCTGAGCGGTTCGTCCATCAGGAACAGGAACGGGTCGCGGACGATGGCCCGACCCAACGCGACCCGCTGCCGCTGTCCGCCCGAGAGCTGCCGAGGCTTACGCTCGAGCAGTCCCTCGATCTCCAGAATCCGGGCCACTTCGCGCACGCGCCGCTCGATTTCGGACTTCGGAGCGCCCCGCACCTTGAGACCGTAGCCAATATTTCTGGCGACGTTGAAATGGGGATAGAGCGCGTAGTTCTGGAATACCATGGCCACGTCGCGGTCGCCCGGGCGAAGGTTGTTGACCAGCTTGTCGCCGAAGTAAATGGAACCGCTGGTCACCTTCTCCAGCCCGGCTATCATGCGCAGCAAGGTCGTCTTGCCGCAGCCGCTGGGGCCGAGCAGGGTCACGAATTCCCGCTCCCGGATCGAGAGGTCGATGTCCTTGACCGCCTCGAGGGAACCGAACGACTTCGATACTTTCTCGAGCGAAACCTCCATCAGGTCTCGTCCTTCCCGTGCCTCTTGCCCGCGGCTGTCATCCCTTCACCGCCCCGGCCCCGAAACCGGCCACCAGGTGGCGCTGGATGACCATGAACAGGGCGGCGAGAGGCAGCGTCATCATGACCGCCGACGCCATCATCAGACCCCAATTGACGTGCACGCCCTCGAAGAAGTGCATGACCCCAACGGTCAACGGCAATTGTTGAATCGAGTTGATGAAGATCCGGGCGAACAGGTAGTCGTTCCACGAGACGATCATGGAAAAGATGGCTGCCGCGATGATCCCCGGCATGGCCATGGGCAAGACGATCTCGATGAACACGCGAAGCCGGCTGGCCCCATCGATGAGGGCGGCCTCTTCGAGCTCGACGGGGATGCCGCGGAAAAACGCCCACATCAGCCACATGCAGAATGGCAGAGTGATCGACACGTAGCCGAGCACGAGGCTCCACAGATTGTTGGTCAGCCCCAGCTCCACCATCACCAGGAACAACGGAAAGACGAAGATGATGGACGGCAGCATGTAGCCGAGCAGGCTGAAATAGGGGATGAATCGCCGACCCCAGTATCGGAATCTGGTCAGGCTGTATGCCGCCAGCGTGCTGATGACGACGCTGATCACGGTGCTGCCGAAGGTGACGATTGTGCTGTTCGCGAACCAGGCCAGGAAGTGCTGGGGCGGCGAGGTCTTGGGCCGATACTTGGTGCCGGGCACAAAATACATGTCCTTGCCCTGAATCAGACTCTTGTACTGCTCCAGGCTGTACTCTTCGGGCACCAGCGTCGGCGGTGTCGCGAAAATCTCGGTCGTCGGCTTTAGCGACGTGGACAGCGACCACAGCAGCGGAAAGCAGATAAGGAAAGTGACGAGAAGGAGCGTCGCGTAGAGTACCGTGGCGCGCACCTTTCCGAAGAGGTCCGACTGCAGAATGTTGCTCATGACTCCTCCTCGGCGAACCGGAACACCCGCAAGTAAAGGATGCTGCCGACCAGCAGCACCCCCATCATGATCACCGCCGTGGCCGCGCCCACCCCCATCCGCAAGTTGGCGATGGATTGCTCGAACGAGTAGATCGCCAGATTGAAAGTCGAGGTGCCGGGACCGCCCTTTGTGAGGAGGTAGATTTCCTCGAATTTGTTGAACGTCCAGATGGTCCGAAAGATGACCACGACCACAAGGACCTCCTTGAGCTGGGGCAGCGTGATATCCCGGAAGCGCTGCCAGACCCCCGCGCCATCGACCTTTGCCGCATCGTAGAGCTCAAGGGGTATGGTTTGCAGCTTGGCGAGCACGCAAATGATCACGAACGGGGTGTACTTCCAAACATTGAGCATCACCGTCGAAGCCATGGCGATTGTCGGCGTCGACAGCCAGTAGACGTTCTCCTCGATCAGCCCGGATGACATCAGCGAATGGTTCACGATGCCGATCTCGGGGTTGAACATCCATCGCCAGATCAGGGCGATCACCACCGTCGGCACGATGTAAGGAAACAGCAACAGACCCCGAAACACCGAGATCCCGCGCAGCGGAACATGCAACAGCAGCGCCAGAGCGACACCCAGAACCGTCTGTAGCGCAATCGAGCTAAGGGTCCATACGGTCGCCTGGATAAAGGAATCCCAGAACAGGGAATCGTCGAACAGGTAGTAGAAATTGTCGAGACCGACGAAGGTCGCGTCACCGGGGCGCAGGGGATTGATGGAGTAGAAGGCCATCAGCACGGCCTGCGCAACAGGATAGGCTATGAAGACGACTGCGGTGACGAGGAAGGGAACAATGAACAGGATCCCGACCTGTCGATCGGACAGCCCGGAGTAACTGTGACCTCGGGGCATGGTCGGTCCCACATGAAAGAGGCGGGAGGCGGCGAGTCGCGATGTCGCCGCTCTCCCTTGACGTTACTGCTATCGCCTCCTCGCGACGCGCCCCCGGCTCCGCTATATGACCAGCCGGAAGTGCTCCTTGCGTACCGATTCGAGCTGCTGCGCACCCCACTTGGCGGCCTTGCTGGGCGCCCAGTTGTCGAGCACCACCTTTTGTACGGTTTGCGCCAGGATCAGTCGGCCGTGAACGATTCCGGCCAGCGGGTTGACCCCCTTCAGGAGCTCGTTGCCGGTATTGCTGGCATGTTTCAGGGAGTGCACGTAGTAGTTCATGATGGTGTCCTTCTTCGTCTCGAAGAAGGGATGGTCCAAGAGTCTCGGATCCTCCGCCACGTCCTTGTAGACGGGCGAAACGTTGGGAACCAGCGAATGGACATAGCGTATCAGCCATTCGCGCTTGGTCTGGTAGTAGGCCACCGCCTGCTTGACTTCGTCGATGAACGGGTTGTTTTGCTTGGGAATGGCCCAACCCTGGAAGTCGTTCCAGTTGTACCGGTTGCCGGTGCGCGGATGACGCGCGTGGTTGAAGGACTCGATGTTCTTGAACACCTCCGGGGCCTCCGCCGCGGCGCGGCCGTAAACGCGGCCCCAGTAGAAGACCATCGCGGCCTCGCCGGTGACCATCGAATCCACCACCTGCAGGAAGCTGTACTCGGTCGCGCCCCGCGGCATGTATGGCCGCAGCCGGTCGATGAATTCGAGCGTCTCCACCGTCTCCGGGCTGTCGAAGACGACCTCGAACTTGTTTCCGACGTCGAACATCCGGCCGCCCGCCGAGTGCAGGAGGGCCGCGAAGTAGTACGCGGTCGCCAGATTGCGCCCGAGCGCCAGTGCGATGCCCGGCATCTTCTTCTTCTCATGGATCGTCTTGGCGGCGTTCAGCAGGTCGTCCCAGGTCCAGGTATCGGGGTTGGACAGGCCGAGCTCGTTGATGATGTCCATGCGCACCATCAGAAGATGCGGCTGATGGTGGGCGGGCACCACGTACTGTTGCCCTTTCCAGTTTCCCCAATACTCCCACTTGGTGCCTTCGATCATGCGGCCGCGACCGATGGTGTCGACGACATCGTCGACCGGCTCCAGCAGGCCCTCGGCCATAAGCTGATACGCCAGCGGCGACTCCACGCTTATCAGGTTGGCGGGCTGGCCGGCGGCCAGATCCGTCATCAACTTCACGTAAACGCTGCCCCAACCGATGGTTTCGATCTCGAATTTGAGACCGGGAGCGTTCTGCTGCGCCCACTCGTTCATGCCGTCGACGGCAACGCCGGCGTAAGGGCCCGGCTCGCCCCATACGCGCACCACACCGGACTTCGTTTGAGCGCGGGCCGGAGACGGATGCGTCGCCAAAGAGCCGGCGGCCGCCAGTCCGGCGGCCGAGGCCGCCGTGGTTGTCAGGAAGGTGCGCCTGGAAAGGCTGCTTCCGCTTCTGTTCTCAGACATTTCGGTTCTCCCGGTTTCTGGTTCTGTGTTTTCCGATGTCGTCCGTTCGTGGATCCTTGTGACTGCCGTTGCCCCGGAATAGCGAATATCTGATCATCCCATCGATCTCTCAGATGTCCGGCGGTTTCCAGGAAGCCGCCGCTTGGATTGCTCCTACGCGCCATCTTCCCAATTCCGCATGTAGCGCACGTCGGCGGTTATCCGGTGGGCCGGCATGCCCTCTGCCTCGCATATTCGACTTACGATGGGTGCGATGCCACGACTCGCTGCGGGCGTCAGTCTTTGATAGGTCACCGTCTTGATGAACTTGCCTACCCATAGGCCACCGGTGTAGCGAGCGGCCCGCCGAGTGGGGAGTGTATGGTTGGTGCCGACCCCCTTGTCGCCGTAAGCCACCGTGCTCTCGGCGCCCACGAACAAACTTCCGTAGTTCCTGAGGTTGGCCAGGAAATAGTCATCGTTGGCGGTCATCAACTCCAGATGCTCGGGCGCATACCGGTCGCTGACCTCGATCGCCTCGTCATCGCTGTCGACGACCACGACCTCGCCCAGGGTGCGCCATGCGGTCCCTGCCGTTTCGGCCGTCGGCAGGACTTCCAGCTGCCGATCCACCTCGACGAGGACCGCTTCGCCCAGCCGTCGCGACGTGGTGACCAGCCAGGCGGGACTGTCGGGCCCGTGTTCGGCCTGTCCCAGAAGATCGGTGGCCACCAGTGCCGGATCGGCCGAGTCGTCGGCGATGACAAGGATTTCCGTCGGGCCCGCCAGAAGGTCGATGCCCACCACGCCAAAGAGCTGACGCTTGGCCTCCGCCACATAGGCGTTGCCCGGCCCGGTGATGAGATCGACCGGACGCATGCCGACATATCCGTGCGCCATTGCGGCAAGGGCCTGCACACCGCCGATCGCGAAGATTTCATCCGCTCCGCAGGCATGCATTCCGTAAAGCGTGTGTGGAAAGATGCCCTCGCCGTCGCGCGGCGGGGCACAGCCGATCACGTGTCCGACCCCGGCCGTTCGGGCGGTACCCACGCTCATGATGGTGGCCGAGATCAAGGGATACTTGCCGCCCGGAACGTATGCGCCGACGCTGCTCACCGGGATCAGTTTCTGCCCGAGGACTATGCCTGGCTCCGTCTCCACCTCGAACTCGCGCAGGCTGTCGAGCTGATGGCGGGCGAATTCCGTCACCTGGCGGCGGCAGTAAGAGAAATCCTCCTTGAAGGTTTCGGGCAGACTCCGCTCCACTGTCCGAATCTCGTCGTCGGAGACACGGAAATCGTCCCTTTCCCAACCATCGAATTCACGGGAATAACGCTTGATCGCCTCGTCTCGACCGTCGGCGATTTCCGCGAGGATCGTGCGGACGGCCGCCTCGACCTCGACGCTGCTGCCATCCATCTGCGCAGTGGCGCGCTTCAAGAAAATGCCCATCTGCTCCTCCCGGGTGGGAGTAAGGCGTTTACATTTCTTGATCCAAACGCACCGTCTTTTCTTGACCCTCACTATAAGCCATACGACCAATTCCACAAGGGGCTCGACACCGCGGCGCCGAGCAGCGCCCGCCGATGTCCATCACGATGTGACGCTTGCGGCCCATCACCTTCTTGCCCGCGTCAAGACCGCGCGGACCGCCGCTTTCCGCGGTCTTCATCGATTGCCTGCCGGAACTGGCTTTGGAAGACAGAAGGCAAGGCGCGGCCGGGACTCTCCCGTCTCCTCGGCAGCTCCTCGCTTCACGTCCGAGTACGGACTGTTCCGTTCTGCCGCAGATCGTCGCGGCGCTGTCGATCCGGCCGCCGATAAGGCCGTCGGACGTTCTTCTTCAGCCCTTATTCACTGCCGCGCCTTCGGGACCTCGACGCATTGCTCCGGACGACGATAGCCGAACCGACCGTCGACGCTCCGGTACATCAGCGCGGTGGGCGCCTGCCCACCCGGAACGCGAACACTGTAGAGCAAGCATCCATGCGAGCCACGACCCGCAGGGGTGTAGATGGTGCCTTCCTTCAAGACGATCGAAGAGCCCAGATCGCCGTATGCGGGCACCTTGGCCGTTCCGCCCGGACCAGCGCACGCGGTAGCGAGCGCGACTGCGGGTCCGAGCGCCAGGAAGAGAAGCCGGATCACCCGATTACCATGTTATCCGGTACGCCAGTCCGAAGGCCGTTTCAGATTCACCCGACACATGGCCGACATTCGTCGAATGGCCGATCTCGACCGCGATGTTGCCCCCGAAGGCCGCCCGCTCGTGACGCAGGGCGAAGCGCAATTCCCGCGCATCCGGACGGAGCGGAACACGGTGTATGTCGTAAAGCCTTCTGCCATTCTCCACCCGTCCGTTCTCGACACGGAACGTTCCGGTGCCCGACTCGGCACGCAACGGTTGTTCGACGGTGAACCCGGTGCTCTCGGTTCCGATCCGCGTCGACATCGCGGACATGATCGAGGGCGAAGCCGAGAACAGCGCATCGCCTTCGTATCGTGGCAGACTGAACGCCAACGTCCCGCTGGCATTCAATGTCAAACCTGCACCGAGCTCGCGTTCGAACGCGCGCGATGTCCAGATCATGCCCGACCGTGGATCGGACCCGAACGCTCCCGAGGTTTCGGACTCCAGATATCCGGCATCGTCGAAGCTGACGCCATATCCCCATTCTCCATTATCTGGCAGTCGCGCGAGGCTCGCGGAAGTTTCGCCGAGCCCCACCATCCATTCCCGCTCGCCCGGAAATTGAATACTGCCGGCAGGGTCGAGCGCCACCCAATGGAGACCGAGCCCGTCGAGCCCAGGGGCCGCCACGTCAGCCGGTTTCCGGTCGACGAATTCGGGAATCGGGGAACGGCCATTGGAATGCGCGGAGACCAGTCCGGAGAGGGGAACCCAGAACGGGAAATCCTGCGCGTCGAAGGCGGCCAGTTCGATACCGGAGGCCCGCCGCCCGAGCGAGCCGAACGCGGCCGGGGTCCGAAGCGAGGTCCGGCTGAGCGCGCGCGCCGACTGTCCGGCGTTCAGGGAACCGACCGGCGACAGCGCGGCCGCGATGTCCAGGTGTCCCGCTCCGTAAGTCGCCAAGTCCGAGTAGCGCCCCCTGCGGTCGGCGGTATCCATCATCCGCTTGACGATTTCGGTGTTTCCGCGCGTCCCGCGGAAATGCTCCATCAGCAGCGCGAGCGCGCCGGACACGATGGGCGCGGCGATGCTCGTGCCGCTCACTTCCCCGACGACGCCGCGTCCGGGACTATCCGGATCGGGCAAGAGTCCCCGGGCTGTGCCCGGAGCCACCAGGCAATAATGCTGTCCATGCCTTGCGGCGTTCCAGTCGCGCGGGAGAGAGCCGCACCTGTTGGAATAGTCGGCGATGCTGCCCGTTCGAGGGTCCGTTGCCGCGACTGCGAGCGAGTGCCCATGCAGCTCGGGGATATGGTACGGGAGATACGCCGAAAAGCCGGGATGGGGTTGACCCTCGTTGCCGGCGGCGTACACAAGAACGGTTTTCCGGGCATCGGGAGTTCCGACCTGAAGAAGAGCATCCAGCGTGTTCGGCAGGTATTGTCTGTACCACTGCAGTTCGGATGCTATTGCCGAGGAAACCGTGTCGGGATCGAATTCCGGGATCCCGTAAGACCGGTTGATTATGTCGAACCTGGCATAGTCTTCCCGGTAGACGCTGGCCAGCGCGTCGTCCAATTCACGGAGCTCAGCGCTTCCAAGCAACGCAATGGCGGATCGCAAGTCCGCATCCGCCAAGCCTTCCTCCCATTGTTCGTCCGGAGAGAAATTCCGGGCGACGGGAATAATCGTCGCCTCGGGTGCGACACCGAGATTCTTCCCCGCGGCGACCGAGGCAACGGCGGTTCCATGACTTCCATGTTCTCCGTAGGGTGTCGGCACCTCCCACCATCTCAACAACCGTTCGAGCGCGTCTTCCTCGCTGTAATGTTCATCGACAATGAAAACGGAATCGTCCCTCGTGGGCCATCCGCCCCTGCTGACTATTTCCCGTACCCATCGGTTGTGCGCTTCTTCGTCTCCCTGGCTGTCCCTTCGTTCAACCGTGCAGGTGCGGTTCCCGCGACACAGATCGACCGAACTGGAAGCGTCATCGCCGAACGGATGCGAATACGACAGCTGTGCGCCGTCCGATGCGCGCAGCCTGACCCTGTTCCCGAACTCGTCGGTCTGCGTGTAGTCGACGACGCTGTCGTCGATCCCGATCCTCACGTCCCGGCCGGTGAGGCCCCTCGCGTAGGCGTGGTGCGCGCCGACCTGCTCCAGAACCACCGGCTGGTGCGTCGTGAAACGCGCCGACCCGAGATGATACGACGGATCGCTCGACATCGTCGCGGAATCGCCTTCGCCAACTTCGAGACGAAGTCCGTACGTCACGCTCCGCGCGGGCCGAAAGCCGGGATCGCTCTCGGTGACGCGGTAAATGCAGAAGTATGTCCCACCCGCTCCGACAGGCGCCACTCCCGCGAGGATGCCCTGGTCGGGGAAGAGGACTACCCAGCCTGGACAACCTTGGATGACCGATTCGTAGGGAGGAATCCCGCCTGAGACACGAAAGGGAAGCCTGTATTCGACGGGCTGACCGGGAATAAATACCAGCGTGTGCGTCTCATGTGTCCCCCTTCCCCCCGGATTTTCGAGGGAAAGATGCCCCCCCCCCCGCCGCAGGCATGGAGCGAAAAAGCCAGGACACTCAGGGCGATCATTCTGCCGAAATTCATGAGACTAAACCGACGAAGAAAAGATGGCCGAGCTGGCACCGACCAACACCTTGCATCTTGCACTCTACACGATGTGTCGCCTGCTCATCGAATCGAGGTCGAACGCTGTCTTTGCTACCTCGTCGCAGAATTCCCAGGTTTCCTTCGACCGAGCGCATCTTTGAGTTCTTCATGCTACCTCGAAAAATATCTGGAGGCGGTGCCCGATGGGGCTGTAGGCCGCTCGCTCTCGGAAAGGCCGAACCGCGCGCGATTATCAGTGCGGTCACCGCTGGCCCGCCCCGCGCCACCACGAGGGGAGAGCAGCCGGGAGCCGGGCGGCGGGAAACGCTCGGAAGAGCGTCCCCGCCGTTCCCGTCAACCGGCCGGAGATCGTCATGGACGCACTCACCCTACCCCGCGCGGATTCCACCACCTACCTCATCCACCTGTTCCCCGATAGCGCTCCGCCAGAATCCACGATCCCCGTCGCGTAGAGTACACTCTTGCATGACCGTTTTCGAATTCTTCGGTCGGTGTTCCGAAACCAGAGTGTTGACCGATCTTGCAAACTCTGAATCGAAGAGTGTTGGCGGCCGCATCAACCGCGAAACCATCCGGGTGGTCTTGATGCCGGTGTCGGGGAACGCAGCCAACTCTTCACTTTTCCGCCGAGGCGCATTTCAATGATTTTCTTGGCATCGTGTCCATTCTGTGCTTGTACCTTAATGTCTTGAAATGAATATGTACCTTCGACTTTTACAGTCGCATAGTAAGTCGTCATAGCTTGTCTCCGCAATCAACTACTTGCGAAACCAACTGGGTGGCTTCAACGCTGCTACTGGGCTGTTGTTCCAGTGTTTCACATTGCCTAGCCGGGCTTCGATTAGCTTTTTGGCTTCGATTGAGTTGCCGGCTTGGACTTGAACAGATTGGGGTGTGGTTGTGCCTTGTACAGTTACGCGCGCGTAGTAGGTGTTCGCCATAGTATGCCTCCTTTGCTGATGTACGCGCTGAATCTAGCGAATGTGGACGGGGACGTAAATGCCAGAATATCCGATAGGCATCGAGTGGATGAGGGGTTGAGGCTCGGGGTGCGGGTTTCCCGGCTGCTGCGGCAAAGCCGATTCGACTAAAGCGCCGCAAGCGAGGCGAACCCGACAACCAGGAGAACTGACCGGTTAGCGGACGCCGAGCGATGAGGATTTGCGTGAGCTTGCCCGAGCGATGACTCCGCTTGAGCTGCTTTCCACCGTCTATTCGGAGTTGGTCGCCGATTGCGTCCCGCCACCTCGACGTCGTACCACATACATGTAGAACCAGGGTCGGATGTCCCTTATGCGCGGAGGATCTCGCGGGTCATGAATGCGTCGTTGCTCGGCATCCCAAACAAGCCAGTGCCAACTGTCGTAATGATAGCTCGGCTCGCCCTTGCCGATACCGTCGCAATTTCGACGATGAGTCGCTACAATAGCATTCCTTCCGTTCGCTAGCATTGTCATGTGAGGCGCGAATGCCTCGAGGCTCATACGCTGGTCAAGCATCTCCGCATTGAACGCAACCATGCGCCTCAGTTGAAAGCCGTAGACTTGGAGAATCACTCGCAAGTTCCGAGCACTGGTCCAACAACTGCATCCACGCCCTCGCCGGTTCCCAAAGCCATCGTACAAAGGCAAGCGCATAGCTCGCTGTTTTACCTTCTGATAACTCTCTCCGGTCAACATGGCGATACACGCCAATCCGCATCCAGTTCCATCCAACTGTTGCACTCGTTGCATTTCTTCGGTCTCCCATCGCAGTATTCCATGGGGGATAGTAGCCGCTGACAAACGGCCACACCTGCCGATGAAAAGCGGGCTACGGTTTCCAAGACTGTCTTTCTCCCCAACATCGCCACCTCCTCGGCTGCGACCACGACCGCTTCCAGCTCGTCAAGTGTGCCCGGCAGATCCGATACCAGACAGCCGGCCAGCAGTCCGATTGTCGTATGGTTCTCGCGGCAGTACCAGTGGGGCACCCGCGGCGATACCGTGTTAGTTTGCGGAGTCCGTGCCGCTTCGTTCGCACGATTCGTCATTCGGCGGCTTCCAGCAGACGACTCATGAGACAGGCGGTCAGACCGGAAACGGAATTTGATCCCGCGTCCGCCAGGGCAAATATCGAGCGCGCCCTTTGGACGAGTTGCGCGAATCGACGCTGTAGGTCCTCACTGGGGATGTGCATCGGTATTGCACCAAGTCGTGACATCTCGATCCTCTTCGTACCATGAGCTGCGGTGTCAACGTCATCCAATATCCGCTGCTGGAGGACTTTGAGACACCAGAATCCAAATACCGGATCAATGGCACTATCGAAATCAATTGCCTTCATATCCTGATTGATCGCCACCGTTCGAGCCGTAAGGGCGATTGGCACCGTGTGGGCAAGGATCATGCCTCGCACGACGATGATGGGTGTACTAGTCGGCACCGCCTTAAGGGAAGTTTCCGCGAATGCTACATCAGAAACATGATCCTCAGAGTCGGATATTAGATCGACCTTCATATCCTTTGCCGATATCCACGGAATTTCCCCATCCCAGTATGCCTCGTTCTTCTTGCTGGGAGTCGCTCCCGAAATGAAGTTGGCGCACTCAGCCAACATTTGCTTACGATGGCCGTGTGGGTTCTCGCCCGGATCCCCGAACATTCTGACGAACAGCGCGGGGATGAATTCGCGGAGGCGGTCGGCGGCCTGCGCCCGCAGCCGTTCGATCTTCGCCGCCCGGTTCAGGATGCCGACGATCCGCCGCTGCTCGTCGAGCGCTGGGAGAGGTATCGACACGTTTTCCATGAACGACCTGGGAACGCGTTGCTGACCTGCGGTGCCGGTGAAATTTCTCTTGGCCGTCTCTCTGAACCCGGATTGACGAACGAAGTGATAGATGTATTCGCCGAGAACCCTCTCGCCCGGTCGAAGGACGTAGAATTCTGTCGAACCGCTACCCATTCCATTGGTCAAATTCCGTGCGAGAGCGGCTTTACCGTTTTCCATGCACGGCGTGATCTTCGCAAACAAGACATCACCGTCCTCGAATGGCGTGTAGCCCTTGGAGACATCCGCGATAGGCCGATCTTCCCGCGACGTGATCGCTCCCAACCGTTCGTCCACAGCGGCCATCGGTACGAAGCTCACGAGCGTGTCGCTGGCATAGCCGTCTCTCTTGGCGCGGGGATTGATCTCGCAAATCTCGCCCAGCGGCACCTGTGCGAGGGAAGTCATTCTGCCGTAGCTCCTCGCACAGCATTTTCCAGCTCGTCGATCTCACCCAGGATCTCCGTCTCGATCCCCCGCAACTCCTCCAATATCTCCAGCGGATCGCGATGCTCCACCCTCGCGCGGCTCTGCGGCCGGTGCCGGTTGGCGCTCAGGTTGAAATCGGCTTCACGGATGGCGTCGGCTTCGGCGAACCACCAGTTTTCGGTCCAGTCGGCCTCCGTGTCGCGGTCCCGCCATGACGCCCGGCGCGCGTCGCGGTCGCGGAACGCGTCGATCAGTCCGGGCAGGTCGTCCTCGTCGATGGGCTGGTCGTGGTTGGCGTCGAGCTTGAAGCCGTCGTTCTCGGCGTGGAGGAACATCACGCGTCCGGTCGCGCCGCCCTTGCGGAATATCAGCACCGAGGTCTTCACCCCCTAATAGGGGTTGAACACGCCGCCCGGGAGCGACAGCACCGCCTCGACCGTGTTGTTCTCGACCAGCCGGCGGCGCAGTTCCCGGTGCGCCCCGGTCGAGCCGAACAGCACCCCCTCCGGCACCACGACGCCGCAGCGCCCGCCGTCCGCCAGGTGGTTCAGCATGTATTGCAGGAACAGGAGCTCGGTCTGCGCGGTGCGCCCGACCTTCACGTCGTCGACGATGCGGTCCTTGTCCAGCCGCCCGGAAAAGGGCGGGTTGGCGAGAATGACGTCGAAGCCCCGCACCGGCAGCCCGAGTTCCGCCTTCGCCGCGCGGTCGAGCGACCGGGTGAGCGCGTCGCGGCGCAGGATGCGCACCCGGTCGAGGCCGCGCAGCGTCAGGTTCATGGTGGCGAGGCGGACCATCTGCGGGTCCACGTCGGCGCCGTGGAAGGTCGCCTCCCGCAACCGCGCGACGGCCTCCCGGCTCAGCGTGTCGCCGAGACCGCGCCGGATCGTCTTGCCCTCGGCCTCGACCTCCTCGCTGCCGGCGTCCGACGAGTTGGCGAGGCGGATGTGGTCCCACGCGGCCACCAGGAAGCCCGCCGTGCCCGCCGCCGGATCGTAGACCGTCTCGCCGATCCGGGGATCGACCAGCCGCACCAGCGCGCGGATGACGTGGGGCGGCGTGCGGAACTGGCCGAGCTCGCCCGCCTGCCTGATCTGGCGCAGCACGTGCTCGAACAGGTCGCCCTTGGTGTCGGCGTCCACCCGGTCGAGGTGCAGGTCGTTCAGCTGGCTCACCACCTGGGTGAGAACGGTCGGCTCGTCGATGACCAGGCGGGCGCCCTCCATGAAGTCAGTGACCCCGCCGGCCGAGAGTGCGGCATGGAACGGGAAGACCTCCTCCCGCACCCAGTTGACCAGCCGTTCCCCGTTGAGCGCCTGCGCCCAGGACGACCAGCGCAGTCGATCGCGCGGCACCGTCTCGACGCCCGGTTCCGGCGCGTTGCGCGGGTTGCGCAGGTGCCACTCGCCCTCGAACGCGCCGGCATAGGCGTCGGCGCCCGGACGCCGGGCCGCGCGCACCCGCGCCGCTTCCGCCGCCTCGAACATGTAGAAGTAGATCAGGAAGCTGAGCTGTTCCGCGTTCTGCGCCGGGTTGGGATAGCCGCCGCCGTACAGGTAGTCGCGGATGCGGTCGATACCGTTTCGCAGCTCGGGCGTCATGGGCATTGCTGCATTCTCATGACCGTTCCCTGGGTTCTCCGAACACCGCCGCGTTGAACTCCGCGATCAGCCGGACCAGAGGCTCGTCGCCGCCGAACACCCGCCGGGCCTGATCGTAGCCGCCGAGCGCGCTGAACGGGTGGGCGTCGAAATCGTAGTCCCCGAAGCCGGTCATGGTCATCGCGTCGGCCCGGACGCGGCTTCCGATCAGCACGGCCCAGCGCGCCTGCTCGGCATCGAATTCCTGCGCCCCGCGCCAGTCCTCGAAACGGACGCCGATCTCCGCCGCGCGCGCCTCGTGCTCGGGCGTCCGCACGATCTTTCCGTCCTCGTCGAGGGTCAGCCATTCCCGGCTCGCGGGATCGATTTCGTCGTCCACGTCGAGCATGAGCAGCGCCCGCGGTACGCCCGGACCGGGCGGCCGGGGCCCGGGTCCCGTCCCGCCCGGAATGTCGCCGTCGTCGTCGCCGTGGAAATCCGTCACGCCGACGAAGTCGAACATGGTGAAATCGGTCTTCCTGATGTGCGGCGCCTTCCTCGTGCCGCGCCCGCGCATCTGGCGGTAGAGGATGGCGCTCTCGGTGTAGCGCGCCATCACGAGATTCACCACCTCGGGGCAGTCGAAGCCGGTATCGAGCATGTTCACGCTGACCAGGATCTTCGGGAACTCCTCGTCCTTGAACCGCTTGATGATGGCGGTCGCGTCCGGCGCGGGCCCGCCGCCCACGTCGCTCACCACGAAATCGGCGTAGCGCACCGCCGGGTGGGGTTTCAGGTCGGCGAAATGCTCGTCCAGCATGGTCGCCAGCGTCTCGGCGTGGCGCCGCGTCACCGCGAACACGATGGTCTTGCCCCAGCTCGGGAACCGCCGCACCCCGTCCTTGCCGGTGAAGCCGTTTTCCAGCACTTTGCGGAACTCGCGCACGATGGCGCGATTGCGCTCGGGGATG
Source organism: Defluviicoccus sp. (assembly GCA_028820505.1). GTDB lineage: Bacteria > Pseudomonadota > Alphaproteobacteria > MPNO01 > MPNO01 > MPNO01. The sequence continues at coordinate 19,839 of JAPPIT010000010.1, forward strand.
GTGAACTTCCGTTCCAGCGCGCGCGGGTCGACGGAGATCGTGTCCGACGCAGCGAACAGCTCCTCGAACTCGGCCCGCGTGGCCTCGTCCATCGCCGTCCAGTCAAGTTCGTCGCGGCGGACCGGGAAGCCTCCCTCGGCGGCGGTCTTGACCGTCAACGCCCGGTAGATCGAGTAGGGAACCAGATAGCCCTCAGCGATCGCCTCTCGGAGATCGTAGCGGAAGGTCGGCCTGTCGACCTCGAAGAAGCGGAGCGTGTCCTTGACGAACAGCCCGTCCTCGGGGTCCACCACAGTGTTCGCCTCGGCGGCGGTGCAGGGCGTCGCGGTCAGGCCGAGCTGGATCGAGTCGAAATGCCGCAGCACGCCGCTCCGCTTGCCGTAGATCGACCGGTGGCACTCGTCGGTGATCACCAAGTCGAAATAGCCCGGTGAGAGGTCGCGGTATTCCGCGATCATCGTCTGGAGCGTGGCGATGGTGATGCGCTTGGCGCGGTCGAAGTTGCGGCCGGGGCGCAGCACATGGCAGGGATAGTCGCGCAGGTGGTCGGTGAAGGCATCCTCGGCCTGCCCCGCCAGCGCGATCCGGTCGACGAGGAACAACACGCGCGTGACGATCCCCGCCTCGAACAGCCGCTTGACGAAAGCAGCTGCGGTGCGAGTTTTGCCGGTGCTGGTCGCCATTTCGACCAGCAGCTTGCGACGGCCGAGCAAGACTTCGGCGGACAGCTTTTCGATGCACGCGATCTGGTAGTCGCGGTCAACGATCTGGCGGTCGATTTCGACGGTCGCGAGGTCGCGGCGAAGCGAGCGCGCGGCGATCCGCCGTTCGAGGTCGTCTTGCGCGTAGAAGCCGGCGATCCTGCGGGCATGCGCGTCCGCCTCCCGGTCGAGGAACCACACCTCCTCGCCATTCGACAGAAAGACGAACGGCACGCCGAGCCGTTCCGCGTAGTGGCGCCCCTGGTCCTGCGCCAGGATCGGGTCAACACTCGCCCGCTTGGCTTCGAGCGCCGCCATCGGACGGCCCTGGCGGTCGCACAGCACGTAGTCGGCCAGCGTGCCGTCAGGGAGCAGGTATTCGAACAGGACGCTCGCGCCGTCGATCAGGTTCCAGCCGGTATCCTTGAGCAGCGCGTCGATCTTCGCGCGCGCGGACGCCTCGGTGGTGCCGCTCATCGTTCCACCGGCGGCGACGGTAATGGCGATTCAGGCGCGCCTGTCATCGCTTGCGCTCCGATCTGGCAATGCGCTGGACCTCGGCGCGTTGCAGGCAGAATTGCCTGGTGATCGCGGCGGGTTTCACGCCCGCCTCCAACGCCGCCCGGACGATCCGTTCGAGACCGGGAGAGATCGGGCTGGCGCGCTCCGCGGCGGCGCGGTCGGAAGCGTTCTTCGGTACCGCATTTCCTGGACGAACAGGATCGCGTCCCGTTTCCTTCGCAATCAAACCGCGCCTCCGCGCTTCGGCCGTTGCCGTGCGCAGCAATTCCTCCAGTTGCGCATCGTCGAGATGGCGCAGCGAACGCGCGAGGTCGGCAGGCAGAGCAAGCCTCGGCGGATCCATTTCGGTCGGCCCGTTTCCGGATCACCAGTTCATGCCGAGCCTGCCCTGGCTCCCGTCCGACTCCGCCTGCCGGGCTTCGGCATTCTCACCCGGCGCGTCGCCAGTCGCCGCGCTTGCCGTCTCGCCTGACTCTGGAGGGCCCGGCGCATCCGATGCGCCGTCGTCGGCCGACGAAGGAGTGGCCACCAAGGACCAGCGGCCGCCCCTCGATTCGTACCGGCCCTCCCGCCTTCCGGTGTACAACTCGATCCTGATCGAGGGGAGCTTGACCAGTTGCTCCCCATCGGTCGCGGCTGCGTCCAGGATTTCCGGCGGCGTGGACCCAGGCCGGTCGCGCAACGCCCGTTCGATCAGGGTACGCACCGCGCCACGCGGCGCGCGCTTGCCTGCGTTCGTCCGTCCCTTGCCGACCGGCCGCTCGGTCGGAGGCTTGTTTCTTCGCGGCCGAGGCGCAGGTTTTGCGGCGGCCCCGAGCGCCGTCAGGAATTCCTTCCGCGCATCCGCCTGTCCCCGCGCGTAGGCCGCCGCCTCGATATCCGCCACCAGCGCCGACAGCCTGCCAACCGCGCTCTCCGGACCCTTCGCCATCGACCCATTTCCCTGCATCGTTGCCTACAACGCAATATTCGCACGGTTCGCCCCCAAGCACGAGAAGCCAGACTTGGTTCCCGGGCAGTCCGGCCAAGGGGATCCTCCACCAGATCATGAATTTCGCGGTCGACCCCAACACGCTGGAGACGAATGGTCCGGAGATCCAGCACCATCTCGACAGGGTGTTCCCGGTCCTCCACCTGAGCGTGAATGCGCCGCAGCGCTACTGGCGCCTGGTCCGTCTCCCGTCCGACCGCGCGCTGGTTGCTCTCAGAACGGAAGTCTCCTCCATGGTGGCTGCGGCGCGGGCGCGGCTCGACGCCGAGCCCGGGCGGCGGGGTGCGCCGGCGGACTTCCTGGAGGCGATCATGGCGGCGGCCGAGGTCGGCGCGTTCTCCGACGCCGACATCTTGGCCATTGCCGGGACCCTGCTGCTGGCCGGCGAGGACGCCACGGCCAACACGATCGCCTCGACGGTTCACCTGCTGGCGGCCATCCGGAATGGCTGGAGCGGTGCCGGCGGGAGGCGGATGAGGTCATCGCGCCGTCCGCCGGGATCGAGACGGCCGAATAGGCGAGACGGCTCCTGGTGCTCGACGCGGTTTGCAACGAGGCGATGCGGCTCAAGCCCGTCGCGCCGCTTCATGTCGTCGAACCTGTGACCGACAGCGAAATCAGGGGCTGCCTGATCCTCGCCGGAACCCCGATCGTGATGCCGGGGCGCCGCATAGCGACGGACGAGGAGCATTTCCGGGACGGCGGGCGCCTCGATCCGGAGCGCTGGCTGCTCCCCCGGGAGCACCGCCTGGTCCCGCACGACGACCGCGCCTTCGTCCCGTTCGGCGCAGGCCCGAGAGCGAAGGCCTCGGCAAGGGCGCGTGGTTCACCTTCACGCTGCCCGTGGCTGAGGGCGCGGATGCCCGCGCAAAGGCCCCGCTAGCGGCGACCCTTCCGTCCGGTGAGGGTCCTGCCGACATCAGCTTGTTGACGTAGGACGAAAATATCGTTCTCCCTGCCCCGTAAGGAAGTTGTCCATGTTATGGTCGAATGCATGGGGTGAGAGCGAATCAATTCGAGGTACTGGCATGATGTCGGATCGGGAAGCGTCCCAGAGCGCCACACTTGGATGTAGCACACCGCACGGTCACCGCTTTCATCTCCAGAGCCTTTCAATCGAGGGGTTTCGGGGAATCAAGGAGCTTTCCATCCCGCGCCTGGGACGCGCGACCCTGCTCGCGGGCAGGAATGGGGTTGGCAAGACAACTGTTCTCGATGCAGTCCGAGTCTATGCATCGCGCGCCCGTCTCACCGCACTCTCGGAACTGTTGATGAGCCGGGAAGAAATCGCTGTGCGAAAGGATGCGGATAGAACAGAAACGCCGGCGTTCGACGGGAAAGCCCTCTTTCACGGACGGGACACGTCGGGAGACGCACGCATCTCCATCGGACCGCTGGACGACGGGGACCGGCTTCGGATCGAGATAGCGGCGCTTGGCGGCGAGCCCGAGTCCATGCCGGGAGCGCTTCTGGCTAAATCGATAGGCGCCGGCGCGCGAGTCATGAAAGTTACGTTCGGGGATTCGACGGAATTGTTGCCGTCGGGTCCACAGCCCTTCCCCGGAGAGTTTATGCAGTTGTTTGCGGAAAGCGGAAGCGAAATGCCGCCCGAACTGGCGTGTCAATCCCTTGGGCCAGGGCTACCGGACGCCGCCGATGTCGCACGGCTCTGGGATCGGATCACGTTGACGGACGACGAGGATCGGGTCATCCAGGCTGTCAATCTGGCGGTCGACGAGGAGGTCGTTCGTGTTGCGGTAGTCGGAGACGTTTCAGGGAACGGGCAAGGCCTGATCGGCCGCCGGCTTGTCGCGAGGCTCAAGGGCCATAGGCACCCGGTGCCGCTCAGAAGTCTAGGCGACGGCGTGGTGCGGCTGCTCGGCTTCGCCGCAGCCCTTGCGAACAGCAAGGACGGTTTCCTGCTGCTCGATGAGGCGGAGAACGGCATCCATCATACCCTTCAGCGGGATTTTTGGCGGATGGTCCTGCAGACCGCGCAGGACAACAATGTCCAGGTACTCGCGACGACGCACGGCTGGGATTGCGTACGTGGTTTCGCGCAGGCCGCGGCCGACCTAGACGCCGTCGAAGGGGTCCTCGTTCGCCTGGAACGGAGCGGTGACCGTACCAGCTCGATCGAGTATCTGGAAGACGACCTCGACATCGCCACCCAGGGCGGCATTGAGGTCAGATAGGGTGCCGGCCCGCACAGGATCGTCCTTTCCGTCGCCGATCATGGAACGCGTTCTATTGGTGGAGGGCCAGGACGACAAACACGTCGTAGAACACCTCTATCGCAAACGCTTCGGGTCGCCGCCTCCCTTCGCCGTCAGGGACAAGGGAGGCTTCACGATTCTGCGAGACGAAATCGGGCCGGAGCTCAAGGTGCCAGGCCGGCAAGTCTTGGGTATCGTCTTGGATGCAAACGACGATTTTCAGGCGCGCTGGGAGGCGATGACGAATCGCTTACGACGCGTGTTTCAGGACATAGAGATCGAAGACCCAGGACCGCGCGGGATGATCGTGACGACCGAGCCCAAGGTAGGCATCTGGCTGTGGCCCGACAACAAATCCAGTGGCGAAATCGAGGATTTCGTCGCCACAATGATCCCGCGCGATGATACGGTTTGGCCGTTGTCCAAACGCTATATCGAATGCATACCGGAAAAACATCGTCGGTTTTCTGAGGGGAAAGCGCACCGAGCGAAGCTCCACGCTTGGCTCGCGGCAAGGGCAGAACCGAAGCTCATGGGAACTGCCATCCGCGCCGGCGATCTTGAGATCGATGGAGCGCTCGCCACACGGTTTATTGCCTGGCTTGAAAACTTATTCGGCCGTCAATCCTAGGCCTGTCCTGAAATATGGCTGGATTCGCTGTGCCATCTTCTCTGGCCTCCATTCAGACCAACCAACGACAACCTCAACGCAACTTGCTGCCTGAACTCATTTGTCGCAATGCTAGCCTGATGTATTCACGAGGTTCTGAGGAGATGGTGGCGGACGTGACGTAACCTGTTGGATTCGGGTAGAAATTCGATTGGAAGCGGATTTCTGCCGAAGCAACGGAAGCGCCACGCCGCCATGACCGATGATATCCCTATCCCGTTCGATCTTCCAGCCGTGAGCCGCAAGAAGGTGACCGCCGATTTCGCCGGCGGGTCGATCTCGTCGGACGGCGGGCTGGTGCTGTTGCGCGGGGCCGAGCGCCGGCTCGGACTGGCCGCGACGCTGGCCGGCTGCATCCGGGAGTGGCGCGACCCGGCGCGGACGGTCCACACGCTGCCTGCGATGTTGAGGTTCCGGATGTTCGCGATCGCCTGCGGCTACGAGGACGCCGACGATTGCGACGACCTGAGGACCGATCCGCTGTTCAAGCTGGCGGTCGGCCGGGCGCCAGAGAGCGGCCGCGATCTCTGTTCGCAGCCGACCATGAGCCGCCTTGAGAACGCGCCCTCGCTCAGCGAGGTGGGGCGCCTGACGGCTGCCTTGGTCGACATCTTCTGCGGTTCCTTCGAGGCCCCGCCGGCGGCGATCGTGCTCGACATCGACGACACCTGCGACCGGGTTCATGGCCACCAGCAGCTGTCGCTGTTCAACGCCTTTTACGACACGCGCTGCTTCCTG
>JAPPIT010000199.1 GCA_028820505.1 Defluviicoccus sp.
GCCGCCTCCCACGCCGTCGGCCGCTCGCCGGTATCGGCCATCAGCGCCTCGACCAGCTGATCCAGATTGTCGGTCAGCACGACCGCGTCGCGCCGCGCCCGGCTGATCTCCACGTAGAACGTCGACTGGTCGGTCAGAGCCCGGTGGCTCGAATCGAGAACCGCGATCACCCCATCCGACGTGCTCCCCTGCGCCCCGTGCACCGTCGTGCTCCAGGCATGGTCGATGTGACGGAGCTGGGGGTCGTCGTCGGCCAGCGAGATCGCGCGCCCGTCCTCCAGCCGGAGCCGCACCCGGCCGCGCGCGATCTCCGTTACCTCTGCCTTCTCGCCGTTGATCAGCGTCCGCTCCTTGTCGTTCCGCGTCCAGCGGATCCGGTCGCCCGCCCGGAGCTCGATCTCCCGCGTCTCGTAGACGTCGAACCGGTAGCGGATCGAACCCGCCGGTCGGATCCGCCGCGGCTTGCCGTCGGGGTGCAGGAGCACCACCCGGTCGCCCTCGATCCCGCTCACCGTCAAGACCTCGTCCTTCTTCAGCCGGTAGTTGACCAGGTCCTGGTTGAACACGACCTCGTCGTCCTCCCGGTAGTTGCGCACGTCGCCCCGCTCGGCCCGGGTCATGCCGAGGTTCACCAGGCGCTCGATCGTGAGCGTCCTGCCCCGGAGCACGCCCTCCTCGGCCAGCGCCTCGCGGACGGTCCGGTTGATCTCCTCCCTCAGCGCATGGGTCGGCGCGAGTAGGAGGGTCCCGTCCCGGGTCTCGCGATCGAGCGCCAGCCAGGTCTCCGCCGCCTTCGCCGCGAGCTCGTCGTGCTCGACCTCGACCAGCCCGTTCCCCAACATCTCCACCGCCTCGTCGGGCTTCCCCGCCAGCGCCGCCTCCACTGCCGCCTTCAGCGCCGGGTTCTTCTGGCGCAGGATGTCGACCATCCGCGCCGTCGTCATGCCCGCCTGCTGGAGCTGGCGGAAGGGCTGCCCCGCATCCACCGCCCGCAGCTGCCGCGTGTCGCCCACCAGCACCAGCCGCGCTACCCCGAGACCGTCCGCGATCCGCATCAGCGAGCGCATCTGGTCGGTCGAGACCATCGAGGCCTCGTCGAGCACCACCACCGCGCCGCCGAACAGTTCGTTCAGCCTGTCGTCCGCCCGCCCGTTCGCGGCCCCCTGGCAGCGCGTCAGAAACCATTGCAGGGTGCGCGCGTGGATCCCGGTCTCGCGCTCCAGCACCCGCGCCGCCGCCGCGGACGGCGCGAGGCCCACCACCGGCCGGTCCCCGGCGAGCTCCCGCACGTGGCGCAGCATGGTGGTCTTCCCCGTGCCGGCCCTTCCCTGCACCCCGACCGTGCGGTCGCGCGCGAGCAGGATCGTCCGGACCGCCTCCTCCTGGCCCTCGGTGAGCCCGGCGCCCTCCAGGTGCGCCGCGACCTTGTCCTCCCTGGCGAGCGCCTTCGCCCGACCGATCCCGGCCTTCATCATGGCGATCGTCGAACGTTCGGCCTTCAGCGCCCGGTCGGTCACGAAGGCCCGGTCGGTCCGCCGCAGCCCCGCCTCGACCAGGTGGCCGTCCCGCACCATCCATTCGACGGCGTCGCGGATCTCCCCGAGCGTGTGGCGGCCCGGCGAATGCGCCAGCGCGAACGCCTCGAGCTCCCCCGCCGCGAACACAGATTGCCGCTCCTCGAGATGCCGCATCCCCTGGCCGACGATCTCCAGCGCCGAGGGAACCGCGGCGAGCTCCACAGGGCCCGCCGTGCGCGCGACCGACTCCGCCCTGTCGAGACCCAGCTCGCGCGCTCGCTCGCCCCATTGCCGCTGAAGGATCGCGCGCACCGGCTCCGCCTTCGCCTTGCGTTCGGCCAGCGCCGCGACCTGCGCCGAGGCGGTGGTGTATTGCAGGCCCTTCCTCTCCAGATACGCCAGCATGTCCCGCCGGCGAGTCGAGAACGCCTCGCAGACCTCCCGCCCGTAGCCCGCGATCTCGAAGCTCGGGACCCGGCCCGCCATCGCGGGCAGGACCGAATAGCCCGCCTCGATCAGTCGGCGCGACAGCTCGTTCCGGTAATAGGACCCGATCAGCCGCGCGTTGCGGTGCAGCAGCGTGGGCTCGACGCTCTTCCACCGTCCCTCGGCATCGCGCGTCACGTTGGCGATCACCGCGTGCGTGTGAAGCTGCGGATCGAGGTTGCGGCTCGCGATGTGGCGGAACGTCGCCGCGACCATCGAAGGCGCGCTCACCCGCGGCCGCCGCCGCGTCGCCGGGTCCCAGCCCCGGGTCTGCAGCATCGTCGCCTCGATCCAGTCGAGCGTCGCCCGCACCGCCGCGTCATGCGCGCGGATGACGGCCCGGTCGCCGCGCGGGCGCGCCTCCGTCGGCAGCAGCGCCGCAAGCGACACCGACTTCGGAGCGGAGAAGGTGATGTCGAAACCGGGACGGTGCTCGTGCTGGCCATCGCGCATCCGCCCCAGGCGGATGTCCGTTCCCAGGACATGGCCCCGCAGCAGCTTCTCGAACTTGCCCGCCGCGACCCGCTTGCCGGGCTCCAGACCCACGGCGCGCGCGCCCTCGCCGTGCCACGCGCTCGCCTCGCGATGCTCCTCGCGCTTCGCCTTCAGCGCCTCCGGGCCTTCCCCCTCCTCCAGGTAGTACCCGCCCTCGTTGCGGAAATATTCCGAGGTCGCCGACGCCGAGGTCAGGTTGCGGACCGTCGCTACCATGACACCGGATCATAGCTCTAGGACGGCGAGGTTGCGGCCTGAAATCCCGATGCCGTTCGAATGCGTGGCGATTCCGCCGGCCTGCGCGGACGCCAAACGGCCCAAGCCGAGGTCAGAGACCGGGGCGGTCCTTCGATAAGGGAATACGCAGAAAGGTTGATGCTCCGGTAGCGCCCGGCATGATGGGCGGATGCGAAAACATCTACTCACCGCCTTCTTCACAGCCTTGGACGGGCTGATCGCCATCCTCTTCGGGGTGGAAGCATTTGCCGCCGCGACGGTCATGTTGGGTTTGGTGTGTGCCTACGCATATAGGCAAGAGATCAGGGGATGGTGGGCGGGCCGCCGGACACCGGTGGCCGCGGTCTCTTCTCCCGTGGAAGGCGAGGACCAAGCGGACATCACCAGCGACGGAAAAGAGGTCGCCAAGCTGATATTGCTTGCTCCGGACCTGGAGGGGGCCGAACGGATTTATACGCAATACAAGAGGGCCAGCCATCCAGAAGGACGCCTTTTCGAGCGCTTCGTCCACAAGGCCTACAGGTATCGCCTGGACGCAGCGGGAGAGCGAAACAGGGCGGATGAATTCTACGATGTCGTCGAGTCGCACGACAAAGATTCCGTCCGAGAGGACATTGAATTCGCTTCCTTGGTCGATGAGGTCGAGACAGCGGCGAACCTGGAGGATACCGGCAAGCTGCGCGAGAGGCGGCTGAGAGCTGCCTCTCAAAATCCTGGCGCCGGTATTCACATTGCGAAACTGCTCTCCGAAGCCCGGAGTCTGGAGGAAGCGAATGAAATTTGGGACATCTTCAAGGACGCGCCAGTCCAGACGAACAAAGGATCGGCCTACGCGGCGTTTGCCCATGCTCTGGTACGGTTCGACCGCAGTTTGGCAGCGTCGGAGATACTGAGAGAGGCGGACATGGAGGGGGTGTCGCCGGAGGAGTTGGAGGCAGCGATGAATCGCTTCTATTACCCCGACGACGAGGAAGAGAGTAGCGGGCGCTGACCGAGAAGGTTTGAGACGATGAAACCGATGCTTGAGCCCGCTCGCCATCTTGCGGGCGCCACACCGGAGAACTGGCAAAGGCGCTGTTCCTTCGCGTTGCGCCGCTACACCCCGGAACCCCTGAGGAAGCCCGTTGTCGGCGATGGGGTCGCGGTAGAGTAGGTTCCGCCTGACGAGTCGGACGACGGCAAGCGTTCCTGAGTCCGTTATGTTCTGCTTGCCAGCAAACTTGGAAATGTAGCGTTCTCAAATCGGCGCCAGCTCCGTCGCCTGGAGGCCGCGCGGAACCTCCTTCACCCAGGCGCTCACGCGCTGTCCCGGCTGTAGATCGTCCAGCCCCGAACGCGCCAGCGCGCTCATGTGCACGAACACCTCCCGGCCCCCTTCGTCGGGAACGACGAAGCCGAAACCCCTGACCGGGTCGTAGAACTTGACCGTGCCCAGGACCTCCACGGAGGGCCCCGCCGGTTCCCTATCGTGCCATGCCGTCTCGTGAGAGACGGACGGCGGGCCGTTCACCGCATGGAACTCCCTCTTGGGGACCGGTTCTACGGAGACGATGCGCGAGACCTGCGGACCCTTTTCGCCCCGCGCGACCTCGCAGGTCACCGCGGCCCCCTGGGGAAGCGCTTCGCGGCCCGACGCCTCTACCACGGCCGCGTGGCAGAACAGGTCGCCGGTGCCGTCCTCCGGCGTCAGGAACCCGTAGCCCTTCGCCGGCACGTACCATTTCACAAGCGCCCGGACAGGTTGGCCGGGAGCCGGACCGGGAGCCGCCGGGGCCGGCTCCCACGGCGGCCGGCCGGCGCCCCGCGCCGGGCCCGCCGTCGAGAAATCGACCGCCAGAATCCGCGCCACCTGCGGGCCCCGGTCGCCGCGCACCGTCTCGCAGGTGACCGTCGCGCCTTCGATCAGCATGTCGAGGCCCACTTCCCGCAGCACCGATGCATGGCAGAAGATATCGGGCAGGCCACCGCCCGGTGCGAGGAAGCCGTACCCCCTGGCCGCGTCGTACAGCTTGACCGGCGCCGAAACGCGGCCGCCGGGAGCCGGATTGAAATCGTTCCATTCCGCCATATCGAAACTCTGCTCTCCTCCACCGGGACGCCGGAGCCCGATCCCGGGATTCCGCCCCCGGACCGGACAGGCCGCCGGTCGGCCGGCAGCATACAGATCGCGGCGCCCGCAGTGTTGCGCAATAGGCGCGCGGACCTCTCCGCCGCCTGGACGCCGAGCCCTTCGCGACTCGTCGGCCGGGCGCGGTCTCTCGAACATCCGCGTTCCCGCCCGTCGGGTCGCTACCCGTGAACCCGGCTACAATGACTCGATCATGCCGCACATCGAACACCTGAAACGCTTCTACCTTCTCCTGGACGCTCTTGAAGAGCGGCTGGGCGGGGCGCGCCGGCTGGCTGACTGCTCCGGTCGAATGCCGTGGCCCCGGCGTGGTGTCTATTTCTTCCGGGAAACCGGCGAGGTGCGCAGCTCCAGCGGTATCGGCCCAAGGATCGTGCGCGTCGGCACCCATGCCCTGAAGGCCGGATCCGGCACCACGCTCTGGAACCGCCTCTCGCAGCACAGGGGTCGAATGCGTTCGGGCGGCGGCAATCACCGGGGGTCGATCTTCAGGTTGATCGTCGGCACCGCGCTGATCGGCAGGGACCGCATCGACTGTTCGACCTGGGACGACCGCCGCGGCACCGCCTCGCGTGAGGCCCGCCAGCGCGAGCAGCCTCTCGAAACGGCGGTCAGCAGGGTGATCGGCGATATGCCCTTTCTGTGGCTCGCCGTCGAGGACGAGCCGGGACCGGCCAGCCTGCGCGGTTATGTCGAGAGAAATGCGATCGCCCTCCTCAGCGACTACGGAAAACAGCCCATCGATCCACCGTCCCGCTCATGGCTCGGCCGTCATTGCACCCGGGAGAAGGTGCGCGAGTCCGGACTGTGGAATTCGAACCATGTCGGCGAAGGCTACGATCCGGCCTTCCTTGAGACGTTGGCGGATCTGATCGGACGGGCGGAGCGAACCGCATGATCGTCGTCATTCAGTGCGCGGCCGGAAAGCAGCGCCACGCCGGCCACCTTCGCACGCCCGAGGGCCGGGACGTGATGTTCGTGGCGCAGCCGGATGCCGCGCCGCCGCAACGAAGCCACGCCTGGGCGAGGCCGGACGACCTCGCGGACGGAAGACGCTCGTGGCGAACCATTCTTCAGGAATACAATGCCGCTCCGGGCAGCAATCCGCTCGGCCTGCTACCGGCTTGGCAGCTCTACACGAACCCGGCCTATGAGATGCTGGGCGAGCGATACGCTCCGGACCGCCTGTACGTTCTCTCCGCGGGCTGGGGATTGGTCCGCGCCGATTACCTGACACCCAACTACGACATCACCTTCAGCAACGCCCGCAACGTCGAGCCGTTCAAGCGCAGGGGCCATCGGGAGAGGTATTCCGATTTCCGCCTGCCGTCCGGTATCGCCGAACCCATCGTGTTCTTCGGCGGCCGTGACTACATACCCCTATTCTGCAGGCTGACCGCGAACGCCGAAGGCTCCCGGACCGTCTTTTACGCCGGAAGCGAGCCCGGCGCGCCGGGCTGCACGCTCCGAAGGTTCGGCAAGCCGTTCACGAACTGGCAATACCAATGCGCCAGAGCCTTCCTGGACGGGCGACTCAGATGCGATCCCTGACGGTACTCAGAACAGGTCGCCCTGCCGTTGGCGGTCCGGTCCGGGTTCCTCGTCGGTCCCGCTCTCCTCCGGTGCTTCCGGCGTGTCGGACGTCTGCGGCATCGCGGACGGCGCGGGCGCTTCGGAAATGACGACGGCAGCGATCGCCCGGGCCCGCTCCTCGCCGAACACCTCGCGCAGCAGGGCCGTCGCCTTCTCGCGCCTTCCCCTCGCGGCCATCCCCCGGAGCCGCGCCTCAAACAGCGCGCGAAGGTCTTCGGTGAATTGCGGCGACGTCCCGCTACCGACGCCCAGGCCGCGGGCGATCTCCTCGACCCCCCGCAGAACGGCGCGCTGCTGCCCGGCGTCCAGAACCAGCCGCCGGTGCTTCTCCGGCCACGGGTCCACCGTCAGCGCGCACTCGACGAACCACGGCGAGACCTTCTTCCCCGCCTTCACCGCCCCCGCCTTGATCGTCTCCCACTCCCCGTCGGTGCACGAGATCGTGTACGACCTGCCCCGCTGCACTCCGCGCGGCTTCCTCATTCCTCCCCGTCCCCTTCCGTCAGCAGGAGGAAACGCACCGCCTCATGGATCGCGACCGTCGTTCTCCCGACCGCGAAGCTTCCCGACCGCGCGAGACCCCGCGCAGTCTCGTAGAGGCCGCGCTGGCGGTCCTCGGGCAACGCCAGGGGATGGCCCGGCGGCTCCGCGGGAGCGGTGTCCCCGCTGGCCGCCCGGAGGCAGCACAGAACCCCCAGGCGCGAGACGGATACCCGCTCCTTCCGCGCGCGCCGGCGGATCCGCTCCCAGCTCTCGGGGACGCAGTAGATGCCGCGCTGCCGCGAAAGCTCCACCGCCTCACCCGATCCCGGCCTCGCGATCGATCCAGGCATCGGCGCGCTCCAGCGCCCGCCGCCAGACCTCCCCGGCCCCCTGGATCTCCAGCCGCCGCCCCTCAATGTCCTCCATCGCCAGCACCGCCCGCGCCACGCGGCGCAGGACAGGAAGCGGCAGGCCGGGCTCCGCCGCGGGCGCGCTGGGACCGAGGCTGCTGCGCACCATGTGCTCGGAGATCGACAGCCCCGCGTCCTTCGCGGCCTCGCCGATGCGCGCCCACTCGGCGTCGGTCGCCATCACCGAGCGCGCCTTCCGTCTTGCCCCCCTCGCTCTCGCCGCCATATCATGCCCCGCCTTCGCGCCGCGCCACGTCTATTCAAGGATGTTCCGAATGAGCGAACAGGAACGATTTCAACCCCATGGTTCTCCCATGTTGATGTCCCAACTCCCCCAAAAACCGATCTTATTCAACACCCGGATGCAAACATTCTCCAATGTACCAGGCCTTCATAGATAGTTTTCAAATCCTATACTGAACAGTAGACATCAATCATAAATCCCAGTATCCTAATATGGAATCGGAAAGATATCGAAAATCAGATCAGTCCAATTATCGATCCTCCCGTAGTATTTTTCTGCTACACGGCGGGATAGGACGATGGTCGCAACCGTAGGCATCATCGGCGCCGGGCTGATGGGGCACGGGATCGCCCTCACCTTCGCACGCGCCGGGCTGACGGTTCGCGTCCACGACCCGGCGCCCCGGGCTCTGGAAGGGTTGAAGGATCGGGTGGCGGCGAGCATGGACGCCATCGGCTGCGAGCGGACGGCCATCGACGATACCTTGCGCCGGATCGCGGCATGTCCCGCCCTTGAAGATGCGCTCGGGGACGCCGACCTGGCGATCGAGGCCGTGCCGGAACAGCTCGACCTCAAGCGGTCGGTCTTTCTCGACATGGAGGCCGTGGCGCCGCAAGGTTGCATCCTCGCCTCCAACACCTCCGTGCTGCCGATTTCCGGGATCGCGTCCGGGCTGGCATCGCGCGAGCGCGTGCTCGGAACCCATTGGTGGAACCCGCCGCACATCGTTCCGCTGGTCGAGGTCATTCGTACCGAGTGGACGTCGGAAGCGGCAATGGACGCGACGATGGCGGTGCTGAGCCGGGTCGGGAAGCGTCCGGTGCGGGTGGAAAAGGACGTGCCGGGCTTCATCGGCAACCGCCTTCAACATGCGCTGTGGCGGGAGGCGATCAGCCTCGTGGAGAACGGCATTTGCGATGCCGAGACGGTGGATACCGTCGTCAAGGAAAGCTTCGGACGGCGGCTCGCGGTGCTCGGGCCGCTGGAGAATGCCGACCTCGTGGGCACCGATCTGACCCGTGACATCCACGCCGCGGTCCTTTCCGACCTCGAAAGACGCCCCGGCCCTTCGCCCTATCTCGAGTCCCTCGTGGAAAGCGGCCGTCTGGGCATGGACGCCGGCAAAGGGTTTCGCGAATGGACGCCGGAAGCGGCGCGCGCGGTGCGGGAACGGCTTTCGGCGCATTTGAGGAAGCTGGAGGCAATCCTGGAGTAGCGCCGCCTGACGCGCCAACCGCCCTGCGCTAGATTGGCGCGTGGACAGAACCACGGGACAGACCGCCGGGACCGCCTACGCGGGCCGCGTGCTCAGAGGCGTCGCCTGGGCCGTCGTGTCGATGGCGATGTTCACCTTCACGCCGGTCTTCGTCCGCTTTCTTTCCTCGGACATGCACGCGGTGGAAATCATCTTCCACCGCTCGCTGATCGCCACCGTCGTGCTCCTGGCGTGGTTCGTCTGGACCGATATTTCGCGGCTCAGAACCCGCGTGATCAAGTCCCATGTCGGGCGGGCGGCGCTCAACTTCGGCGGGATGGCGCTGTGGTTCCAGGCGATCGTCTCGATGCCGCTTGCGGAAGCGACGGCGCTGCACTTCACGCTTCCCCTCTACACGGTCATCTTTGCCGCGATATTCCTCGGGGAACGGGTCGGCTGGCGGCGCTGGGCGGCGACGGCGGTCGGGTTTCTCGGCGCCCTGATCGTGCTCAGACCGGGCGCCGTTCCGATCTCGGCGCCGGCGATGATGGTGCTCGCCTCCGCCGCCTTCTACGGCGGTGCGGTGGTGATGATCAAGCTGCTGACCCGGACCGACGCGGCGCTTCCGATCGCCTTCTATTCGAACCTGCTGATGGGGGTCATCGCGCTGGTGCCGACGATCTTCCTGTGGAAGGGGCCGACGCTCTCCGACATACCCCTCCTCCTCGCGCTCGCCGCGATCGGCACCGCGGCGCCCTATTGCTTCACCCGGGCGCTGGTCAATCTGGATGCCAGCGTGGTCGCGCCGCTCGACTTCCTCCGCCTGCCCTTCACCGCCTTGGCCGCGTGGCTGATCTTCGCCGAGGTGCCGGACCGCTGGACCTGGATCGGCGCCGCGGTGATCTTCGGCTCCACGACCTATGTGGCCCGCCGGGAAGCGCGCCTCAAGGAACGGCAGGACGGCGGAAACGAGCGATGAGTTCCCGCCTCCTCAACGACACCCTTTTCACGGCGGCCGGGTGGATGGGCGTGATGATCGCCTCCTTCCTGCTGCAGATGATCGCGGTGCGGGAGCTCTCGGAAAATCTCGGCGTGTTCCAGATCCTCTTCATCCGGAGCGGGATTTCGCTCGCCATCGTGACGCCCCTGATCGCCGCCCGCGGCGCACGCCTGCTGCGCACCGACCGGATCGGCATGCACATGGCGCGCAACGGCGTGAACTTCGTCGCCCAGGCGGCATGGGCCTACGGCGTGGCGATGCTGCCTCTGGCCGCGGTGACCGCGCTCGAATTCTCGACGCCGCTCTGGGTCGCCCTGCTGGCCGCCTTGTTCCTAGGCGAGCGGCTGTCGCGGCACCGGGTAATCGCCGTGGTCAGCGGCTTCGTCGGCGTGTTGATAATCCTCAGGCCGGGCGTCGAGGCGGTGCAGCTCGCCGCGCTCGTCGTTCTCGGCTCGGCGCTCTGCTTCGCCACCTCCAACGTGATCGCCAAGGCGCTGACCCGCACCGAGGGCACGCTGACCATCGTGATCTGGATGCAGATCATGCAGCTGCCGATCGGCTTCCTCGCCTGCATATGGAGCTGGACCGATCCGGCCTGGAGCGACGCGCCGTGGCTGATCGTGATCGGGTGCACCGGCCTGTCGGCGCATTACGCGATGGCGAAGGCCTTCTCCCTCGCCGACGCGACGGTCGTCATGCCGATCGATTTCCTGCGCCTGCCCTTGGCGGCCCTGGCCGCCTACGCGGTATACAGGGAGCCGGTCAGCATATTCATCTTCCTCGGCGCGGCGCTGATGTTCGCGGGGAATTTCCATTCCGTCTGGCAGGAACGCCAGGAGAGGCGGACATAGAGGCAGGATCGCGATGGGACTCATCACGGACGACATGAAACGCATCGTCGAGTCGACCCGGCTCGCCTTCGTCGCCACCGTCAACCCGGACGGAACCCCCAACCTGTCGCCGAAGAGCTCGCTCGCGGTGCTCGGCGAGGACCGCATCGGCTTCGCCGACATCGCCTCGCCCAACACGGTGCGGAACCTGGGGGCCAACCCGGCGATCGAGGTCAACGCGATCGACATCTTCATGCGGCGCGGCTACCGGTTTCGCGGCACCGCCACGCTGGAGCCGCCGGGAAGCGCGGTCTACGAGCGGATCGCCGAGCCGTTCTGGGCCGAGAACGGCAGGTCGTTCCCGATCCACGGGGTGGTCAACATCGCCGTCGAAAAGGCCCTCCCCGTGCTCTCGCCGGCCTACACCTTCATCGACGGCGTGACCGAGGACGCGCTGCGCGACGCCTATTACGCGAAATACGGGGTGCGGCCGGCGGACTGAGCGACCGGATAGTTGAGTACCGGCACGCAGTCAAAGCGCCGAGGCGAGCGCGTCGCCGACCTCGCGCGTGGTCGCGGTTCCGCCGAGATCGGCGGTCCGGGGTCCGTCGCCGGCGAGCAGGGCCGCGATCGCCTCGACGATGGCCGCCGCCGCGTCGGCGTGGCCCAGATGCTCCAGCATCATCGCGCCCGACCAGATCTGGGCGATGGGGTTGGCGATGCCCCGCCCCGCGATGTCGGGCGCCGAGCCGTGCACCGGCTCGAACATCGAGGGGTGCTCCTTCTCCGGGTTGATGTTGCCCGAGGCGGCGAGGCCGATGGAGCCGGCGACGGCGGGGCCGAGGTCGGACAGAATGTCGCCGAACAGGTTGGAGCCCACCACCACGTCGAACCAGTCCGGATGGGCGACGAAATGCGCCGTCAGGATGTCGATATGGTACCGGTCGGTCTCGATGCCCGGATACTCGGCGGCGATGGCGGCGAAACGCTCGTCCCAGTAGGGCATCGAATGGATGATGCCGTTCGACTTGGTGGCGGACGTCACCTTCCTGGCCGGTCTGGTGCCGGCGAGCTCGAAGGCGAAGCGCATGATCCGGTCGCAGCCGCGCCTGGTGAACACGGCCTGCTGGATCGCGGCCTCGTGCTCGGTGCCGGGGTAGAGCCGGCCGCCGATCTGGGAATATTCGCCCTCGACGTTCTCGCGGACGATCATCATGTCGATGTCGTCCGGGCCGCGGCCGGCCAGCGGCGAGCGCACGCCCTCGAACAGCTTCACCGGGCGCAAATTGACGTACTGGTTGAAGCGCCGCCGGATCGGGATCAGCATGTCCCACAGCGAGACATGGTCCGGCACCTCCGGCATTCCGACCGCGCCGAGATAGATCGCGTCGAACCCGGCCAGCCGGTCGAGCCCGTCCTCGGGCACGATCCGGCCGGTCTCGCGGTAGGTCGAGCAGTTCCAGTCGAACTCCGTAAAGCGGAGTTCGATGCCGAAACGCCGCGCGGCGGCCTCGACGACGCCGATCCCGGCCGGCATGACTTCGGTGCCGATCCCGTCTCCGGGGATGACAGCGATCCTGTGGCCGCTCATTCCGCGCCGTCCTCCCCGTCCCTCAGCAGATCGTTCGGGCGCACGCCGCTGCGGCGTTTCTGCCGCGCGCGTTCCCCGTTGTCGCGCCAGCCCCCGCCGGCCGCGCGGCGCGCGTCCTCGTCCCATTTCCCGGACCAGTCGCCGAGCGAATAGCCGTGCCAGGGCGGCTCCGGCTTCAAGGCCGGCAGGCCGAGCTCGTCCCACAAGTCCCGCGCGCGCTCCATGTACTCCCGCTTGGGCAGCGCCACCGGAGGCAGCGGGCCGCGCAGCGTGGCGTCGATCAGCAGCGAGGACTCCTCTTCCGTCCCCTTGGGTCCGTGGCCCCGCTCGCGATGCGGCAGGATCGCCGTGTCCTTCTCCGGGTTCGACCGGTAGGCCATTGCCCAGAACACCGCGTCCGCGTTCTCGGGGTCGATGTCCTCGTTCACCGCGATGACGTACTTGCCGCAGGGCTGCTGGAAGGACGTCGTGCCGTAGAGCGCCCGCCACACCTCCGTCCTCGGCGTGTCCCCGGCGACCTGGACCACGATCACGCGGCGGAGGTTGGTCAGCGGCTCGTGCATCGAGACCCGCCGCACGCCCTTGATGCCGAGATGGTCGCGCAGATGCTCGAGGAACAGCGGCTCGTAGGCGACCCGCTTGACGACGCTCGATTCGGACGGCGTGACCTGGCTGATGATGGAGGCGAAGACCGCGTTCCGGCGGTGCGTGATCGCGGTCACCTCGAAGATGAAGTTGTATTCCTCGAGATTGATGTGGCCGTGCGATTCGCCGAACGGGCCCTCGGGCTCCATGTACTCGGTATCGATCGTCCCCTCGATCACGAACTCGGCTTCGGCGGGCACCTTGAGGTCGACCGTCCTCGCGCGGACCACGTTGATCGGGCGGCCCACGATGCCGCCGGCGACGGCGAGCTCGTCGGTGCCGAAGGCGATCTTCTGCGGCGCGCAATAGGCGATGGGCGGCGGGCAGCCGACGACGATCGCCATCTCGAGCTTTCGCCCGCGCTCCCGGCACTTGAGCCAATGGTCGTAGCCGCCCTGCCCCAGATCGACGAACATCTTGAGGCCCATCCGGTCGGGCGCCTTCAACTGCGCCCGATAGGTGCCCATGTTCTGCACCCCGGTGTCGGGGTCGGCGGAGATGCAGCAGGTCGCCGTCAGATAAGGCGCCGCGTCGTAGCCCGGCGTCGAGATCGGCACCGGGATCGCATCCAGCCCCTGCCCGTCGCCGCGCAGCGCCTCGCCGGTCAGCACGACATCGTGGCACGGCGCATCGGGAGCGATCGACGGCGGAATGGGATCCCGCATCGCCCGCTGCCATGTCTTCCCGATCTCGTCCACCGGAACGCCCATGCCGATGGAATAGATCTCGGCGTTGGCGGCGAGCGCGCCGACCGCGACCGGGAAGTCGTAGCCGCGTCCCGCCGCGTCGACCACGTTGGTGAACAGGAAGGCCTTGCGGTCCGCCTCTCGCAACCCGCCGCGGAACTGCCAGCGCACCAGCGGGTGGAGCACCGAATCCTTGTCGACTTCGCGGTCCACGCGACAGAGCAGCCCCGCCGCGTCGAGCGCCGCGAGATGGTCCTGGAAATCGGCGTAGCCGCGCGTCCGCGGGCTGCGAAAGAGATCGGGGTCCGGTTCGGTCGCCATCGCCCGCCGATCATGGGACGCCGCCTGTCGCCCCGCAAGGTCCCCGCGCGCGAGGCGGCCGCCGCTGTCCGATTCAGCGGCAGCGGGCGGAGCGGGCGTGCTCCGGCGCTCCTCTCCCGCCCCCGCCCCACCGTCGCCCGGACTTGTTCCGGGCATGACGGTGGAGGGCACGGGCATGACGATGGAGGGGACGGGCATGCCGGAGGCGGAGCGGTCGTCGGCGGGGGCACAGACGGTTTCGCCCGTCGGCGGCGCCGGAGAACTGGACATCCCGGGCCGGAAGGGCCACCTTCGGTTACCTGCGAATGCCGGGGCGGGACGTGTCGGGAACAGCGCTCAGCGACCAAGTGCTCGACTTCATCGGGCGGGACTCGTCGACCGAGAGCGCGTTCGACGCGATGGCGCTCGCGCTGTTCGCGCACCAGTTCGAGAACAATGAGAGCTTCCGCCGCTTCTGCCTCAAGAAGGGCCGGTCGCCCCGCGTCGTCACGAGCTGGCGCGAGATCCCGCCGGTGCCGATCAGCGCCTTCAAGACGCTGACGCTGAGCTGCGTCGCGCCCGAGAGCGCCGAGCGGGTGTTCATGACCAGCGGCACGACGGGCGGCGCGCGCGGGCGTTGCTACCACCCGACGCTCGCGGTCTACGACCGCTCGACGATCGCCAATTTCCGCGAGCGATTCATGCGGGGGCGCGACAGGATCCGGATGGGGATCCTGTTCCCCACCGAGGAGGAGATGCCGAACTCCTCGCTCGCGCATTACCTCGCGCTCGCCGCCGGCCATTTCGGCGCGCCGGACAGCGAATACCTGCTCAACCAGAAGGGGCTCGAGAACGACCTCCTGTTCCGCGCGCTCGACGAGGCGGCGGCGACCGGCGAGCCCTACGCGCTGCTCGGCGCGACCTACAGCTTCGTTCACGCCTTCGACGAGATGGAGCGCGCCGGCAAACGCTACCGTCTGCCGCCGGGCAGCCGCGTGCTCGATACCGGCGGGTTCAAGGGGCGCTCGCGGGACGTGGCGACGGGCGAGTTCTACGGCCGGATGGAGACGCTCCTCGGCGTCGCGCCGTCGGAGTGCATCAACATGTACGGCATGACCGAGCTCAGCACCCAGTTCTACGACGACGGGAACGACCGCGCGGACGCGCCCAAGTCGGGCCCGCACTGGATCCGCACCCGGATCGTCAATCCCCTGTCCGGCGCCGACGTCCCCGATGGCGAGCAGGGCATTCTCGTCCATTGCGATCTCGCCAACTACAATTCGGCCGTTGCGATCATGACCGAGGACGTGGGCATCGCCTGCGGCGGGGGCTTCGTCCTTCTCGGCCGCGCGGGGGACGAGGAAGCCCAGGGATGCTCGGTGGCGGTCGCCGAATTCCTGGAGGCGGCGAGGGGGTAGCGGCCGTGGCCGAGCTTGCCGGCCATCTTCCCGGACTGCCGGCCGAGTCCGTCGCGCGGGAAACGCTCCGCTTTTCGGCCTGGGGGCGCTGCGCGGAGGTCGCCGCGCCGGTTCTTTCCGGCGATCAGCTTACGGCCCTGGCCGCCCACGTGCGCCGGTCGCGCGAGCGCTTCCTTGCCGGGCTGCGCACGCAGGAAATCGTCGACATCCTCGACCGCGCGGTGCGCACCCTGCTCGATCGTTCGGACCCGCGCCGGCGGCGGGCGGAGGAGCTGCTGCCCGCGGTCACCGGCTACGACCCGGAGACGGTGCGGCTCGGGCTGACCGCCTGTCTCAAGACCTTCCGCGGCGCCCAGCTTTCGGCCTTCGTCGCCGAGGACTTCGCCAACCCGCAGATGCTCGACGGCTTCCAGCCGCTGCGGAAGGGCGGCTACGGCCGCGCCTTCGGGCCCGCGCTGATCGCCCATGTCTGGGCCGGCAACGTGCCCGGCCTGCCGCTCTGGAGCCTGGTTTCCGGCCTGCTGGTGAAGTCGGCGAATATCGGCAAGCTGCCGAGCGCCGAGCCGCTGATGGCCGGCTGGTTCGCCGGGGCGGTCGCCGACATCGAGCCCCGGCTCGCCGACTGCATCGGCATCGTCTGGTGGAAGGGCGGCGACGAGGTGCGCCAGCAGGCGCTGCTCGACCAAGCCGGTCTCGTGCTGGCCTACGGCGGAAACGCGACGCTCGAGCGGATCCGCGCGCGGGTGCCGGTGGCGACGCGCTTCCTGCCCTTCGGCCACAAGCTCGGCTTCGGGATGATCGCCGCCGCGGCGCTCGACGCCGACAAGGCGGCGGGCGTCGCCCGGCGGGCGGCGCTCGACATCGTGCGATACGACCAGCACGGCTGCTATTCGCCGCACGTGTTCTATGTCGAGCGCGGCGGCGCGGCGAGCCCCCGCGTCTTCGCCTCCTATCTCGGCGGCGAGCTCGCCGCGCTCTCCCACCGCTTTCCCCGCCGCGCACTGGACGCGGAAGAGGCCGCCGGCCTCGCCGCGGCGCGCCAGGAGGCGGAGATCCGGTCCGCGGTCTCGGATTCGGTCGAGATCGCCGGCGACGCGGAAGGCGCGTGGCGCGTCGTCTTCGCGGACGACGATCCGGGCCTCGCGCCCGCCGGCGCCAACCGGACGGTCAAGGTGGCCGCGCTCGACCGGCTCGACGACGCGCTCCCGGAGATCGCCAGGCACGCCCCCTGGCTCCAGACCGTCGGCGTCGCGGCGGCGCCGGAGGAGCTGTTCCGCCTGTCGGCTCTCCTCGGCGAGGCCGGCGCGTCGCGGGTCTGCGCGCTCGGAGAGATGACCGCCCCCGAGGCGGGCTGGCACCATGACGGGCGGTTCAACCTGCTCGACCTCGTCCGCATCGTCGAGATCGAGCGCGGCGCCGAGGCGGCGGCGGAAGATTTCGCCGCCTATTGCGACTGACATGGATTTTCGCGACCGCGTCATCCTGGTGACCGGGGCGAGCCGGGGGATCGGCGCGGCCGTCGCCAGGGCGTTCGCGGCCGAGGGCGGGCGCGTCGCGGTCAACTATCTGCGCAACGCGGAGGCGGCGGAGGCGGTCGCCGCGGAATGCCGCGCGCTCGGCGGCGACGGCTGGCCGGTGCGGGCCGATGTCGGCGACGCGGAAGCGGTCGCGGCGATGTTCGAAGGCGTCGAGCGAGAATTCGGCGCGATCCACGCCGTCGTCAACAACGCCTTTCTCGCCTACGCCTTCGATCCGGCGGCGCGGACGCCGTTCTGGGACCTCGACTGGGCGGATTACGAGCGCCAGATGGAGGGGTCGCTGCGCGGCTGCTTCAACGTGTGCCGGGCGGCGATCCCCGCGTTCGCCGAGCGGGCCGAAGGCAGCATCGTCAACATCGCGACCGACCTGGTGGAGCGGCCCTCCATCCCCTACCACGAATACACCACCGCGAAGGCGGCGGTGGTGGCGTTCAGCCGCAACCTCGCCGTCGAGCTCGGCCCGCGGGGAATCCGGGTCAACTGCGTCGCCCCCGGGCTGGTCTACCCGACCGAGGGCAGCCGCAACACGTCGGAAGCGGCCATGGAGCGGATCGTCGCCGACACGCCGCTGAGACGGATCGCCGCGCCGGAGGACGTCGCCGGCCCGGTGCTCTTCCTCGCCTCGGACTGGAGCCGCTTCATGACCGGCCAGACGCTCTACGTCGACGGCGGCCTGGTGATGCGCTGACCGGATCGAAAGGAGAACGCCCATGCCCCATGTCGACGCCAACGGCGAGACGCTCCACTACACCGACGCCGGGAGCGGCCCCGCAATCCTGCTGATCCACTCGATGGGGGCGGATATCACCATGTGGCGCGACCAGGTCGCGGCGCTGTCGGACCGTTATCGCTGCATCGCCTTCGACTGCCGCGGCCACGGCGGAAGCAGCTACAACGCGCGCTTCACCGTCGCCGGCGCGGCGGCCGACCTCAAGGCCGGGCTCGATGCGCTCGGCGTCGGGTCCTGCCATCTCGTCGGCCTCGCGATGGGCGGGCCGATCGCGGTCTCTTTCGCCGCGCAATGGCCGGAGGCGGTCCGCTCGGTGACGGTCGCCGACGGGTTCGTCGACATGCGCGAGGTTGGCGGCGCGCGCATCCCCGAATGGGCGAAGACCATCCGCGCGACCCCGATGGACGCGTTCGGCCGCCGCTATGCCGAGATGCGTCTCACCCCGTCCGCATCGCAGGCGGCCCGCGACGGGCTCGCCGCGGCGATCGCGAAGGTCCCGCCCGAGGCCTATATCGACGTGATGAAGGCGATCTTCGACGACATCCAATTCGCCGGGGAAGCCGCCGCGATCCGCGCGCCCGCCCTGGTCATCTGGGGCGAGGAGGACGACGTGACGCCCCTCCCCCACTCGCGGCAGATCGCCGGGCTCATCCCCGGCGCGCGGCTCGAGACCGTCCCGGGCGCCGCCCACATCTCGAATCTGGACAAGCCCGAGGCGTTCAACCGCCTGCTCGCCGACTTCCTCGACGCGCAGGCGTGGTGAGGGGCGGGCCGGTGTCTACGGAGAATAGGCTGGGTCGCGCATAGGCGTACCGGATCGGACTTTCCGTCTTCTCGATCTTGCCTTCGGCGACGCCGCGTCCGAGCCATTTGTTCACCTGACCCGGCGCGACGCCGAGACTTCGCGCGATGGACGCAGAAGAGCGCGGCGCGTGGGCCGTTAGCTCCCTGACCCGGTGCAGGAAAAGGTCTTGGAATTCCAACCTGCTCGCTAATGGCGGCGAAAGGTTTTCGCTTCCAGCTCTCACCGAGTGTTCCGGGTCGGACGTTTGCGAGGCCGAGGGCCGTTCTCGATGGGGCACACGGTATCGCACCGGTCCCGTCACCCTTTCGATCCCTTCTTCGGTGACGCCGCGCTTGATCCATTCCTTCACCTGGCCTTTCGCGACATTCAGGCGTTCCGAGATCTGGGCTTCGGAAACCGGCCCTTCCGCGGTAATCGCCGTCAGCCGCGCGAGGAACAGATCGAAGAATTCGAGGTCGCCGGGAATAGCGGGAGAAGGCGTTTCCCATGATCGCGTTTCCTCGGAAACGCCATCGAGTACCGGCGCCGACGCGACGTCCTGCCTTCCGAACAATTCCACGACCGACGTCAGCGGATCGGGCAACCAGCGCGCACCCTTGGCGACCAGGTGGACGTTCCCGGAATCGGGTTCCGAGGTCCTCTTGACCCACAGCGGCACCCAGCCCGCCTTCGCGTTCTCGCGCGCGCCGTTCCAGGTCCCGCCGCTGCCGTGCGCGCTCGCGACCACGACGGCGGCGTCCGCCAGACAATAGATGTAACGGTTGCGCGCCATCGCGTTGCCGACATTGAACCGCGCTTCGGGATTGACCGCCGAAACCAGAGCCAGGTCGCCGGAGAGCAGGGGGCGGCGGTAGAGCGCGGAGGTCGCGGCGCGCAGCAGGCTGTCGGCGAGTACGGCGACCGCGGTGCCTTCGCTGCCGAACGCGCCCTTCATCGCGCTCCGGTCGACGCCCCGCGCGCCGCCGGAAACGACCGAGTAGCCTTGCCTCGAAGCCGCCTTCCCGAGATCTTCGCTGAACGCCAGATCGTCTTCGCTCGCATCGCGCGAACCGACGACGGCGAGCCCTCCACGCCCGAGCAGGAGCCTGTTGCCGCAACCGAAAAGAACGGGTGGCGCCGTCCGCCCGAGGCGTTCCTCAAGGCGCGTCGGATAGCCGGAATCGGACCGGGCAAGTGTCCAGAGGCCCGCCCGGTGCCACTTCTCCGCGGCGAGGCCGAGCGCGGCGCCCCGGCCGAGAAGACGGTCCAGTCGATCCGGCGCGATCGAAGGTTCGTCCCATCCGGCGAGCACATCCCGCGGATCGCCCGTTATCAGGGCGGACGGATCGAAACCGCGGTCCTCCAGCCAGGTCGTCAGGCGCGCCCACTCTCGGGGCGAAAGCGGCTTCGTCCCGTCCCGGTCCGCCTTTCCGAGGGAAACCGTCAGCAGCAGGGCCGCCTGTGTCCCGAGGTTCTCGATCATGTCAGTTCGCGAAGCTCGCGCTCGCCAACGCCATCGGCCAGACCGGGCCGCTGCCGGCGCGTCTCAGGAGCATCGAAACGACCGTCAACGTCCATGCGGAATCCACGACATCGTCGATCAGCAAAACCGGACCCGGCGGCACCCGGTCGCGGACCGCAAAGACGCCGTCGAGATTCCGGCACTGATAGTAGCGATTCTGCTGCGCCTTCTGCTCTTCGTTGTCCTTTACCTTGACCACCGCCTCCTCGAACGGCAAGTCGAGCGCGCGGGCGAGCCGGGCGGCATAGTCGGGGACCAGCCGGGGGCGCCTGAGCGACGGAACGCAGGCGACCCAGGTCGGCGCCGGAACCGGCTTCCAGCGCTCGCGCAGCATTTCGGCGGCGGCGTCCACCAGCGCGTCGCGGAAGCGGCCGTTCCCCTTGTCCTCCGCGACAGCGCGGCCCCAGCCCGGATCGCCCCACCGGGAAAGAATCCGCCCGGTTTCGGCACGCTCCTCGGCCGGCAGGTTTCCCCGCAAACCGTATTGGGCGAACGCGTCCCCGGGGACCTGCCTCTTGCACTCCAGCTTGAGCTCGGAACGTTCGAGAAAGCGCGCAGCCACTGGCGCGGTGGCGCGATCGTAGGACGGCGACACCACCGGGCGGCCAAGGCACGGCGCGCACCTGCCGCAGGGCCGGGGATCCGGATCGTCCAGCGCGCGGGACAGGAATTCCATCAGGCACCCGCGATGGTCGATGTAATCCTGGACCTCGCCCCACTCCGTCTCGCGCTGACCGGTGAGCCGGCGGATACGATCGCGATCCATGCGGTAGTCGACGGCCGTGCGCCGCCATTTGCCGTCGATCCTGACCGCCGGAGCCGGGTTTTCGACCGAAAGGAATTTCAGCGCCTTCTCGATCTGGCTGTACCGCAGGTTGAGCGTGGTTTCCAGATCCCGGATGCCGAGCCCGTCGCTGTTCTCGAGTGCCGCCAGTATGGCCTCCACCCACGCCTCGTTCGGGAAGGCGGTGCGGCGGAAATATTCGTGGATGTGGCCGTCTTCCTCCCCCGACAACACGATCCCGACGGCACGGTCGATGGCGCGCCCGGCCCGCCCCACCTGCTGATAGTAGCCGACGATCGATCCGGGGGCCTGGAAGTGCACCACGAATCCGAGATCGGGCTTGTCGTAACCCATCCCGAGCGCGGTCGTCGCGACCAGCGCCTTGATCCGGTTTCCAAGCAGCCGGTCTTCGAGCCGCCGGCGCTCATCGTCGGACACGCCGGCGTGGTAGGCCGCGGCGGAAATACGGTTCCCGGTAAGCCAGTCCGCGACCCGGTCGGCGTCGCGCGTGGTCAGCGTGTACACGATCCCGGTGCCGGGCAGCGCCTCGATATGCCCGGCGAGCCAGGACAGGCGTTCGACCTGGGACGGCAACCGGACGTTCTGCAGTGAGAGGCTGCGGCGCCGCAGAACACCCCGCTGGATGCCGATGTCGCCGAGCTGCGTCCTCACATCCGCGATCACGCGGTCGTTCGCGGTTGCCGTGGTGCCGAGGATGGGCACGGTGTCGGGCATCAGCCGCAGCACGTTCACCAGGCGCTTGTAGTCGGGCCGGAAGTCGTGGCCCCAGTCCGATATGCAATGCGCCTCGTCGACCACGAGCAGGCCGATGCGCCCCGCCATCGGCATGAGCACGTTCTCGGCGAAACCCTCGTTGGCCAGCCTCTCGGGGGAAATCAGCAGGATGTCGACGCGGTCCTCCTCCAACGCGCGTTCGATTTCCGGCCACTCGTCGCGATTGGTCGAATTGATCGTGCGGGCGCGCAGGCGCAGGCGTTCGGCGGCATCGATCTGGTTGCGCATCAGCGCGAGCAGCGGTGAGACGATCAGGGTCGGTCCGCGTCCCAGGTCCCGCAACAGGCGCGCCGCGATGAAGTAGACGAAGCTCTTGCCCCAGCCGGTTCTCTGGACGACGAGCAGGCGTTCGCGCCGGTTCGCGAGGGCGTCGATCGCTTCGAACTGCCCGTCGCGGAACACCGCCGTCTCGTCGTCGAGCGCCGCCCTCAGAAGGGTGAGCGTTTCCGCTTCACCGGCCGGGATGGTACATCTCCGTGATCGTCGCAAACCGCTCGCCGACGGTCGGGAACATATCATATGGCCGCCCTGCGCCGCCTGGAGACGACCGCATGACCCAAACCGTCGCCATCCGCGCCCGCTGGGCGCTGCTGCCGGACGGGGACCGCCAGCGGATCGAGGCCGACCGCTGGGTGCTGGTCGAGGGCGGGTGCGTGGCGGCGGTGACGCGGGACCGGCCGGGCGGGGCGGACCGGGTGATCGACGTGGCCGACGCGCTGGTCCTGCCGGGCTTCGTCAATCTGCACAATCACGGCATCTCGGCGCTGCTCTTTCGCGGCATCGTGGAGGACCGGCCGACCGCCTCGTGGGCGGCGGACACGGTCTACGGGCTGATCATGCCGCTCCAGGGCCTCGCGATGGAGGTGCTGGAGGCGGACGAGCTGCGCGAT
Organism: Defluviicoccus sp.; assembly: GCA_028820505.1. Classification (GTDB taxonomy): domain Bacteria; phylum Pseudomonadota; class Alphaproteobacteria; order MPNO01; family MPNO01; genus MPNO01. Next base: position 22,302 of record JAPPIT010000199.1, read on the forward strand.
GTCACCGCGCTCGGCCTGCTCGGGCTGGTCAAGGGCGGCGCGACGACGACGATGGACATGTTCCGCATCGCGCAGGCGGTCTCGTTCGACGCGGCGGACGCGCTCGGCGTCCGTTTCTACGGCATGCCCTATCTGTTCTCGACCGAGGATTTCGGGATCGGCGATGACGGAAGGCCGCGCTACGCCGCGCGCGGGAACGGGGAAAGCGACCTCGCCCGCGCCGCTGCCCTGTTCGACGCGCATGACGGGCGCGCGGGAGGCCGCATCCGCGCCGGGTTCGGGCCGCACGGCGCGGACAGCTGCGATGCGGACCTGCTGGCCGCGATCCGCGACGCCGCCGCGGAACGGGACGCCAAGGTCACGATCCACGTCTCGCAGAGCGCCACCGAGGGCGAGACGCTGCAATCGCGCTATGGCCGGACGCCCGCCGGACAGCTCGCCCATGTCGGGCTGCTCGGCCCCGATCTGATCGCCGCCCATTGCGTCTACGCCTCGGACGACGATCTCGACCTGATCGGAGGCGCCGGGGCGACGGTGGTGAACTGCCCGGCCTCGTTCGCGCGCGGCGCCGTCTCCGCCGTCTGGCAGCGCACCGCCGCGCGCGGCATTCGCACCGGGATCGGGCTCGACGGCTATTCGATGGACACGATCGGCGAGCTCAGGACCGCCGCGCTGGTGTCCAAGCTCGCCTCCGGCCTGTCCGAGGACGCGGCGGCGCGCGACCTCGTCGCCGCGGCGACGGTCGACGGGGCGGCGGCGCTCGGGCGGGAGGATATCGGCAAGATCGCGCCGGGATGCCGGGCCGATCTGGTGGTAGTGAACCTCGGGGGCGCCCACCTCGCCCCGGTGAGCGATCCGCTCAAGACGATGGTCTGGCACGCCGGACGGGCGGACATCGAAGCGGTCCTCGTCGACGGGCGCATCGTCGTCGAGGGCGGCCGCCACCTGCTGGTCGACGAGGACGCGATCGTCGCCGGCGGCGCGGCGGCGGTGCGCAAGGTGTGGGCGGAAGGCCTCGCGCGGGGCTATATCCGGGAGGGCGAGATCGTCGGATAGGGCGTATCCGGTCCGAGCCGCGCCCGACATTACTTACTCACCGTCATGGTCGGCCTTCGCCGACCATGACGGACGAAAAAACGCTGCGTCGCGGCCGGCTATTGCCCTAGAGTGCGCCGCCGGATCGGGAGAGGAATCACGCAATGACACTGCACGCGGTCGCGATCCTGAGCCCGGGCGAGATGGGGGGCGGCGTGGGGGCGGCGCTCCTCCGGCACGGCCACGACGTCCTCACCTGCCTCGCCGGGCGGAGCGCCCGGACGAAGGCGCGGGCCGAACGGCTGGGGTTCCGGCTCTGCCCCGACCTCGGTTCCCTGGTGGCGGAAGCCGACATCGTGCTCTCGATCCTCCCGCCCGAGGCCGCGCGCGCGACCGCGGAGGAGGTGGCGGCGGCGATGCGGCGGACCGGCGAGGCGCCGTCCTACGCCGAGCTCAACGCGGTCGCGCCAGAGACCTCGCGCGCCATCGGGGGGCTCTTCCAAGGCACCGGCGCCGAATACATCGACGGCGGGATCATAGGCCTGCCGCCGGCGGAGGGCCGGAAGCCGACCCGCATCTACGTCTCGGGGAACGCGGCGCCGGCGCTGGACGCGTTCGACGGCAAGGACATGACGATCCACCAGTGCGGCCCCGAGATCGGCCGCGCCTCTTCGGTCAAGATGTGCTACGCCTCGATCTCCAAGGGCACCAACACGCTCCATACCGCGGCGATGACGGCGGCCGATTCGCTCGGCGTCGGCGACATCCTGCGCGCCGAGATCGCGGATTCCGTGCCCGCCGTCTACGAGCGCATGCAGGCCAACGTCCCGCGCCTCCCGGCGGATTCCGGGCGCTGGATCGGCGAGATGGAGGAGATCGCGAAGACCTACGCCGCGGCCGGCCTGCCGCCCGGCTTCCACCTCGCGGCGGCGGAGATCTTCCGCCTGCTGGACGCGACCCCCTACGGCAGCGAGACCCGCGAGACGATGGACCGCTCCCGCACCATGGAGCGGACCGTCGCCGCCTGCGTCGCGGAATTGCGCAAGCGCGAAGCGGCCGAGTGAGGCCCCCGGCCGGCGTCGCGATCCGCAGGAGCCCCCGCGCGCGGCGCATCCAGATCAGGGTCGCGCCGGTCGGCGGCGCGGTGGAGCTGGTGCTGCCGCCGGGCGCGACGCGGGCCGACGGGCTCGCGTTCCTCAAGGCGAAGCAAGGCTGGATCGCGGAAAGGACCGCGAATGCGCTGAGCCGCGTCCCCTTCGCCGACGGCACCGTTCTTCCCTTCCTCGGCGGTGCGCTGACGATCCGCCGCGCCGCCCGCGCCCGCCCCGGCGCAAGGCGGGACGGCGACACGCTCTGCGTCTCCGGCCGCCCCGAGGACGTGCCGCCCGCCGTCGAAGCCTGGCTCCGCCGCGCCGCGCGCGCCGAGATCGAGCCCCGGGTGGAGGAAAAGGCCGCCCGGCTGGGCAAGCCCCACGGCCGCATAACGCTGCGCGACACGACCTCGCGCTGGGGCAGCTGCTCAGGCAACGGCAATCTCGGCTTCTCCTGGCGCCTCGTCCTGGCGCCGCCGCTAATCCTCGACTACGTCGTCGCCCACGAGGTCGCCCACCTCGCCGAGCACAACCACGGCAAGCGCTTCTGGGCGCACGTCGGAAGGCTGTGCGAGGACGCGGAGGGCGCGCGCAAGTGGCTCAGGCGGAACGGCGCCGCGCTGCACCGGTACGGGTGAGGGGAACCGATACGTCTTCCTTCCCGCGTCATGCCCGGACTTGTTCCGGGCATCCACGTCTTGCGGCGCCCCGGCCGGGCATGACGGCGTTGGGGGAGCGGGGTGGCATTGACATAAATAATCGATGAATTCTTGCTTTAGGCATGAACAAAACGATCCGAATTCGTAACGTGCCCGAGGCCCTGCACCGCAAGCTCAAGGCGCGCGCCGCCACGGAGGGCGTGTCGATGTCCCGCTATATCCTGCGTGAAATCGAGCGGTCCCTGGAACGCCCGACACGGGGGAGCTGCTCGAGGCCATCGCGTCGCAGCCGGACAGGGTGCTGAACCCGTCGCCGGCCGAAATCCTGCGGGAGGAACGGGACCGGCGCTGACGATCCCGGATGCGCCGGGCGTCGTGGCGCCGCGACGCTGGCGGACATGCTCGTGACGACCGACCGCTGGCGCGCCCGCGAAAATCACCCCCTAACCTTTTTCGTCATGCCCGGAACAAGTCCACTGTTGTCCGGTTGCCGTGAAACAGTTTCGGTGGGGGGCGCGCGTGTTCCCCATCCAACGCCGAGT
>JAPPIT010000159.1 GCA_028820505.1 Defluviicoccus sp.
TCCGGCCGGTGCACTGCAAGACGGTGTCGTCGCAGGAGACGCGGGCGCTGCTGACCTCGCGCAAGTCGGTGAAAGAAGCGCTCCTCGACATGGAGCTCTCGCTGCGCGGCGTGTTGCGCAACTTCGGCCTGAAGCTCGGCCAGGTCTCGAAGGGCCGCCGGGAGGCCCGCGTCCGGGAACTGATCGCCGGCAACGCGATGCTGGAAGCGGCGGCGGAGCCGATCCTGCGCGCGCGGACGGCTCTGCGCCGCGAGCTGGCCGGGCTCGAGAAGCTGGTCCGCAATCTGGCCGTCGAAGATCCGGTGTGCCGCCTCTTGATGACCATGCCCGGCGTCGGCCCGGTCGTGGCGCTGACGTTCGCCTCCGCGATCGACGATCCCGGACGGTTCCGGAGATCGAAGGATGTCGGCCCCTGGGTGGGGCTGACGCCGGGCCGGAACCAGTCCGGCGAACGCGATATCGTCGGCCAGATCACCAAGGCCGGCGACGCCGGGCTGCGCACGGCGCTCTACCAGGCCGCCACGGTGATGCTGCACCGCGGGGCTCCCAACTGGCTGAAGGCCTGGGCGCTGCGCCTCGCGGTGCTGCGCGGCAGGAAGCGCGCGACCGTCGCGCTCGCCCGGCGGATCGGCGTGGTGCTCCACCGCATGTGGCGGGACGGCACCGAGTTCCGCTTCACCCGCGAGGCGGCGATGGCGCTCCACACGGCATAGGCGCGGCCGCATCCCACTGGCCGACAAGAGGAGGAAACAGCCGCGCCTGAAGGTGGCGATCACCGGTGTCCCCTCGCCGGGACGCGGTTCCCGATGATGCACGTGTTACCCGCTGTCCGCCGAACCCAACTATTGCGTTCGAGCACGCGAGACAGATCGGCACTCGGGGATCGTATTGGACCAGGCATGACGTTGGCGGCCGATGCGCCGACCACGGACGGAAGCGAGAGCCTGGCGACGGACACGTCCGGGATCGTGATTCCTTCTCAAGACCGGAAGCTATTCCAATCGATCGACCCCGATCCGGAGCCGCAATGACCTCCGGAAGATCGTGAACCACGCCCAGGGCTATGCAACCCGTCGCAGGCGCCGAAGCTCGTGAACGAGAAACCGAGCCGGGACGGTCGGCCGTTGAAAATCGTGCTTGACGCGAAACGCCCCATTACGGAAGGCGGGTTTCCGCGGAGCAGGGCTTCTCGCGCGTGCATGTAAGTCGCTCGAACGTCCATAAATTCTCCTGAAGGCGATATTGGCGCACCGAACCCGTCCAACACCGGCGGCTCCCGGAGGGCTTGAAGCCCCTTTTTCAGCTCGTCGGGGGAGTCCGCCTGGTCCACCAGCACGGTCCAGGCGATGCCGTCGGCAAACACGATCCATAGGAACAGCGCGAAGCCACCGCCCTCATCTTCGGGGATCGCCTCGATACCGGATTTGAACGAAACGATGCGCGCAGCGTCCGGAGGAAATTGACCCTCCTTGTCGACAATCCAGGAAACCATCCTTCTGCCGTCAGGCGAAACGCGGGCACGCGGAAATCCCCCCAGCTTATGCAGGAAGTCGAGCACATGGTCGGTCGTCAACCGCATCGGTTCGCCGTCCTCGAACCACTTGAGAATGGTGCACTTGCCGCTATTCTTCTCCTGGGCCACTCCTCGGTTCTTCAGCAGGTCGTTGCGTATCTTGTGGAAGTCTCCCAGCAGGTCGGCTTCCTGACCGCGCCGCAAGCCCTCGTCCTGCTTGTCATACGGCGGGTTTGTTCGGTACTTTTCCCAAGCACCGTCCACGGCGGATACCCATCCCAGGTAGGCTAACTGGGCCATTCGGTCCGTGTCTTTGTCCAGCGGCGCAAAGCCTCCCTGCCCGAAATGTGCAGACATGAATCCGATGGACATGGATGACGGTCCGAAGCCCCTTTCAGTGGGCGGTTTCCTTGTCCCGTCGACGATTCGTGACGCGATCAGCTCGACCCCTTCGAGCATCAGGAACAGCGCGGCGGTAGCCTCCGCAACCTGCCTCATGAAATCGTTCAGATCGTCGGGCTTTGGCGGATCTTCGGTGTTCATCTTTCGGAATGACTCTCGGGTCTCACCCTTTGACCTGCCGCTGGCGATTGGCCCATTTGGACCGTTCGCGCGTTGACGCCTTGGACTTGCCACCGTCATTAGGGGGCGGCGCTGTGATTTCGGCAAGCCCTCTTCCAGTTCATCGGCATCATCGTGGCGGCCGAACTGATCGCCCGGGGACCGACGTGGCGAGGGCGCTTGTCTCGGCCTGGGTCAGGCCGCGCAAGTGCATGATCTCGAACGCCGGGTCGCCAGGTTCGTCGATGCTGGCGGTGATCGAGTGGGCTGACACGACAGGTGCCTCCCGGACCGATGTCGCCGCCTGTCGCCGCCTCCCTGCGGCCAAACTGCCAATTCCGCCCATTCCCATCGGATTCCTGACCCGCCGCAACGGCCCGGTCTACGCCACGGTCGGGGAGAAGGCGAACCATCGGAATTGCGTGGAGTACGAGCCCGATACGCCCCAATGTTTCCCGGCGAGAACCGGTAAATCGTGGGTTTGAGGGTTTGGTGGCCGCGCGAGCCCTGATAATGCATTCTGCGGACCACGACGAAAATCGCATCTGTGAGAGATTCGGCTTCTTACCGCTCGCCACGCGCGCGCTTGCGCTTGGCGAGGGACTGCCGACCAACGGCCGGTTGCTCGATCACCGCCAAGCCGATTCAACCGCGCGCTATGCGCATCTCGCCCGCGACGAAGTTAGGATATCCGTCGAGCCCATCGCCATGAGGAGCGCCGAATACGCCCTGCGGGCACCTCGATCTCGGAGACTCTGAAGCGCCGACCGGGCCTCCGGATCCGATCTATCGCATGCGATCCAGATTCGAAGAGTATTGCGGTAAAGAACCTTAGCGAGAGGAAGGAGTTCATCAATGGTGCGTGAACGCAAGCTGCAAATGGGCCTCGATGCGTTGGATGCCGTGCTCACAAGCACACCCGGCATACTGTACGGCTTCTTCCTGTTGACGAAGCCTGATGACGATCTTGCCGTGTACGGCGGCCTGGTCGCTGTCACGGCCTCTCTATTGCTCAAGTTGGCACTGGTCGCACTTCGGAGGCCCATGATATTCGCAAAAGCGAAAGACGAGACCCAAGCCATGGAAATAAAAGATAGAGGGGCAGTTGTTTACACACTTAAAGACTGACCGGAATTATCGAAGGCGGCCTGAAGTAGACATGGCGGACATGGCGCAAGAGGGTAAGTGCGGAGTCTATTGCGAGACGATTTCTCAGGTCACCAGCTTGTCTTGTTTCGCGCCCGGCCAAACACTGGTTCAGCTTGGTCGCAGCTGGCCCACGCCAAGACCGGACCAAGGACAGCTTCGTCAACTGTCAACGGCGGCGTGATTATGTACCGGGTGCTCGACCAAGTGCTGCTCGGGGCGGACGGCATCGATCTGATGCGGACCCTGCCGGGGCACCGCCGGCGTCAGTGTCGGACCCGGCTCCAGCCGCTCCAGAACGTCGCCCTGTCTCGCCATCTCGCTCTCCAACCTCCGTGTGGGAGAACGATGGTAGTCGGGCGTCAAGGAGAGAACGGAGTTCGCGCAAAGCGCCCAGCGCGACGCGCGGCCGTTCCGTCACCGTCATCGCCACCGCGTCGGGAGAACACATCCACATCGGAATCTGCGCCAGCGTGCCGTCCGGCTGGCGGACGATGTACATCATCGCGCCCTTGAAGCGGTGCCGCCTGATCACCTCGACGTGCTGGCCCGAGCGGGGGTGAAAGGGATAGTGGATCTTCGTCCTGTCGCCCTGATAGCGGGCAGTATGTGGCTGTTCCACCAGGCGTCGGGAAGATCCACCTGGCCATAAGCCTGGCGATCGCCGCGGCCAAGGCCGGTCGCCGCGTCTACTACGGCACGCTCGCGGGCCTCATCGAGTCCCTCTCCGAGGCCAAGGCCGCCGGCAACCTGTCGCGCCGGTTGCGCGTGCTCACCCATCCCGCCCTCCTCGTGGTCGACGAGATCGGCTACCTGCCGGTCAGCCAGGACGGCGCCGTGCTGTTCTTCCAGCTCATCAACGCCCGGCACGAACGCGCCTCCACCGTGCTGACGTCGAACAAGGGCTTCGAGGACTGGGGCGGCGTGCTCGGCGACGAGGTGATGGCCGCCGCTCTGATCGACCGGCTGGTTCACCACTGCCATATCGTCAACATCCGCGGGAACTCTTACCGCATGCGAGATCACCAGAACCTGCTGCAATCCGGCTCGGATCGGCGCCGGAAGAAGGACGGGCCGTGATCGCCGGCGACGACAGGAACGGCCTCGGCGCGCGCCGCCTGCAGGGAAAATTTTCGAGGCGGCGGCCCGGAACTCCGGTCGGGCTACGCCCTCCCTTCATTCCGGGCCGCCGCCTTCCCCCGAGCGTGGAAGGACGATGCCACGCCCCAAGTGGGAATCTTTCGATCCCAACAAATGAGAACTTTTCGGTCCCAATTGACAGGAGACGGGAACCGCGAGGCGTCCGGATGGCGGCTGCCGTTGGCGGCGTCGTCCGGCGCGGCGTTTTCTTGCCGGCGCGCCGCCGCCTGGGCGACGATCCCCGACCGACGCCAGCGGGCGCGCCGCCCGCCACCGTCTGGAGCAATCCCGGCATTCCCGCCTCCGTCTCGCAGCCGGAGACGCGAACCATAGAAATCGACTCCTTGGCAAGCGGTCAGTGTCTGCTATCGTTCGAGTTCGCGGACGCCAAGACTGGGAAGGCGGAGCGGGCCCATCGAATTCAGGAATGGGAGACAGTCCATGAAGATGATCATTGGCGGTGCGGTTGCTCGGTGCGTCGCGCTTGTGATGGCGTGCCCTCCCGGAGCGCTAGCGGCCGAGTGGGTTAACCCGGCCGGGAAGACATGGAATACTTGGCTGTTGTGCACATGGTCTAAGCAGTACCCCTATCCCCCTAGGGGACGGGACCCTGTGAAGGTACAATGCCTTGAGAACAACGGACTCAAGGCGGACGGCCGCCTTACCAACGGCTCGAAATTTTGCAGGGATGTACTGGGAGCGAAGGGGGTGCTTGCATCTTTCTCCGAGCACACGGTGTATGCCTCGGGGACAAGAGAAGAGGGGTTCCTTGGCCACGGAAGGGAACTGTGCGCGGCGTATTGCCGGAAGTACGCGGCGAAGATCCGTATTGTTACCTGTGATCCTGAGATGGTTAGTCCGTGAGGGTCAACATCACAGCACGCAAAGGCCTAGCAGGCTGCTGAAAAACTCTTGGCGCGTTTGCGCATGACGTGATTCGCTGCGCTGCGATCCGGTGGGGGCGGCGATGAGGGCAAGGACGAGAGCAGCGGCAGCCTTTTCAGCTATGTGGACCTGGAGGCGCGTGTGCCTCGGGGTCACCCTTTGCGGGCGATCCGCGATCTGACGAACGCGGCGCTGTCGGACCTAAACCGAGACCCAACAACTGCGGAGAGCAGGATCGTCGCACTCAAATGCTGTTCGACGCGAACCGGCAGATCGTGGGTCTGAAGGTTGCACCTTTCGATCTGACAGCCCAGACAGTTGCGGAGCATCAAAGTCTAACGTCGCGGCGCTCTTTGCGATCGGGCAATTTGCCTGCATCCTACCACCGTGTCTAAACGAACCATCTTTGTTTCGACGGCCCCACTATAGCCGGTGATGCACCCAATATCTGGCATCAGCCTGATCAGATCATGCTTTGACCGGCTTGAATTGTCACAATCGAAAGGCCTATACTCCGTAATTTGTCATTTCAGGAGAGTTCGGACATGAATGCGATCCAAAATGGTTCAGCAGATAATGGCGCTAACCGATCAAGATTTCTAGACTTCGTTCCCGTCGGGTCAGACTTCGTTAAGTTTTTTGCAAGTTCAGGAGTCGCTGCTGCTACTCTAGCCGGCTTTTCTTACACTAACGAATACTTTCATCATTTTGGTATTTCTCTTTTCGATCTCGACGTCGGCTATCTGAAAATGATTGCATCGGCTGGCTACCTGCTTCAGGATTATTGGGTGTTATTTGGTTCAGTTGTTGTAGTTGCATTATTTTCTTTAGCCGTTGCGGCTTCTCGTTATTTTTTTGGCAGCCTTGGATTATATTGTGCAGCTGCTCTGCTCTTCCTCATTGTATGCTATATCGCCGTTCAAATTGGTAACTCTAAAGCCTTTGAACACACCAAATCTATCATAGCGGGCGAAACTGGTCGAGTCGCTTATTGCAAACTTAAGGACACAGTTGACAGCGGCAATTCAAATAAAGGCAAGTATCCAAAAGAATTTAAACAGAGTTTCGAGAAAATAACTGATGAAGGACGCATGGTCAAAATTATCGAAACAAAAGAGAGCATTTATCTTTTCCCCGTTCCTGAAGAACCGCCGGAGGATTACAATGGAGAGTCGATCAACATTCAAAAGTCTGATCTTCTGTATTGCAGGGTTATGGGCAATTAGTACTCCCCCTGCAGAGGCACAGGATTCAAGCACAAAAACAAACAAAACTGATGGACTAGGCGGCGAACCTTCCGCAACTTCTTCCGAAGCCGAAGCAAAAACTTGTTCCCCTACGCTTAACCTAAACTGCCTAGGTCAGCCAAGAGGTAGGTGGAGCAGTCAAGCGACCAGCAAAAGGAATAGTGAGCAATCGGTTGGGCGTCAGGAGGAAAAATGATGTTGTGTTTATCACGAACGTCGATGGACTCCGAACTGGGTAGGGAGCCGCGAGGTCGTCGGCGGGTCAAGCCGTTGCGCAGCTCCGGTGACGTACGAGGTTATGTGTCAGTGGCGGGAGGAGGTGCTCCCTGTGATTAGCCAACAGCCACATAGAGGAGCACCCCCACGCCACAGCGCGCTGCAACGATCAAGAGTTTACTGATGACTTTCGAGGTCGAGAAACAGGTGCAGACCGACGGCTTGGAATAGGGCGAGAGTTATCGCCCGCTCGGCAGGCACGCCTTGCCTGGGCAACGAATTTACTCCAGAGGTTGCCGCAACCAAATCACCGGTATCGGTTCTCGAGTTTTCACATCCTCTGGCTTCCCGCCGTTTCTCGTTTTGTCGACCTCTTCCCCGTAAAACTTCGACAACGCCTCAAGCCATGCAGACCAGCCGTGCGCAGCTTTTTCGCATTCGAACTCGCTTGATCCGGTTACCCAGACCGTCTTCTTGCTTTTCAATAGTTTGCACAGCCCCCGCTGGGCTTGAAGCTTTTCCATGATTTCCGACGGACTCGAGCCTCCATAGACATCGTTGTCGCTGTCCACATCGTCAATGATCAGAACGTCCGTACACTCCAGTGTCCAAGGATCTCCGGACCCGAGTATTCTTGGTGTCCATCGCTTGATCGAGCGCTTCTTGCCTCTTCTTTCAGGCGTGCCGCGCTCAAACAGATTGAATGCCGTCATATAAAGTACACGGCCGTACCCGTGATTTTTCTTCCTGCGGAGAGCAATTTCGCTGCCGATACCAACAGCCAAGGTGGTTTTTCCAGTCCCTCGATATCCTTGAATCAAGATTGCTTGACTGTCATCAAAACCTCCAATATTTTTTCCGGCAATAAAGGCTTCAATTCTAGTAACATTAGTTTTGTTGACTCCGCATGTGCCGGGGAAATTACATAGACGAAACATATATGGTAGCGCTGCCCTGTCAATACTTCTCTTTGCCGGAAGAAAGACAGATCTCAGTACTGTGAATGCCAGGGCAGACAAGAAAAAAGCAATCACTGCATAGTATGGATTTGCGTGGGCAGCCGCCCCCGTTATGACCCCAGAGCCAACAAACCAGGTGTCAGCCGCCATATCCTCCCAGAGCTCCCGCATATTGAGTTCAAACAAATCCTCCGCTTGATGCTTGGCTATCTTCAGATCGAGAAATTCCTTTGCTGCATAGGCAACCACGCAAGTCGCGCAAAGAATATAGAAGGCGCAGTCAGACCATTCTAAAGCACGAAAGATCCAAGAAGATAAGCTTGATGCAATAAGACCGATTGCGAAGTGTCCAACCTGATTGGCCTGCCAGACGTAGGTGCTTTGATATTGTACGAACGCATCCGATCCGAATAAGTCACTGGGTAACCTATCCAGCCAAGTACCCTTTCGTTTTGCCTTATGCCTCATGATTAACTCCCCAAAGCGCTCGTCCATAATCTGGTATTCCGTCCGCAAAGTTCGAATTGTTAAAGGAGGGACCCAGATTCAGAGGACATCGTGATGCGGCCTTCGGTGAAGATCAAGTTGACCGAGGCGGAACACGGGCAGCTGGAACGAGTGGCGCGCGGGGGCGGAAGGTCTGGCGCAGCCTGCCGGTTCGGGCGCATATCGTGCTGCTGGCGGCCGAGGGGTTCACCAATGTGCGGATCGCAAGTGCGCTGGAAGTAACCGATCAGACCGCTGGGAAGTGGCGCAACCGGTTGGCGGCCTATCGTATGGAGGGGCTCGAACACGAGCCGCGTTCCGGCTCCGGCCATCCCCGGCGCATCGATGACGCCGCCGTGGCCGAGGTGATCAGCAAGACACTGAAAGACGCGTCTCCTGCATTGACCCACTGGAAAGCACACGCTCCATGGCGCGGGCTGCGTGCGCCATCAACAATCCACCGAATGCGGCAGGCCCTTTCGCTGCAGCCGCACCGCTCGGAGACCTTCAAGCTGTCGTCGGACCCCCTGTTTGTGGAGAATGAAGTCGAAGTTCAAACACTAGCCCGCTTTATTCATCGCGGCGTGGGGGTGTAGTGGCGAACGTGGCGTAAGTCGTTGTTATCGGGTAGAAATTCGTTGTCCAGCGACCTTCTGCCCTGACAACGATAGCGCCACGCCCGCCATGACCGAAGATAGCCTTCTCCCCTTCGATCTTCCAGCCGCCGAACGCAAGAAGGTGACCGCCGATTTCGCGGGCGGCCTGATCTCGTCGGACGGCGGTCTGGTTCTGCTGCGCGCGGCCGAGCGCCGGCTCGGCCTGGCCGAGGCGCTGGCCGGCTGCATCCGGGAGTGGCGCGACCCGGCGCTGGTAACCCACACTCTGCCTGCGATGCTGCGCTTCCGCATGTTCGCGATCGCCTGCGGCTACGAGGACGCCGACGATTGCGACGCGCTACGCGGCGATCCGCTGTTCAAGCTGGCGGGCGGGCGGGCGCCGGTGAGCGGTCGCGACCTGTGTTCCCAGCCGACCATGAGCCGGCTGGAGAACGCGCCCTCGCGGATCGAGGTGGCGCGCATGACGGCCGCCCTGGTCGATCTCTTCTGCCGTTCCTTCCCGGCCCCGCCGGCGGCGATCACGCTGGACATCGACGACACCTGCGACCGGGTTCACGGTCACCAGCAGCTCTCGCTGTTCAACGCCCACTACGACACCAGATGCTTCCTCCCGGTCCACGTCTACCATGTGGAGAGCGGCAGGCCGGTGGCGGTTCTCCTGCGCCCCGGCAAGACCCCGTCCGGTGTCGAGGTCCGCACCCTGATCAAGCACCTGGCGCGGCGCATCCGCCGGCACTGGCCGCGCACTCGGCTGACCTTTCGCGGCGACAGCCATTACGGCCGCCGCGAGGCGATGGAATGGTGCGAGGCGAACGGCGTCGACTACATCTTCGGCCTGGCCGGCAACACCGCGCTGCGCGCGCTGACCTACGAGATCGGCGACGGTCTCAAGGTGCACCGCGCCGAGACCGGGGCGGAGAGGATGCGCGGCTTTGCCAGCTTCGATTACGCTGCCGGATCATGGCGCCGCAAGCGCAATGTCGTCGCCCGGCTGGAGGCGACGCCGCGCGGCTTCGATGCGCGCTACATCGTCACCTCGCTCAAGGGCGAGCCGCGCCGCCTCTACGAAGGCACCTACTGCGCGCGCGGCCAGGCGGAAAACCTGATCAAGCAGCACAAGGTCCAGCTCGCCTCCGACCGCACCTCCTGCCAGAGCCCTCTCGCCAACCAGTTCCGCCTCGTGCTGCATACCGCCGCCTACTGGCTGATGCTCGCGCTCCGCGATGCGGTGCCGCGCAGCATCCCGCTCACCTGGTCCGAGTTCGCCACCCTCAGGCAGAAACTTCTCAAGATCGGCGCCCGGGTGATCGAGAAGGCCGCCCGCATCCGCATCCACTTCGCCTCGGCCTGTCCCGTCGCCGCCCTGTTCCGCATGCTGGCGGGCCGGCTCGCCGCCTCGGGACCCTGATCCCCGGGGCGGCGTGCCCCGCAAACCCGAGACCCTTCAACCCCCAACCCCGACATCGAAAACTTCGGATCACGACGCCCAAAAGGCGCCGAAAGGCGGTCCTTGCGCGCTCGGAATTAACCGATAAAAGCGGCGTCTCGGTAGAGTCGAGGACTGGCGCGCCAACTTTAGGGTCGCTAAGCCGCCCGAGGCGGCCCGTTGCACCGGAGTGCTTCAGTCGAAGTCGTTACCTCCTTCAACCGCTCCGATTGCTACCGGCTGGAGCGACAGTTGCCGGGCGGGGTTCGCACCCGCTGGGTGACGGCGCCTTTCCACTGCGCACCGAATAAGTCGGGCTAGAGCCCGATAGGATTTTCTGATACAGAGCGAAGGCCCCGGCGAGAACCGGGGCCTTTCACGGCGAGAAGCCGCTTGGTGGAATGTCTCATTGAAGGACATCCCCTCCACACCGGGCCGCCATCGTGGCGTCAAGCAGATTCGCCGAACAGGTGGAGTTCGTGACGACGGAACCTCAGCAACTATCCTTCGACTTCGACGGTCGCTTGACGGCGGACGAGCAGTCCATTCTGAACGAACTCCTCCGCCGCTTGGAGGCGAGGGACGAGCGCCAGCGCCGCGAGCGTCGACATAACTGAAGGGAGACGAAGGTGGTTTGTGCGATCGTTCTGGCGCTCTTGGTTGCACTGGCATGGGAGGCCGATGCTCAAGTCCGGTCGAACACCGGGGGCGGAGGCGGCGACCACATCACGATCGACCGAAGCACCATCACAGCCGACGGGTGTTTCAAGGTGCCCGACAAGTGCATCAAGATCAAGACCGAGTGGCGGTACGACGATAGCGTTGTCCACAGGCCGACGACCAACTTTGAAATCGCCGTCACGAACGCTTGCGATCTGCCAGTGGCCGTCCGGATTTGCTCGGAGAGCACCAAGACCGACCAGAAGCCGCTGCCGTCGTTTCCGGTGCCGCCGCCGCCCTACATCGGCTGTTCTACCTGGATCGTTTGGCCAGGTGGCCGAAGGGATAGCTATATGTCGGGCTGGTCGGCTCCTACCGGGCGACTGTCATGGAACTATGTCGGCGTGACTGGGAAAGACAGCCGGCATGCGTGCATTAGCTGGGCCCGGATGGAATACGCTGAACACGACCCGGAGTGCTTCTTCAAGCCGGAAAAGGAGTACTGCAAGCGGTAGGAGCACGGGGGGCAGGGCAACACGCCGCCCCTGGCGATCACCGGTGTCCCCTCGCCGGGACACGGTTCCCGATGATGCGCGTATCCGGTCTTGTTCGCCGACCGCCCTGTTGCGGTCGAGCACGCCCAACAGATCGGCACTCGGGAATCGTCTTGGACCTGGCATGACGTTGGCGGCCGAAGCGCCGACCATGGACGAAAGAGAGAACCCGGCGACGGACACATCCCGGATCGTCCCGTCTCAGGACCGCAATACGTTCAAGTCGAGAACCCTCGACCCGGAGCCCCTCCGGAAGATCGAAAACCGTGCTCGGGGGAATGCAACCCGTCGCAGGCGTCGAGGCATGTGAACCAAAACCGGGCCCGGACCGTTCGTCCGTTCGGATCGGTGCTCGACGGCAAACGCCCCATTACGGAACGGGCTCGGGATATTTTCCCACATCCAACGCGCAAGGGATTTCCCGGTAAAGTCCCCGGATGTGCGGAAGGGTTGGGTACGCAGCTTCGGCCAACCGGGCGCCAAGCCTGGAAATTCGCGAGCCCGCCCCAGCGAAGCAATGACCGCAAGTGCGGCTGGAATTCGGATCGGAATGCCAAAGATCTAGACTCCCTTCGACGGCGTTCGCTCTTCATTCGGGGCGCGCCCGCGCTCGGCGCTGCACTGCGACAAGGGATGAACGGCGCGCCGCTCCCCCAATTTGACCTGTCGCATAAGCAAAACTTATCCTGTGGCCCGGGTCGGGCCCTCTCTCCCACGCTACGGCCACGGGTTGCGGTTGGCCGACCCAGTGAACTGCGACGGAAGTCCAGGTGCGCTGTCATGCGGCACAAGGCCGTGTTCGATCGTCGTCGACCGTTCGTCAAGCCCCTCGCCGCGATGATCGCGGCCACGCTGTTGCCGGCCGCCTCTCCGTCCCATGCGCAGGACGCCCACGGCGCGATCGCCATTGGCTGGGCCGCCCAGGAGCATACTGTCGCCTACGGCTTCGCCTGGAACCATGCGGGCCGCGACGAAGCGAGCCAGGCGGCGCTGCGCGCCTGCCGCGCCGGCGGCGGCACGGACTGCGTCGAGGTGGCCTGGTTCCAGAACGGCTGCGGCGCGCTTGCGCTGGACCGCCACGGCATGGCCCAGGGAAAGAGCGCGATGTCGCGGGAACGGGCGGAGGCGCGGGCGCTTCGGACCTGCGAGGTGGCCGGCGGTTCGGGCTGCACCGTGGTCGGCTCGCAATGCGCCAGCCCGGGCGGACGGGCCGGCACATGGACGGGCAGTGAGCGCGTCCTTGCGAAGCAGGAGGAGCCGCGCGGTCAGCCTGCGGCGGGCGACGCGCAACGGGACGAGGGTCTGACGCGCGGCGAGCGCATCCGGGTGCAGCGGGGCCTTGCCGTGCTGGGCTTCGACGCCGGTCCCCCGGACGGCATGTTCGGTCCCAGGACGAGGTCGGCGATCTGGCAGTGGCAGGAGGCGAAGGGGTTCGAGGCGACTGGTTATCTGACACGCGATCAGGCGCAGGCTCTGGCCGCCGGCGGAGACACAAGTCGGCAAGGGGGCGAACAGGCCCGATCCAGGAACCGGGTCATCTACTTCGCCGCGGCGGGGCCGAAATGCCCGGGAATGCCGGAAGGATCGGCGTGCTGGCTGGAAATTTCCAACAAACCCGGCTGCCATTTGTGGACCAGGGCCTACGATCCTGCTCTCAAGTTCACTTGGTCCGGCGGCTGTTTGGGCGATACCGCTCACGGCAGAGGAACGCTGCATTGGAGCGAAGGTGCCCAAACTATTGGACGAGGTACGGGAGAGATTGTCCAAGGCAAGCAGTACGGCGGCTGGGTTGACCGCTACCCCAGGTGGGGGCGCCTCGAACACGAACTTCGCGAGAGCTGGCCGGAGGGTCAGGGGGTTTTTGTCACAGAGGATGGCGAGCGTTATCCGGGAAGATGGTCTGGCAATTGCTTCCGGGATCGCCAAGGGAGGTCATGGATCCGGTGGGGCCCTTGGAAAGACTGCACCTCCAGATAGCGGAAGAGTACAGTTAGTCGGTAGTCACCTCCTGTAATCGGGTTTCGTAGTCAATGTCTATCGGGGTCGAGTGACGGGCTGGAAGCCGGGATTCAGCAGACCCGAGAAGTCCACGATGCGCGCCGGGTCTGCCAGGATTGAGCCTTCTGCGAGGCTGCACCCCTGCCCGAATTTCCAGTAATCTCAGAACATCTCCCAAGGATGAGAAGAAAGTCTTGAGGAGTATGGCGATCAGCGATCCTCAACGAAATTTCATCGCCTACGCCGCCGCGCTGGGTGCGGCTGGGCTTCTACTGATCGCCCCGCCCGCCCGGGCGCAGGATGCCCATGGTGCCATCGCCTTCGGCCAGACCGGCGATGGCCAGTCCGTCGCGTACGGGTTTGCATGGAATCAAGCCACCAGGGACGAGGCGAAGGAAGCGGCGATCAGCGCCTGTCTTGCGGGTGGGGGAACGGGTTGCGTCGAACTCGCGTGGTTCCGGAACGGTTGCGGTGCTCTTGCGGTGGACCAGCACGGCAACGCCCAGGGCAAGAGCGCGATGTCGCGGGAACAGGCGGAAGCGCGCGCCCTGCGAATCTGCGAAAGCTCTGGGGGGTCCGGTTGCGCCGTGGTGGGATCCCAATGCGCCGGTCCCGGCGGACGAGCGGCCACCTGGTCGGGCAGCGAGAGCGTCCTCGCGATGCCGGAAGTGCCGCGCGGGCGGACAGCCCGGGGGACAGCGGGGAGAGACGGGCCGCAGAAGGCCGGCGGGGCACGGGACGAAGCGCTGACGCGCGAGGAGCGTGTTCGGATACAGCGGGGCCTCGCTGCGCTGGGATTCGATACCGGTCCCGCCGACGGCATGTTCGGGCCACGCACGCGATCGGCGATCTGGGAATGGCAGCAAGCCAAGGGTCTCGAGGCGACGGGCTACCTGACACAGGAGGAATCCGAGGCACTGGCGGCTTCGGCGGGAGAAATCCGCAGGGAACGGGCATCGCAAGATGCGTCAGGGGAAGCCCGAGCTGGCAATCAGGTTCTGTACTTTGCCGCGGCGGGGCCGAAATGCCCGGGTATGCCCGAAGGTTCAAGCTGTTGGCGAGAGATGTCCAACAAGCCCGGCTGCCATTTCTGGGTGCCGGATTTCTATCCCCTCACTAAGGAGGTTGATTGGTCCGGGGCGTGTTCCGGCGACACGGCTCACGGAAGGGGAACGCTACGTTGGAGCGGCCCGAGTTTCTCCGGTCAAGGGACCGGAGAGATGGTCCACGGCAAAGAGCAGGGCCACTGGGTTGAGCGCTGGACCGGCGGTGGCCGTGCTCAAGGTCCCTATGTTGACAGCGTGCGGAACGGCCACTGGGTTTGGCGCTGGCCCAACGGAGCGCACTTCGAGGGCGAAATCCGGGACGGCAAGCCGAACGGGTTTGGAATCTATACTTCTGTCGACGGAGAGAAGTATGACGGCCAGTGGCGCGATGGCTGCTTCGATGATGGAGAGCGCCGTCAGCGGATATGGACGAGCGACGAAGCCTGCGGCTTCGAGTAGCCGCTGGAATGGAAACATCGAACGGGGCGAAGGAATAGCATCCGATAGAGGTTCTACAGGAGCAATCCTTCGCCGAGGTCTGCATTGGAATTGTCCCGGTGAGACCACACATGTGTCAGAGGCCGAGGTTCTTTGTGGCCCAAACGCTATACGATCCGAAACGGCAATTCGGTTTTTGATTCTCCCCCATCGGATCGGTCCACGCCCAGGTTTGGAGATGAGGAAGAACCTCGCCAGCCCGGCAGTGTCGCATGGAAAGGTGCCGAGACTTGCGACATTTTCCCGTAATCCCGGAGGCGAATTTCTCGCGCACCTACAGGATCATCTTCGAGCGGCGCAGGAAACCGGACCGCTGCCCCCACGGCGTCATCTTCCGCTCCGTCGTCACGTAGCAAACCATGACGGAACAGGCGGTCGAGCGCCTGATCCTGGCGACGCCCGACCTCCAACACCGTGCCGCCTTGGTCACCGCCTATGGCGCGGGCCTTTGCGTCTCCGAGACCGTGGCTGTCAAGATCGGCGACATCAAGTCGGACAGGAAGTGCCTGCACATCCCGTCCGGCAAGGGCGGTATGGGCAGGATGAATGCGCGATCGCCCTCGGCCGCAAGAACTATCTCTTCATGGGTTCGGCGAGCGGTGGCAAAGCCGCCGCCATCGCCTACACCCTGATCGAGACTGCCAGGCTCAACGGCGTCGACCCGCACGCCTGGCTCACCGAGGTCCTCGAACGCATCCCCCACTACAAGATCAACCGCATCGACGAACTACTGCCCTGGAACACCGCGCCGGAGGCGGATCCGGAGGCCGACGGCTGATCACTCAGAGGCGGTCACGCCGAACGCGTACCAACCATATAGCCAACGGCCGGCTGTTCCTATATTGATGAACTGTTGCGCAATTTTTCTGTGATTTGTTTTCTTGTTGTGACGCCATCGAATATCAAATGCAGGACTCCTACAATTACGGCAGCGACTACTAAAGAAAAATCTTGAACGTCTCTTTCCGTAACATGACCGCGTCGACCGTGATGAATAGTTCGCGAACGGTATTGATAATACTTTTTGAATATTCTGCGCAGATCGCCTGTCGAAGTAGCTCCCTTTGGCCAATGCTCCGGTTCCAACCCCATCGCGGTCATGTGTAGCAATGCGTCAATGTTTTTCGTCAGAATTTTATCCGCATCGCTCGTGAATATGGTTTCCACGCAAATCCAGAGTGTCGACATCTGCATTTCGGGTATCAGCTGGTTTGCAGCCTGGCGAAAGTACAGTATGGCATCCAACAAACATTTAACTAGTTCTTGAGTTCGAAAAGATCTGTCTATAACCATCCTGTTGAGAAATTTTAGTCCGATCGACTCGTGCCAAGTTTCTAGAATGTGATCGTCTATTTCAAATTCTTGCTCCACAAATCGCATCCCATAAGACAATTCGGCACTCTCCACCTTCTGCTTTTCTTCAATAATCGAGAAGTTGCGTTGAGGAGAGATACCAAATTCCGGGCGATCCATCGTTCGAATTTTCCAGAGTCGATGGAAGGCCCACGAATAGGATAAGTTGAGGAACACACAAATCATCGATAGCGCCAGATCCCACTGATATGACGTTTCCGCCTCGACCCGAGCCGTCGTACCGTCATTGCGGTCACCGGCCATCACTACCGTATCACTATCAAAAGCATCGCTTATGACCTTCATAGCGTGCTTCTTGTGGTCCTCGTCAGTTTCAGGAATAGCGTC
Organism: Defluviicoccus sp.; assembly: GCA_028820505.1. Classification (GTDB taxonomy): domain Bacteria; phylum Pseudomonadota; class Alphaproteobacteria; order MPNO01; family MPNO01; genus MPNO01. The sequence continues at coordinate 16,654 of JAPPIT010000159.1, forward strand.
GAAACAGATATCCCGATATGGCCCAAGCCAACAATGGCCGATTAGGGAAAATCCTTCTGTGTGTAGTTTTATGCCCTGTACTTTAGAAAAACGGCGCTCTGCACGATATAGTAGTCCAGTCATGAATGTATCGGGAAAGAAGGTGACCAAATCTTGAATCTCCGTTGGTCGAACGGCATTGCTTAACATGTCAGCGAAAGCGCTCTGGGTCGCCTGGAATGTATCATTCAACGTGCATTTGGAGGAAAACGGTTCGGCCGTCTGCAAACATTCTATGAATTGAATAAATGCGTTCCAGCCCTTTTCCGTTGGAAAATATGTACTGCCTCTGTGCGAGCGGTACTGCATGTCCAATTTCCGAGAACTCAGTAACTCAAGCTGTTCTTGTATGCTTGCAGGTTGAATTAAATTTCTAGTTGCAGTAAACTGGCGCATCAAATAAAGGCACTTGCGATATGCCTTATTATTCGGAAACTCTATCTTCATGGGCACTATTGAAATGTCCCAATTTGGAACCTATCCATATCCAGTTCTCTCAATGAATACCGAAGAGCATGAACCTATACTAGTAGCCCACTATATTACATCAGATGACGGGTGACGGCACGAGCATGCCGGCCCAGATGTCGCTGGTAAGAAACCACGCATACAGCGTGCCGTCTTCTCCTGCGATCTCCAGGCAAACAGCCGGATCGTGGGGATACCGGTCATCGCCGGAGTCTACCAGCTTGACCACTTTGCCTTGCTGCCTGCCGCACCACTTCGTAATGGTGGTTGGATCGTTGTCCGACTCCGGATGAAGAGTCGAAACGTCAACCGTGATTCCGGTGGCGGGTGGCTTCATTCCGGAGCCTTGCCCGGCCGTCCGGACGCGTTGCGCACCGCGATGGCCACCGCCTTCCTCTGGCCCACCAGCACCAGTCGCTTGCCCCGCGTGACCCCGGTAGACTTGCCCGCTTCATATGGCAGCACCCAAAGCACACCGACAGTAGGATACACAACGGTCCAGCCGATCAGTTCCGGTTCAGCCACTGTCGTTCTCCCTTGTTCATGCCGCTCTTCTTGTCTCCTCATTTCCGGTTTGGCAACATGGTGCCGGCCATGTGCGCCGGAACGTCGCGCCGGGAATTCTGACAACAGGAGCGACCGGGGCCGGCCCCCCGCATTACCCGCCGTCCCCTCGATTTCACGATAAAGCTGTTTCTCGCGGGTCTTGCCGCCCTGGCGCTCGGCACGGGCGCATCTCTGTTCTACGAATGGACGCTGTACCGGGATGTCATGGCCGGGATGGAGAAAGGGAGTCCCGTCATGCAGGAGCCCGAGGCGGACGCGATCCGCGTGGCGCGCGGCCGCGGAAAGTCACGAAGCCCGCCCGGTCGTCGGGGGATCGGACGGCGCATCATTTTTCTTGACCGTCCGCTGGCTCAAAGGCTTTCATCCCTTCTGGGAACGCCGTGCGGAGGCAGGACGCCATGGCGGAGGAAGAACGGACTTCCGGGTGGAACATCCTTTCCAGCATGTCCACGACGGTCGCCACCGTCACGGTGGTCATCGTGGCGCTGATCGGCGGGATCGGCTAGATCGCGGGGTACTTCGCCAAGGACCACCACACCCGCCAGTTCCAATGCGAAACCGAGCTTCGCCTGAAGATTCTGGAACGGCAGGTCGTCGCCACCAATTCCTACGCGCGCTACGTCAATGCCAAGGGGAACGTCGCCTACGGCGCGATCAAAGGCCTACCCGAGTGGCCCGGCCTCAAGGAATTGCCGCCACCGCAGCAGGAGGTCGGCAAGGCCAAGGTCTACCTGGGCAACGCCAACCGGGAGGACTCGGACGCGAAGTTGCTGATAAATCAGCTCAGGGGCGGCTATTGCCGCAAGGATTAGGGAGGCAGGACATGATCCGATCGGTATTGGGAGCTCTTTTCATCGCTGCGTTGATCCTTTCGGCCTCGGCCACAGTGATGGCCGGGCCCGAGGATGGGCAGTCGCGTCTGGCATACGATCCCTGAGCGTGAGGGCACCCGCACAGTCGCCCTTTCTGTTCTTGGGGGTGTAGCGCCCGCCGCGCAGGATCTGCCCGAACGCGGCAATGGCGGCGGCGAAGCGGACGTCCCCGGGCGCGTCCCCAACCTTCCCGTGCACGTCCGCCCGGGTGACATGACGGGCGATCTTCACGCTCTCGTCGGCGTCGGGCTTCTTGTAGCGGATGGAGACGGTGGCGAGCTCGTTCTCCGGCCCTCCGGCCCGCCGCTCCTGCCGGGCCCCGTAACGCAGCGGCGGCGTGAGCGCGCCGCCCGAGCCGGCCAGTGCGATCTCGTAGAGCGCGGTCACCGTGTGCCCGGCCCTGGTGTCGCCGGCATCCACCTTGTCGTTCCGGAAGTCCTCGCGCGCCAGCATCCGGGTCTCGTAGCCGATCAGCCGGTATTCGGCGATCAGCGCCGCGTTGAACTCGACCTGGACTTGCATTCGGGGACGTAGCCCTTGATGCCGATATGCATCAGCCGCGTGGCATCGTTCCACGGCGTCGGCATCAGCGAGGCATGGACGGCGAACGGCGTGTCGCGGTCCTCCGGCGGCGAGTAGCCGTGGGGGACCGCCAGGCGCGCGCCGGACGGCGATCAGGCGCCTCATCTCGGCGCGATGCCGCAGGAACTCCGGACTCTCGGCGAAGCGCTCCGCCGCCTCGAACGCGGGCTGGCCGAGGTGGAGATGGCGGGTCCGCCCGGCTCACGAAGGCAACCTTATGAACGGGTATTCCGAGCTGTCTCGCCTTGTCGACGAGGTTGGCGGTGACCCCGGTGCCGGGGAAGGCGATGATCCCCTTGGGGAGCAGGTTGAGCAGGTCGTCGTTGCGCCGGAACGGCGCCGCGCGGCCATGCGCGTCCCAGTTGGGCCGGCAGACGATCTGGTGCACGCCGCGCGCCGCGGCCCAGCTGGCGGCGATCTTCTCGGTGCCGGGGCCGCCGCCGTGCACCAGGACCATGTCGGCGTACTTGGCCCTGGCGTCGTCCAGCGTGGCCCAGACGATCCCCGTGTCGGAGACGCCCTTGCCCCCGGCGATGGCGACGAGGGTGCCGGCGGGGAGATGGGCGCGGTTCTGGCGGTCCTTGCGGGCGCGCAGGAAGTCGCGGGCGTCGATCGCGGCCGAGGTCAGCGCGCGGGTCTGCGAGGTGTGGGAGCCGTAGCCCGTCAAGCTGACGTGCCGGGTGAAGTGTCTGCTGCGCTTACTGCGGTCTCCGACCCTTGCGAGTTCGAGCGAGGCTGGAAGGCGAGCGCGAATCGCTGGCCCGGCCAGCTCGCGAGCGCTCCACCCTCTTGTTCCTGAAATTCACGCAGCAAGTTCGAAACAGATCACGACCGCTGGGAAAACTACCAGAATTTTTCTAATACGTCGTTGAGAGCCAGGAGGAGTCCGATACCGCTCAGTGCCTTGCCCTTGCCCACGAAATTTGCCAGCCAAATAAACTTGGCGACCAGATATGTCACTAGGCTGATTATCTTGAAAATCACGAAGAACAAGGGGTAGAGGTATATGTATAATGAAAGCGGTACCCCAAGAAACAATATCGCGATAGCAGGTAGTCCGAACACAATGGCAAATCCGTTCCTGATCCATTCAGAGGCCGCCTCGAACTGCTCTTCGAATACAAGTACTATAGCCATAATCGGAAGAGCATAGAATAAGAGCAACTTATACCAGTAATCGGAGTAAAATCTGCCGATTAGAGACTTCGATAGCCAGTTATGTACTTGTCGGGAAGCACCACCCGCCCCTAAGTAAATCGGTCTAAGTCGCTCGTACAATCGATCCAGACAATTTTCTAGCCTACGCGACAGCGGTGGAAAATATATCTCGGCGATGATCATCAAAAGGCCGCAAATGGCGAGAATGCCGCTTGTGGAAATTTGTAGAGTCAATGTCCCGATCTTCTCCCCGACGTGGATTGCAATTCGTGCGACCGTAGATGCGATTTTACGGACAATTCGTTCCGACCTGCATGATCGCTACGCCGCTCCGCCGATTCGCCGAAGCCGCGGATGCAGGAATGCACCACTGTGCGAGCCGCGTCTTCTTGGGTCAAGCACCGCAATCGATAAGCCGACTAGTGTAAACGGTACGGGGCGTAGATATCCCTCACGCAGGTCCCCGGGGATGCGCCACCCGCCGCGCGAATTCCTCCGGTGCAGCCCGGCCCGACGGCAGGACCGCTCGCAGCGTGGGCGGCGCCTGTCGGCCGGGAGAGGCGCCAGTCGGTTTTCGGAAGGGGGGTCGCCTGGGGGTCGGAAGTCGACCTTTCCCGTGGGCCCCCTTCACCGCTTCGATAGCCGCTCAGGTGACACCCACCTTGATGCCCGAGGTCGTCGCTATCCGCGCGCGAGGCGCGACAATATTCCCCGCTCGCGGTCTCCGGCCAGAAGGCGCGGGTGCTCATCCTGCCCCCCGCCCGCGCGCCACGGAGAGCCGGGGCGTGGCCGGAAGGGGGCGGCCGGGCGGCGACGCGGAGCGAGCCCCCGGCCCACGTCATCGCACAGCATCGGAGGCACGCCATGCCGATCCGCCGGCCATCGCGGCGCAACCCGCACACCTTCCTGATCCACCTGTTCGGCCGCGGTCTCGACGGCGAGCGTTATCTCGTAGAGCGCTACCGCGCCAAGCCCGACGGCGAGATCCAGCCCGTCCGGGAAGAGCGTCCGGAGGGCCGGCGCGGGCCGCGCCGCACCGTGGTCGGCGCCGGCGCGGTCAGGGAGATGCGGCCCGAGCGCGACGAGATCATCGTCTGCACCGCGCTCGATCTGAAGAAGTCCGGCTTGCAGCTGTGGGGTCTCCGGGCAGCTGGCTTCGGCGCCGCCCCTCGCGCGCACTGAGCGGGATCGCCCGCCATGCCGGACCGTCCGTCCGCGGCGCAACGGGCCCGCCTGCGCCGCTCGACCCACATCGAGCAGAATCTCTGCGCTAAATGTGGCAAACGCCCTCCCGAGCCCGGGGTCATGCTGTGCGGGCTCTGCCGGGAGAAGCACCGGGCCGCCGATAAAGCGCGCCGCGCCAGGAACCGGGGCAAGCCCTACGGAGGGCGCGATCCCGACAAGCGCCGCCGCGCCGAGCGCGCCCGAGACCGGCGCCGCCGCTTGGCGCGGCAAGACGCGGGGCTCTGCACCCAATGCGGCCGCGCGCCGGCGGCCGACGGCCGTGCGGTCTGCGAGCCCTGCCGCGAAGCACGGCGCGCCAGGGAACGCGCGCGCTACGCCGCGCGAAGGGCGAACCGCGTCTGCGTGCGCTGCGCCGGACCGGCGATCGGCGGATCCTCGCGCTGCGGCCGCTGCGCCACGCTGGAGGCCGAACGCGTCCCGTCCGAACGCCGGAGCGCCGCCGACCGGAAGCGCTACGCCAGACGGCGCGCCCAGGGCCGCTGCACCGATTGCGGCGTCCAAGCCCACGGCGCGGCCCGGTGTGACGCCTGCGCGTACCGCTCCAACACCCGCGCCCCGGCCCGGCACGCCCTGGCTGTCGGGCCGCCCTACTACACGGTGATCGAGCTGGAGACCCTGGAGGACCACGGGACCTACGAGACGGAGGCCGAGGTGGCGGCCTGCCTCGCCTTCGCGGGGCTCCGCATCGACCAGGTGGAGATCCTCTCCAACATGCCGCTGATGGGGCTCGCGCCGCCGTAGCCATCCCCGGGAAGCGGACGGCGCCGGGGCTCCCGTCCCGTCTCCGACGCGGCCACCGGCCGGCCCAGGACCGAAGGGCGGAGAACTTACCATGCCCCGTGACGCTTCCGAGCTTGCCTGCCGCCTCGCCCGCGATGCCGAGGCGGTGTGCCGCCGGTATCTGTCCAGCGGGCGACGCCAGGGCCGATACTGGATCGTGGGCAACGTTCGCAACGCGCCCGGCCGGTCGATGTTCGTCCGGCTCGACGGACCGGAGACCGGCCCCGGCGCCGCCGGGCGCTGGACCGACTCCGCGACTGGCGAGCACGGCGATCTCCTCGACGCGATCCGCGAGAGTTGCGGGTTCACGCACTTTCGCGACGCCGCCGACGAAGCGCGGCGCTTTCTGAACCTGCCGCGCGCCGAACCGGGGTCTCCCCGCACGCCCGTCCCGTCCGGCTCGCCCGAGGCCGCGCGGCGGCTGATCGCCATGTCGCGGCCGATCCGCGGAACGCTCGTCGAGACTTATCTGCGCCATCGCGGCATCGCAGCCGTTCACGATGCGGGCGCGCTGCGGTTTCATGCACGGTGCTACTACCGCCCGGATGACGGTTCCCCAACCGAGACCCGGCCGGCGATGATCGCCGCCGTCACCGATCTCTCGGGCGCCGTCACCGGCGCGCACCGCACCTGGCTGGCGCCGGACGGGCTCGGCAAGGCGCCGGTCCGCACGCCGCGCCGCGCGATGGGCAATCTCCTCGGCCATGCCGTCCGGTTCGGCGCGGCCGGCGACACCCTCGCGGTCGGCGAGGGCATCGAGACGATGCTGACGCTGCGCCTTGCGCTCCCCGCCATGCCGATGGCCGCCGCGCTGTCGGCCAGCCACCTCGCCGCCGTTCTGCTCCCGATGACGCTGCGCCGGCTCTACATCGCCCGCGACGCCGACGGGGCCGGCGGCAGGGCGCTCGCGGCATTGACCGGACGCGCCGAAGCGGCGGGCATCGAGGCGCTGGCGCTGTCTCCAGGGATGGGGGATTTCAATGACGATTTGCGCGCGTTCGGCCCCGATGCGCTTCGGGCGGAACTGCGCCTCCAGCTCGCGCCGCGGGATGTCGCTCGCTTCATGCGCCGGGTAATCCCGGTCCGGCATTCCATGCCCCCGCCACATTCGACGAAAGGCCGGGAGGAGGAGAGAGAAGCCGGGAGAGGGTGACGGGACGGGGCTGAGCGGTCTCCAACCGGCGAACCGGAGAACCGCCGCCACCCGGCCCGCCGTCGCGTCCACACGGCGCCCGGATCGGTTCGCCGCGATGCGTTCCGCCGCGCGACGCGCCGCCCGGCCCCTCCCGTCATCCGCTCTCCCTTCCAACTCGGGGCCGGCGCCTCTTCCTGGCCGCCCCCCCTTTTTTCCTGCCAACCCGCGGGAGGCTCCCCATGGCCCGTTCCGACTTCTCGATCGACGACGTGCTGTTCCGCCGCACCGGCGACGATCTCTGCGCCATCCTCGTCTTCGGCCGGCAGGTGGGCACGCTGATCCGCCTGCGCGACCACGACGATCCCGCCGACCCCTGGTACTACGTGATCAGCCTGCTGCGCGACCCGGAAGGACCGCGCCAGGTCGAGCACAGGAGCCAGGTTCGCCTCGCCGCCGCCGACATGCTTTGGCAGCGCGGCCTCGTGCCGTTCCCCGACCATCCCGGCCACCCCTTACCGGCATCCCGGCCTGATGGCGCGACCGCGGCCTGAACCCGTCACCGCCACCAAGCAGGGGAAATACCCCAATGAAGCAGATCGCAGCCATGCCAGGCGTCACCGCCACCGCCACCGTCTGCGACAACCTCGCGCTCTACGGCGGCGGCCCCGAGCGCGACGAGCTCGACACCCGCGAGGTGTGGGACCGCTCCGAGGCCGAGTTCGCCCTCACCGAGGCGATCGCCATCATGGTCCAGGGCATCGCCATCGAGGGCACCCAGCTCCACGACGAGCTCGAACCGCTGCTCTGGGGCTTCACCAACATGCTGCACGCCCAGGTGCAGCGCCTCGACCGCATCGTCGACAGGCTGACGCCCGAGATGCGCGATCTCGAGCGCGCCCAGGACGGCACCGAGATCGCCGCGCTCGAGCTGCAGAAGCTCACCGACCGGGCCCACAACCTCGGAGACCGGCGCGACGCCTTCGAGACCCTGCGCGACACCGCCGCCGAGATCTATTTCCGCCACACCGGCGAGACCTGGCGGCCGCGCTACGGCTCCCACACCTCGCAGACCCGGGCGCTCACCTCGGCCGCCATCGACGCGCGCGACTTCCTGCGCGCCCGCAGGGACCGCAAGAACAGCGCCCACCTGCCCGCCGGGACCCTGGTCGCCATCGCCGGCGGCAAGGGCGTCTCCGACACGGGGATCGTCTGGGCCACGCTGGACAACGCCAGGGCCAAGTACGCCGACATGGTCCTGGTCCATGGCGGCGGGCCCGGCACCGAGAAGATCGCCGCCAGCTGGGCGGAGGCGCGCGGCGTCCACCAGATCGTCTGCCGCCCCAACTGGGACGCGCACGGCCGCGCGGCGCCGTTCCGGCGCAACGACGACCTGCTCAACCTGCTCCCCAAGGGGATCATCGCCTTCCCCGGCACCGGGATCACCGCCAACCTGGTCGACAAGGCGCGCCAGCTCGGAATACCGGTTCTGCGCGTGATGCCGAGCTCCGGATGATGATCGTCATGACCCGGATCCAGACCGCCGTCGCCGCGCTCTGCATCCTCGCGCTCGTCCTGGCGGTCGCCGCGCTCCTCCTCTCCCCGTCCCGCGGCGCGGCGGCCTGGTGGTGTCTCGTCATCCTGTGGAGCGGCGGCTGCCTCATCGATCTTCTCCGCGCCCGGCACCGCGGCTGAGCCCGCCCGGGCGGCCCCGCACGTCCGCGCATCGAACGTCCCCGACCCGCAACTTCCACCTCTACCGCCGAGCTTGGTCGCCGCCGACAGGACCACCGGACACTCCCCGGGCGGCGCGGCGCGGCTTCCCGGTCCAAGAGTTTAGGAAGCTTTTGAAGGGTTGATCGGGCTGGGGTCGAGAAGGCCCCGGCCCGGTCGTTCACCCATCGTCAGAACCACGGAACACGGAGGCCAACATGGCATTCGGACTGAACCGCGTCGAGCTCATCGGCCGCCTCGGCGCCGACGTCACCGTCAACCACCTCGCCTCGGGAGGCCGTGTGGCCAACATGAGCGTCGCGACCGACGAGTCGTATATCGACCGGAACGGCAGCGGCGAGCGGGTCGACAAGACCGAGTGGCACCGGGTGGTGACCTTCCAGGACGGGC